>VBCK01000118.1 GCA_005882215.1 Betaproteobacteria bacterium | reverse complement strand
CGCTGCACCATCCAAATACCGGTTTCATCATGTGTCTTTCCGATGTTCGCCGCACAGGCGGTCGGGTAAATTGCCGGGTCGGTGCCGGGCCGTCGCGCGTGCGCCAATTCGAACCCGTACCCATCTGATGTCGACCCCGATGCAAAACTGGATGCCACGCAAAAACCTCCTGCAGCGCGCATGCCGCATCGGCGTGCCGATGCTGCTGTACGGTGCAGCATCGATCGCATCGGCGCAGTGGGCTTGGCGCGACGAGCACGGGCGGACGGTCTATTCGGATCAGCCCCCGCCGGCCAATATCAGGGCGGCCGACCTGCTGCAGCAGCCGTCGTCACCGGCGCAGCCCCCCGAATCGACGGATGCGACGGCGCAGCCCTCGCCCAATAGCGCGCCGGCTCAGCCGCCGCCTAATTCCACCGCCTCGGCCGCACCGCGCGCCCCCACGACGGCCGAGCGCGAGCAGGAGTTCCGCAAGCGGATGAAAGAGCACGCCGACGCCGAAAAGAAAGTCGCTGACGGGCAGGCTCAAGCCGCCCAGAAGGCCGACGACTGCCAGCGGGCGCGCGGATACATCAAATCGCTCGAAGACGGGGTGCGGCTGATGCGCACCAACCCGGACGGCAGCCGCGAGCTGCTGGACGAGGCGCAGCGGGCGGCCGAAGCTCAGCGCACGCGCGAGATCATCGAAACCCGCTGCAACTGACGGGCTGATGGGCGCTCAGCGTCCTTTCAACGCGGCGCGCTGACGCCGCGCCGCTTTCGGGTCCACGGTCAAAGGCCGGTAGATCTCGATCCGGTCTCCATCGCGCACCGTGGCCTCGAGCCCGCAGCTGCGGCCGAACACGCCCACGTCCAATTGCTGTCCGGCCAGCTCGGGAACCGCGCTCAGGATTCCGCAGGCCTGGATAGCAGCCCCGACCGAGGATCCGGCTGGCAGCCGGACCTCGAACAGATGCGCCCGTCCGGGCACGGCGTAAACGACCACCGCATCGACGGTGCCTGCTGTGGCCTCAGCCATACTGCGACTCGGCGCGGCGCGCGAATGCGTCGATCAGCGAGCCGGCGATCGAATCAAACACCGGGGCGATCAAGCGGCCCAACGGCCCACCCGCAAACTGGTATTGCAGCTGCAAGCTCACCTTGCAGGACTGCTCCGGCAGTTCCAGAAACTGCCACCGACCGGTCAGGCGGCGGAACGGCCCGTCCACCAGCGTGATCCGGATTTCGCGTGGAGGGTCGGACACATTGCGAGTGGTAAAGCGGGTGCGGACGCCGTGAAAGGCGATCTCGATGGTCGCTTCGACGCTGCCGTCGGGCAGAGGGCGTGCGTGCGCTGCGGGACACCAGGGCAGGAACTGCGGATAGTCGTCGACCCGCTCAACCAGCCGAAACATCCGCTCCGCGCTGTAGGGAAGCAGCACCGATGGTTCGACCCGGTGCATATCAGGCGATTGTTACACTGCCGTTGTAAGTGCTTCGCATCCCGACATGTCGATCGTTCAGAACCGCAGAGCCGTCCACGATTACTCGATCGAGGAGCGCTTCGAAGCAGGACTCGCGCTGCAGGGGTGGGAGGTCAAGAGCGTTCGGGCCGGCCAATGCCAGCTTAACGAAGCTTACGTGATCGTCAAAGACGGCGAACTGTTCCTGCTGAACGCGCATATCGGCACGCTGTCGACCACGTCGACTCACGAGCGGGCCGATCCGACCCGAACCCGCAAGCTGCTGATGCACGGCCCGGAAATCCGCCGGCTGATCGGCAAGGTCGAACGCGCCGGCTACGCGCTGGTTCCGCTGGACCTTCACTTCGCGAACGGGCGGATCAAGCTCGCCGTCGGACTTGCCAAGGGCAAGCGCCAGTTCGAAAAGCGCGACGCCGAGCGGGATCGCGACTGGAAGCGCCAGCAGCAGCGTCTGCTCAAGCAAAGGGTCACATGAAAGGGGGGCGGGTGTCCCCGCGCTGAACGCACATTCGGCCATCGTGCCGTCATCCTCCACGGGTAGGTTGCGCTCTCCAACTGCAAGGAGGAGAACGCATGAAACAAGAACGCGCCCTGGGGATGCTGGTCGCTGCAGGCGCCATCGCAAGTCTGGGATTGTGCCCGCTGGCCGGCGCGGCCGAGCGCGAAGTCCAGCGCGTGCTGGTGATCAGCGTGGATGGGTTGCACGCGGTCGATGCAGAACGGTTCATCGCGTCGCACCCGCAGTCGGCGCTGGCCGAGATCGCGCGGCATGCGGTTCGCTACACAGCCGCCTCGACCTCGAGGCCCTCGGATTCGTTTCCCGGCCTGCTGTCGATCGTGACCGGCGGCTCGCCAGCCTCGGCCGACGTGTTTTACGACGTCAGCTGGGACCGCACGCAATGGCCGCCCGGGCCGGCCGGTTGCACCGGAACGCCGGGCCAGCAGACCACCTACGACGAGTCGATCGACCTGCTGAAGGTGGTCAACGGGCTTGCGATCGACCAGAACCAGATCGACCCGTCGCGGCTGCCCTGGGGCATGAAGGACGGCACCTGCCAGCTGATCTACCCGCACGACTTCGTCAAGGTCAATACGATCTTCGAAGTCGTCAAGGCTGCCGGCTTGCGCACCGCCTGGGCTGATAAGCACGCCGCCTACGATCTGGTCAACGGTCCGTCGGGCAACGGGGTGGATGACCTTTACACACCAGAGGTGACGAACCCGCAAACGCTGACCGACAGCAACGGGAACACGATTCCCGGTCCTTACGACGGTGACTACGGCGTGGTCGGTACCCACGTGACGCCGGACGCCACGGTCAGCGTGAACTGCACGCTGGACAACGACAAGAGAAAGTTCGACGCGCTGGTTGCGCAGATCAACGGCTACAACCACACCGGCAAGGGCCCGCACATCGGCACGCCGGCGCTGTTCGGCACCGATCTGCAGGCGATCAGCGTCGGACAGAAGGTCTCGCACAACAACACCGACGGGTCGTGCTTCGCCCCGGATCCGGCCGGCTTGAACGGCCAACCGGGCGGATATGTAGACGGCTCGGGTGCGCCCACCGCGGTTCTGGGGTACGCACTGGAGCAGACCGACGTGCAGCTCGCCCGCGTGCTGACCGCGCTGAAGTCGCGACACATCTACGATTCGACGCTGATTATCGTGACGGCGAAGCACGGGCAGGCGCCGATCGATCCGCTCAAGGTCAATCCGAGCACCGGCGTCACCAACAAGATCGGCGGCCTGCAGACGCTGGTAGCCAACTGCGCATCCAGCAGCGACGCGGTGGCACAGGCGATCGTCAACGCCGGCGAGAACGAAGACGACGTCGCACTGATCTGGCTGCAGGATCAGACTCAGGCGCCAGCGGCGGCGCAGTGGCTGCGTGACAACAACGTGGCCGCCGGGCTGCACATTCAGCAGGTACTGGCCGCAGACCTGATGAAGCTGCGGTTCCGGGACCCGATCGGCGACAACCATACGCCGGACATCATCGTGGTGCCCGAGCTCGGAACCATCTACACCACCTCGAAGAAGAAGAACGCCGAGCACGGCGGCTTCAGCAGCGACGACACCAACGTCGCGCTGATCGTGTCGCAGCCGGGGATCGCCTCGATGCAGATCAAGGGCCCCGTGCTGACCACGCAGATCGCGCCGACGATCCTGCGGGCGCTCGAGCTGGATCCGAACGAGCTGCAGGCCGTGCAGATCGAACACACGGAAGTGCTGCCAGGGCTGGGCCTTTAAAAAGGGCCTTGACCCCCGCCCCCCTCTCCCGCTCGCGGGAGAGGGCTGATCGAGTTGAGTCGAGTCAAGCCGGAGTATCCGGGTTGCCGGGGCTCGGCGTGGCCGGGTGCGGTGGAGCGAGGTCACTGCACGCACTAGCCCCCGTCACGGCGAAGGGCGTAACGCGAGCGGAACCGCACCCGGTCACCCCCGAGCGCACGCCGAGTCCCAGCAACCCGGATACTCCGCCGCGGTCTCCGACATCAACCCGGTGTTCCGAGCTTGCGCCAGGTCTCGACCACCGAATCCGGATTCAGCGAAATCGACTCGATCCCCTGCTCGAGCAGCCAGCGGGCAAAGTCGACGTGGTCCGACGGGCCCTGGCCGCAGATTCCAACGTACTTGCCCTGACGCCGGCAGGCCGCGATGGCGCGCGACAGCAGCGCCCTGACGGCGGGATCGCGCTCGTCGAAACCGGCCGCGACGAGCCCGGAATCGCGATCAAGGCCCAACGTCAACTGGGTCAGGTCGTTGGAGCCGATCGAGAATCCATCGAAATACTCGAGGAACTCGTCGGCCAGCACCGCGTTGGACGGAACCTCGCACATCATGATGATTCGCAGTGCTCCGCTGCCGTCGGGCGCGGCCGCGCTGCCGCGCTTGAGCCCGTGCGACTGGAGCAGATCGATCACCCGGCGCGCCTCCTCGAGCGTCCGAACGAACGGAACCATGATCTCGACGTTGGTCAGCCCCATCGTCTCGCGCACGCGCTTCAACGCCCTACATTCGAGCTCGAAGCAGTCGGCAAAGTCGGGCGAAACAAAGCGCGCCGCGCCGCGAAAGCCGAGCATCGGGTTTTCCTCCTCAGGCTCGTAGCGGCTGCCGCCGATCAGCTTGCGGTACTCGTTGCTCTTGAAGTCCGACAGCCGCACGATCACCGGCTTGGGCCAGAAGGCCGCTGCGATCGTCGCGATGCCCTCGGCCAGACGAAGCTCGAAGAACTCGCGCGGGCTCGAATAACCGTGAGCCAGGCCTTCGACCGCGCGCTTCAGCGGCTCGTCCAGATTCGGGTACGCCAGGATCGCTTTGGGGTGCACGCCGATGTGGTTGTTGATGATGAACTCCAGGCGCGCCAGTCCGACTCCCTCGTTCGGAATGGCCTGGAACTCGAATGCGAGCTGCGGATTGCCGACGTTCATCGTCAACTTGACCGGCAGCTTCGGCAATGCGCCGCCCTCGATCGATTCGACCTGTACCTCGAGCCGACCCTCGTACACGTGGCCGGTGTCGCCCTCGGCGCACGACACCGTCACGTCGGAGCCGTCCGGCACCGCTGAAGTCGCATTGCCGCAGCCGACAACGGCCGGAATGCCGAGCTCGCGCGCGATGATGGCCGCATGGCAGGTTCGTCCGCCCCGGTTGGTCACGATCGCCGCCGCGCGTTTCATCACCGGCTCCCAGTTCGGATCCGTCATGTCGGTGATCAGCACGTCGCCGGGTTGCACCCGCTCCATGTGGCTCGAGCTGGCGACCAGGCGCGCGCGTCCCGCGCCGACCTTCTGCCCGATCGCCCGGCCCGAAACCAGCACGCGCGAGGTCTGCTTCAGCCGGTAGCGCGACGGAGCCTCGGATCGGCCCCGCGACTTGACCGTCTCGGGCCGCGCCTGCAACACGTACAGCCGGCCGTCCAATCCATCCTTGCCCCACTCGATGTCCATCGGTCGCCCGTAGTGCTGCTCGATCTGGACCGCGATACGCGCCAGTTCGATCACATCCGGGTCCGACAGCGAAAACTGGTGCCGCTGCTCGTCGGGCACGTCGATCTGGCGAACCGTGCGGCCCGAGCCGGGCTGCGCGTCGTATTGCAGCTTGACCAGCTTGGAACCGAGACTGCGTCGGACGATCGGAAACTTACCAGCCGCCAGCATCGGCTTGTGCACGTAGAACTCGTCCGGATTGACAGCGCCCTGGACGACGGTTTCACCCAGGCCAAAGCTGGATGTGATCAGCACGACGTCACGAAACCCCGATTCGGTGTCGATCGTGAACATCACGCCGGCCGCCCCCAAGTCGCTGCGGACCATTTTCTGCACGCCGGCCGACAGCGCGACGTCGGCATGCGAATAGCCGTGGTGCACCCGGTAGGCGATCGCGCGGTCGTTGTACAGCGAGGCGAACACGCGGCGTACGCTGCTCAGCACCGCGTCGATTCCGCGAACGTTCAGGAACGTTTCCTGCTGCCCGGCGAACGAGGCCTCCGGCAGGTCCTCGGCGGTTGCGCTGGAGCGCACCGCTACCGAGATTTCACTCGAATTTTCACTTATAAGCGATTGATACATATCACGTATTTGCGATTCAAGCGCCCGCGGTAACGCGCCCTCCTCGAGCCAATCGCGGATCTGCCGGCCGGCGGCTTCCAGCGCCCCCAGGTCTTCCACGTTCAGGTGCTGCAGTCGTTTCGCGATCCGCTCCGTCAACCCGTTGCCGCGCAGGAATTCGTGAAACGCTTCGGCGGTGGTCGCAAATCCATCGGGAACCCGGATGCCGTTCGCGCTGAGCTGGCTGATCATCTCGCCGAGCGAAGCGTTCTTGCCTCCGACCCGCTGCACATCGCTGTGGCGCAACCGGTTGAACGGGATCACGTACTGCCCGACGTCCATAGACTCCCCTGCACGCCAACGCAGCGGCGCTTGAAAACGCTCGGCGTGCGCGTGAACATCCGTATGCCAGAATGCGCCGATTTTACGTTCTTCATGGATGCGCCACGATGACCGAACCCGCCGATGCGCCGGAGTGGCTCGAGCGCGACGTCTTCTTTGTTTCCGACGGAACCGGGATAACCGCCGAAACCCTCGGGCAGAGCGTGCTGGCACAGTTCGATCGGCTGCGCGTTCGCGTGCACCGGATCTCGTTCGTCGACAATCCGGACAAGGCGCGCGAAGCGGTCACGCGCATCAACGACGTCGCGAATCGGCACGGAAGCCGGCCCATCGTGTTCTCGACGCTGGTCGATTCGAAGACCAACGAGGCGCTGCGTTCGGCCGCCGCATTGATCCTGGACGCGTTCGGAACCTTCGTGGTGCCGCTCGAGCAGGAATTGGGCCTGAAGTCGACCCACACGATCGGTCGCTTTCACGCGATGTCGGATTCGGAAAAGTACAAGAACCGGATCGAAGCGATCAATTTCACGCTGAGCCACGACGACGGCCAGCTGGCGACCGGCCTGGACCAGGCCGAAGTGATCCTGGTCGGCGTGTCGCGCAGCGGCAAGACGCCGACCAGCCTGTACCTGGCGATGCACTATGGCGTCAAGGCGGCCAACTATCCGCTGATCCCGGAAGACTTCGAGCGCGGTGAGCTGCCCAGCGCGCTGCCGCCGTACCGCAAGCGGCTGTTCGGGCTGACGATCGCGCCCGAGCGGCTGGCCGAGGTGCGGCGCGAGCGCCGTCCCAACAGCCGCTATGCGTCGCTGGAAAACTGTCTGTACGAAGTCACGCAGGCCGAGCGCCTGATGCGCCGCGAAGGAATCCGCTGGCTGTCGTCGACCACCAAGTCGATCGAAGAGATCGCCGCCACGATCCTGCAGGAGTGGCTGCCGGAACGCCGCAACGGCAGCGATCACGCCGCCTGAGCCGCTCGCATCGGTCTGGGCGCAGGCGCGGTCCAGGGACCGGTAACAGCCGAGTCAGGAGCGGCCTGCGCGCCGGTTGCGCTCGAACAGGCACACGGCGGCCGCGGCCGCGACATTCAACGATTCGATCTCGCCCTTGATCGGGATCCGGACCCGCAGCGCGCATTGCGCAAGCACGGCCGTCGACAGCCCGCCGCCTTCGGAACCAAACGCCCATCCGACCGCCTGCCGCGGAATCTCGCAGTCCCACAGCGAAGGAGCGTCGTGGGCGACCGCGCCGATCCACGTCCCGGCGAGCACAGCGCCCAGCGAGTCGCTGCTGACCCCCTCGGAAATCCTCAAGCGGAAATGCGCGCCCATGGCCGCGCGCAGGGCCCTGGGCGACCAGGCGGCGGCCGTCGCCGGGCCGCACAGTGCATGCGCGATTCCGGCGGCGGCCGCGGTTCGCAGCACCGCACCGACGTTGACGGGGTCCTGGATCGCATCCAGGTAAATCAGGTCCTCGCGCGACGCCGTGGGTGGAGTCGCCGCCGCCGCCGGGATCAGCAGCGTCAAGCCGATCCCGCGCTCGACCGGCGAGATGCGGTCGTACAGCAGGGCCGGCAGCTGGAAGCACGCGGTCTGCGCAGGCAGTTGTGCCAGCGCGCTGTCGATCGTCTCTTCGCGGGCGCCGCGCCGCACCAGCGCCGCGATCACCGGCCATTGCGATTGCGCGATGGCCTGCGCAAGGTGCAGTCCCTCGGCCAGGGTCTGGCCAAGCTCGCGCACGGCGCGCGGCGAGCTGGCCAGCCGCAGCCAGCGGCGGAACAGCGGATTGGAATCGGACGTCAGCAGCTTCAATCGAGCCCGAGCTCCAGCGTCAGCAGCGCCCGGACCGGCGCGAACGAACGGCGGTGCACGGCGCACGGTCCCAGCGCGTTCAGCCGGGCCAGGTGCTGCGGTGTCGGGTAGCCGAAGTGGCGGGCGAAGCCGTACTCGGGATACCGCCTGTGCAGCGCCCGCATCAGTGCGTCGCGGTGCGTCTTGGCCAGGATGGAGGCGGCCGAGATGGCCGGTTCGATCGCGTCGCCGCCGACGATGGCGCGCGAGGCGATCGCGATCGGTGGCACGCGGTTGCCGTCGACCAGGACCAGGTCGACCACCGGCTGCAGCGCTTCGATCGCGCGGCGCATTGCGAGCAGGCTCGCCTGCAGAATGTTGAGTCGATCGATCTCCGCGACGCTCGCCTGGGCCACCGCAAAAGCCAGCGCATCGGCCCGGATCCGGGTGGCCAGCTCGCGCCGCTGCGCCGGCGTCAGCTGCTTGGAATCGCGCAGCCCCTCGATCGGCCGATTCGGATCCAGCACGACCGCCGCTGCCACGACGGGCCCGGCCAGCGGCCCCCGGCCGGCCTCGTCGACGCCCGCGATCCGGATGCGCAAGCCGACGTCGGCGATCCGATCGAATCGCACGAGGGCCTTCCTCATCGGTTCGCCCCTGCCAGGCCGAGCACCACCTCGGCCACCAGAGACGGCGTGTCGCGTCGCAGGCTCTGGTGGATCGCCTCGAACCGCTCCGCCAGCCGCGCCTGTCCCGCCTGGTCTTCCAACTGCCGGATCAGCGCCGCAGCCACGGCCGTGCCGGTCGCTTCGTCCTGCCACAGCTCCGGCACCACCGACTCGCCCGCCAGGATGTTCGGCAGTCCGATCCAGGGCACGTAGCCTCCGATCTTCCGCATCATCCAGGCCGACAGGCGCGGCATCCGGTAGACGATCACCATCGGGCGCTTGAAAAGCGCCGCTTCCAGCGTCGCCGTTCCACTGGTCACCAGCACCGCGTCGGACGCCTCCAGGCAATCGTGCGAGCGGCCCTCGATCAGCGACGTGATCGGCGCAAGGCGCGGATGGCGGCCGATCAACGTCTCGATCCGCGGTCGCAGCGCCGGATCGGCGACCGGAACCACGAACCGCACCGGACTCAAGTCGCCCGCCAGGCGGTCGGCTGCCGCGAAGAACACCGGGCCGCCGAATTCGATCTCCGCCCTGCGGCTGCCCGGCAACACGGCGATCACCGTGTCGCCGGCTGCAATGCCCAGGCGCTCGCGCGCAGCGTGCGGATCGGGGCGCAGCGCGATCGCCTGTGCCAGTGGATGCCCCACGTAGGTGGCCGGGATGCCGGAGCGCGCGTAGAGACGCTGCTCGAACGGAAAGACCAGCAGCACGTGCGTGGCGGCGCGCCGAATCCGCTCGATCCGCTCACCGCGCCACGCCCAGATCGACGGACTGACGTACTGCACCGTGGGCACGCCGGCCGCGCGCACCGCCTCCTCCAGACCCAGGTTGAAGTCCGGAGAGTCGACCCCGACCAGCACGCGGCAGCCGCTTTGCAGTACCCGCCGGCTCAGCGATCGACGCAACCATAGCAATCGAGGCAGCTCCCGCAGCACCTCGGCGTAGCCGCGCACCGAAAGCTCCCGAATGTGGTGCCAGGGTTCGCATCCAGCTTCGATCATCTGGTCGCCCGCGATTCCGGCGATGCGCCACTTCGGCTCGCGCTGCCGGATCGTGCGGATCGCGGGAGCAGCCAGCACATCGCCGGAGACCTCGCCAGCGACCATCACGAGCAAGGGCTGCGCGGCCAAGGATTCGGGCGGCTAGCGAATGATGCCGCGCCCCGGAACAGCGAGAAACTCGGTCAGCTGCGCCAGCGCACCCGCGACCGACGAGCCCGACTCGACGCCGGACTGGATCGCCTCGCGGGCCTGCGCCAGCGTCAGGCCCTCACGGAAAATGCTCCGATAAGCGCGCTTCAGCGCCGCGATGGTCGCCTCGTCGTAACCGCGCCGTTGCAGGCCCTCCACGTTGACGCCGTACGGCTGGGCCGGACTGCCGCGGCAAAGCACGAAGGGAGGAACGTCCTGAACCAGCGTCGAGCCGCCGCCGCACATCGAATGGGACCCGATCCGGACGAACTGATGCACGCCGACCATGCCGCCCAGGACCGCCCAGTCGCCGATCTCGACGTGGCCGGCCAGCTGACTCAGGTTCGCCAGCACCGTGTGGTCGCCGATCGCACAGTCGTGCGCGATATGCACGTAGGACATGATCCAGTTGTCCGACCCGACGCGAGTCACGCCGCCGCCCTGGACGGTTCCGAGGTTCAGCGAACAGAACTCCCGGATCGTGTTGCCGTTCCCGATCACGAGCTCGGTGGGCTCGCCGGCGTGGTCGGCTTCGCAGGCGACCTGCCCCAGCACGGTGGCCTTGGCCTTGAAGAATGCGATGCCGCGCAGCTCCCGGGCGAAATCGACCTCGAGCTGCAGCTGATCGCCGGGTTCCACCGGCCGCTTGAAGCGCGCCTTGTCGATGCCGGCGAAGTAGTAGATCAGGTCTTTCGGCCGTTCGCCTCCCAGCGTGACGATCGAAAGGATCGCGGCAGCCTGTGCCAGCGCCTCCAGGATCAGCACGCCGGGCATCACCGGATAGCCCGGGAAGTGACCGGCGAACACGGGCTCGTTGATCGACACGTTCTTCAGCGCGACGATGCGCCGGCCCGGTTCGACCTGCACCACGCGATCCACCAGGATGATCGGGTAGCGATGCGGCAGCGTGCGCAGTATGTCCTGAATGTCCATCATCGATCGGATTCCGTCCTTTTTGCATCCGTCCCGTGTGCAGCAACGCTTGCCTCCAGGCGACGCAGCCGCTCGCGCAATTCATCCAGATGCCGCAGCAAAGCCGCGTTGCGTTCCCACTGCCGGTTGAGCATGAACGGAAAGATGCCCGTGTAGAACCCGGCCTGCCGTATGTCGCGCGTGATCGCCGTAGCCCCCGCGATGATCGAGTCGTCGGCGATCGTGATATGCCCCTGGATCATCGAGGCGCCTCCGAGCTGGCAGCGGCGGCCGATTGTCGCACTGCCCGCGATTCCAACACAGCCCGCGATGGCCGAGTGAGCTCCGATCCGGCAGTTGTGCCCGATCTGCACCAGATTGTCGATCTTCACGCCGTCTTCTATCACCGTATCGCCGATTGCGCCCCGATCGATCGTGCTGCCTGCCCCGATCTCCACGTCGTCGCCGATCAGCACCGCGCCGGTCTGCGGAATCTTGACCCATTGCCCCCTGAAGGGCGCGAATCCGAAGCCGTCGGCGCCGATCACGCAGCCTGAATGCAGTATGCACCGGGCCCCGATCCGGCAGCCGTGATAGATCCGCACGCCCGGATTCAGCCGGGTCGATTCGCCGATGCGGACCTGACGTCCCACGTAGCAGCCGGCCAGCACCTGCGCGGCCGGCCCGATGCAGGCGCCCTCCTCGACGACTGCCATCGGCCCGATCGAGCTCGACGGATCGACTTGAGCGCCCGGGTGGACCACCGCGCTGGGCGCGCATCCCGGCGCCGGCGCGGCCTGCGGCGCAAGAGCCTGCGCTGCAAACGCAAACCAGGCGTAGGCCGATTCGCACACGATCAGCACAGACGCCTCCGATCCGCCCGGAAACAGTGCCGCGCGGTCCGCCTCGGCAAGCACCAGCGCGCCGGCGCGCGTGACAGCCGCCAGGCGCCGGTAGCGCGGATTGGCGAGGAAACTCAGGTGCTCGGCGCCGGCTTGCTCCAACGTCGCGACGCCCGCGATCGTTCTCTGGCCGTCTCCGACGACGCGGGCGCTCAGCTCACCGCCCGCCAGCCGCGAGACCGCCGTGGCCAGTTGATCGATGCTCAGCAATCACTTGCCCGAATCGAGCGCATGCAGAACCTTGTCCGTGATGTCGATATGCGGCCCGACGTACAGCGCGTCCTGCAGTATCAGGTCGAACTTTTCCTGCTCGGCCAGCGCGCGGACGATCCGCTGCGCGCGCTCGAGCAGATTCTGGAACTCCTCGTTCTTGCGCTGATTCAGGTCCTCCTGGAACTCGCGCCGCCTGCGCTGGAATTCCCGATCCAGGTCCTGCAGTTCGTGCTGACGCTTGCTGCGTTCGGCCTCGGACAGCACCGGGCTGTCCTTGTCCAGCTTCTCCGCAGCCGCCTTCAACTTGCTGTCCGTCTCCTGCAGATCCTTGCCGCGCTTGGCAAACTCCTGCGACAGCTTCTGCTCGGCGGCCTTGGCCGGTACGGAATCGCGCAAGATCCGCTCGGCGCTCACGTAACCGATCTTCAGCTCCTCGGCCATAGTCGGTCGTCCGGACAGCGCCAGGGCAGCGGCCATCGCGACCGAACCCAGCTTCAAAGCCACGGAAAACGTCGATCGCATCAGCAAACCTCGGCGAGTGCGGGTAGGCGATTTTGCCAGATTGACAGCCTACTAGAAGCCCGTGCCGATCTGGAACTGGAAGCGCTGGATCCGATCGCCGGGCTGATGGCGGAACGGCTGAGCCAGGCTCAGCTTAAGCGGCCCGATCGGGGATATCCAGGCTATCCCCGCGCCCGCGGCCAACCGCAGTTGGCCAAATCGGACCGCCTCGCCGCTACCCCAGACATCGCCCGTGTCCAGGAAGACCAGGCCGCGCAGCGAGCGATCGGCACCCGGCAGGGTAGCCAGGGCCTCGACCGAGGCGTTCAGTTCCTTCACGCCGCCCAGCGGATCGCCGTTGGCGTCGCGCGGCCCCAGCGAGCCCGCCTCGAAACCGCGCACGCTGCCGATGCCGCCGACGTAGAAGTTCTTGAACAAGGGAAAGTCCTTGCCGCTGTAGCCCCCGCCGTACCCCGTCTGCCCGTTGAACGCCACCGTGATCTTGTTCGTTAGCGGCGCGAATTGCTGGAACTGGTACGTCAGCTTGTAGTACTGAAGATCCAGCGCAGGGGTGCCGACTTCAAGAAAGGCGCGCTGGAAGCGCCCCCGGTTCGGAGTCAGGATGTTGTCGCGGCTGTCGCGCGACCACCCCATGGTGGCGAGCAGGGCGCCGGCGCTCGAGCCGAAGCGGTTCACGTAGTCGATGTAGCGGAAAGGACTGGAGCCGGTCAGCGTGATATCCGTGGCCTCGACGCCCAGACCGAAGAAGATCGTATCGAATTCGGTGAACGGAACTCCCCAGCGCAGCGTCCCGCCGGTCGTGCCGATGTCGACCGTCGCCAGACCCAGCTTGGCCAGATTCGAATCGCGACGGAAGATCTCTTCGCTTCGGCTGATGCCGTCGATCGTGACGTACGGATCGGCATGGGACAGCGCGATCGTGCGTGTGGCCGAGCTGGTATTGAGCTGGACGCCGATCGCGTGCCCGGTCCCGAGCACGTTCTGCTGCGTATAGGCAGCCGAAATGACCAAGTGCTCGGTCGAGCTGTAGCCGAGGCCGGCCTGAATGGTTCCAGTCGGCCGCTCTTTCACGGTGACGTTCAAGTCAACCTGGTCGTGGCTTCCCGGAACCGCGGGCGTCTCGACTTCGACCTTCTCGAAGAAGCCGAGCCGATCGATCCGGTCGCGCGACAGTTTCACCTTCTCCGAGTCGAACCAGCCGGACTCGAACTGCCGGATCTCGCGCCGTATCACCTCGTCGCGCGTGCGCGTGTTGCCGGATATGTTCACGTGCCGGACGTAGGCGCGCCGACCCGGATCCACCAGGATGGTGAACGCCACTTCGCGCTTTTCCTTGTTGGCGTCGGGCACCGGGTTGGCGTTCGCGAATGCATAGCCCAGCACGCTGAGGCGGTCGGTCACGGCCTTGGCGATCGCGTTGACTCGTTCGCCGTTGTAGACCTCCCCGGGTTTGACGTCGATCAGCTTGGACAACTCCGCATCCAGACCGAGCAGCTCGCCGGCGAGCTTGATTCCCGAGACGCGGTAGCGCTCGCCTTCCAGGATGTTGATCGTGATCTGGATGTCCTTCTTGTCGGGACTGATCGATACCTGGGTGGACTCGATGTTGAAGTCGAGGTAGCCGCGTGCCAGGTAGAACGAACGCAGTGTCTCCTCGTCGGCCTGCAGCTTCTGACGGGCGTATTTGTCGTGCCCGGTGTACCAGGTCAGCCAGCCGGGCGTCGACAACTCCATCTGGTCGCGCAAGGTCGAATCCGAAAACGCGTGGTTTCCGGTGAACCGGATGACGCGGATCCGAGCGACCTCGCCTTCGTCGACCGAGATCGAGATGTTGACCCGATTGCGCTCCAGCGGGCTCACGGTGGTCTTGACCTTCACGCCGTAGCGGCCGCGCGAGAGGTATTGCCGCTTCAGCTCCTGCTCGGCCCGATCCAGCAGCGAACGGTCGTAGATGCGGGCCTCGGCCAAGCCCACGTCCTTCAGCGACTTCTTTACGGTGTCCTTGTCGAACTCCTTCATGCCGACCAGCTCGATCGCTGCGATCGCCGGTCGCTCCTCGATCACGACCACCAGCACGTCGCCGTCGGCCTCGAGCCGCACGTCCTTGAACAGCCCCGAGGCGTACAAGGCCCGGATCGCCGCGATTCCCTTGCCCGGGTCGTAGTGGTCGCCGACGCGCAGCGGAAGGTAGCCGAACACGGTGCCGACGTCGGTTCGCTGGGCGCCCTCGACCCGTATGTCGCGGATCACGAAGTCCCGGCCTTCGGATTGTGCGAGCGGGCTGCCTTGCGCGAATGCGAGGCTCAGCGCGAGGCACAAGCTTCGCGTCGCCACGGACAAGCGGGTGCTGCGGCGTATCAAGGAATCTGCCTGCCGTGCTGCGACGTCGAGCCCATCCACACCGGGGACCGCACGACCCTTGTTCGCGCCTACTGGAAAAGCAGTCGGCTCAAGTCGTTGTACAGGGCCAATGCGGTCAAAACGACGAGCAGCCCGATCCCTACGCGCTGTCCCAGTTCAAGCCATGTCGGCGAGGGAGGGCTGCCTGTCACAACCTCGATCGCATAGTACAGCAAGTGCCCGCCGTCGAGCACTGGAACCGGCAACAGGTTCAGCACGCCCAGGCTGATCGACACCAGTGCCAGGAAGCTCATGTAAGCGAACAGACCGATGCGTGCGCTCTGCCCCGCGACGTCGGCGATCGTCACGGGACCCGACAGGTTGTGCCACGACGCACGACCGATCACCATCCGACCGAACATCCGCAGCGAGAACCAGGAGGTCTCCCACGTCCTGCCCACGGCATGCGCCACCGCCTGAGCCGGTCCGTCGCGCACCAGGATCGGGTCCCGAAAATCGATGCCGACGCGCCCGATGTGTTGCCCACCCACGACGGCTTCGACCGGCGTGACCGGGATCTGCAGCTCGCGCCCGTTGCGTTCGATCTGCAACTGCAACCGACGATGCGGGGCGGCGCGAACGCGCCGGCTCACGTCGGCGGCCGACTTGACGGCGTCTGCGTCGATCGACACGATCCGGTCCCCGACCTGCAGACCCGCCATCGCAGCCGGATCGCCCGGCGCCAGCGCCCTGATGATCGGCTCCGGATCGCCCGGGTGAATGCCGATGCGGGTGAACCAGTCGCTGTCGAGCCGATCCGTATCGACGCCGCCCAGGTCCAGCTGCACCGTTCGCTCGGCTCCGTTGGAGCCGCGCACCACGAGTTGCGGGCGTGCGTGGTCGCTCGCCTGCTGCAGCACGGACCAGCGCAGGTCGTTCCAGGACCGTATCGGGCGATCGCCCATCCGGAGCACCAGGTCGCCTTCCGCCAGCCCCGCGGCCGCAGCCGGCGTTCCCGCCTCGGGCTGACCCACGACCGCCCTGATGTCCGTGGTCCCGATCAGATTGAGTACGACGTAGATCAGCACGGCAAACAGCAGATTGGCCACCGGGCCGGCTGCCACGATGGCAGCACGCCGCAGCACCGGCTGCCGGTTGAAGGCACGCGGCAGCTCCGACGGATCGATCGGTCCGGACTCGGTCTCGCGCTCGTCCAGCATCTTCACGTAGCCGCCCAACGGCACCACGGCGATCACCCATTCGGTCCGGTCCGCGCCTCGGACCCAGCGCGCGATCGGCCGGCCGAACCCGACCGAGAACCGCAGCACCTTGACGCCGCACCAGCGCGCCATCCAGAAATGACCGAGCTCGTGCACGACGATCAACAGACCGAGCGCCACCAGGAAAGCCGGAATCGTGGTCAGGAAGCCCATATTTTTTTCGTCAGTACCGATCGAGCCTGGCGGCGGGCCCCGTCATCGAGGTCGAGGATCGCCTCGACCGAATCCGGCGGCGCGCCCCGACTGGCGACGAGCACCTCCTGGATCACGGCAGGGATTCGAGCAAACGGCAGCTCGCGTTTCAAAAAAGAGTCGACCGCCACCTCGTTGGCCGCGTTCAGAGCGATGCAGGCGGACGGGCCGGCCTGCAGCGCCTGGTACGCCAATCGCAGGCAGGGGAAGCGGTGCTGGTCCGGGGCTTCGAACTGCAAGGGACCGGCCTGCAGCAGATCGAGGCGGGGCGAGCCGCTGCTGATCCGCTCGGGAAATCCGAGCGCATAGGCGATCGGTGTGCGCATGTCCGGCGTGCCCATCTGCGCCAGCACCGACCCATCGACGAATTCCACCATCGAATGAATCACGCTTTGCGGATGGATCACCACGTCGATCTGCTCCGGCTCGAAGCCGAACAGCCAGTTCGCCTCGATCACCTCGAGGCCCTTGTTCATCAACGTGGCCGAGTCCACCGAGATCTTGCGACCCATATTCCATTTCGGATGAGCGCACGCCTGTTCGGGCGTCACGCCGGCCAGATCGGCGCGCCTCAGAAACGGCCCGCCCGAGGCGGTCAGGATCAGGCGCTTGACCGCGTGGTGGGCGTCCCGCGCCGCGGCCAGGCACTGGTGGATCGCATTGTGCTCGCTGTCGACCGGCAGCAGGCTGCCCCGGCTGTTGCGCACCGCCTCGATCAGCAGCGAGCCGGCGCACACGATGGCTTCCTTGTTCGCCAGCAGCAGTCGCTTGCCGGCGCGCGCCGCCGCCAGCGTAGCGCTCAGTCCGGCGGCGCCCACGATCGCGGCCACCACGCAATCGGCCGACTCCAGGCACGCGGCCTGCACCAGGCCTGCGGCGCCGCCGACCGCCGCCGTACGCAGGTCCGCCTTGCGCAGGCCCTCGGCCAGCAGCGCGGTTTGCCGCGCATCGCCGATCGCCGCCAGCTCGGGCTCGAAGCGGCGACACAGCCCGATCAGTTGATCGACGTTCGAGTGCGCGGTCAAGGCGACTACCCGGAAGCGGTCCGGATGCCGCGCCAGCACCTCCAGCGTGCTGGTTCCAATCGAACCGGTCGCCCCGAGAATGCACACGCCCTGCCGGGCCAGCGGGCCGTCGCTCACCGGGTCCACCAATCGATCAGTACTGCGGCAGGAAGCGTCGGCAGCGTGGCGTCGATTCGATCCAGCACTCCGCCATGACCGGGCAGCAGCCGACCGCTGTCTTTGACCTGTGCCTGCCGTTTCAACAGGCTCTCGAACAGATCGCCGACGATCGACAGCGCCACCAGGCACCACAAGGCAGCCAACGCGAATGGCCAGGCCACCTCTGCCAGCAGATGGTTGGACCACAGGCGTGCATGCGGCCACCGTCCGTAAACCACCAACGCGGTCACTGTGACGAACGCGAGCGCGCCGTAGACGCCTTCCCAAGTCTTGCCGGGGCTCACCCGCGGCGCCAGCTTGTGACGACCGAGGGCCCGGCCGGTGAAGTAGGCCGCGATGTCCGCGATCCAGACCACAGCCAGCACCGACACCAGCCATTGCAGCCCCTTTTGCAGCAGGCTGTCGAGCGCCATCCATCCGGCCGTCAGCAGCGCCAGCGCCAGAATCATCGACGCGCCGCGCCCGACCGTGAGGCGGCCGCGCTCGGCGCACCCAACGGCGGCACCCAGGCCGCACCACAGCGTGCAGGCGGCCAGCGACGCCGCCGCATTGACGCCGTCCGATGCCCGCACATCAAGCGCCGAGGTGCCGACCAGAAGCGCCCCATAGACGGCGGCCACGCCCGCGGAAAGGACCAGGCTGCAGCCCGCAAGCCGCATCCATTCGTACATGGCCGCGGCCACCAGCAGCGCGAACAGAGCGAGCAGCGCCGTGCCGCCCCACGCCGCCGCGGCCCCGATCAGGGCGAGCAGCGCGACGGCCGTGATCAAACGCGTGCGCAGCACGTTGAAGCTCTCATGGTCGGGACAGCGTCGATTCAACGCGGCCGAATCGGCGTTCGCGACGGGCGAACCACCCGAACGCGATCTCCAGCTGGTCGGCGTCGAAGTCAGGCCACAGCACGTCGGTGAAGTACAGCTCGGTATACGCCATTTGCCACAGCAGGAAATTGCTGATTCTGCGCTCCCCGCCGGTGCGGATCAGCAAGTCCGGGTCCGGAGCAAACGCCGGCGCCAGCTCGGCCGCGAAGCGCTGCTCGTCGATGGCGCTCAGGTTGCCTTCGCGAGCGGCCCGCTTCGCCAGCGCGCGGGCCGCCTGCACGATGTCCCAGCGGCCTCCATAACTGGCGCAGACGGTCAGATTCAGCCGTTCGTTGCCCTCGGTGCGATCCTCGGCATCCCGGATCAGGCGCCGCAATTCCGGTTCCAGCGAATCGACCTGCCCGACCACGCGCATCCGCACACCGTTTTCGACCAGTCGGCCGACCTCGCGCTGCAATGAACTGACGAAAAGACGCATCAGCAGCGACACCTCGTCGGCCGGCCGGCGCCAGTTCTCCGAGCTGAACGCGAAAAGGGTCAGGTATTCCACTCCGCGCCGCGCGCAGGTCTCGATGGTCGAGCGGACCGCCTCCACGCCGCGCGAGTGTCCGGCTGCCCGAGGCAGATGCCGTGCGGTGGCCCAGCGACCGTTGCCGTCCATGATCACGGCAACGTGGCGCGGGGGTACGACCGCGTCGGAATTCGGCGAGTTCACCGGTGCGCGGCCCCTGTCATCGAATGGCACGCATCTCAGACCGTCATCAGCTCTTTTTCCTTTTCGGCGACCAGCTTGTCGATCTCGCCGACGAATCGGTCCGTGAGCTTCTGCACCTCGTCCTGTGCGCGCCGCTCGTCGTCCTCGGAAACCTCCTTTTTCTTCAGCATTTCCTTCAGCTGGTGAATCGCGTCGCGCCGCAGATTGCGAACCGCCACCCGCGCGTTCTCGCCTTCGTGCCGCACGACCTTGGTCATCTCGCGCCGCCGCTCCTCGGTGAGCGGCGGCATCGGGATGCGCAGCAGCTCGCCCTGCGAGGCCGGATTCAGCCCCAGATCCGATTCCCGGATCGCCTTTTCGATCACCGTCAGCATCTTCTTTTCCCACGGCTGCACGGTGATGGTCCGGGCATCGGCCAGTCCCACGTTGGCGACCTGGCTGAGCGGAACCATCGAACCGTAGTACTCGACCTGTATGTGGTCCAGCAGCCCGGTGTGCGCGCGGCCGGTTCGGATCTTCGCCAGGTCATGCTTCAAGGACTCGACACTCTTGAGCATCTTCTGCTCGGTCGAACTACGTATCTCGGTCGGTTTCATGCGCTGCCTCCTCGCCAACCCCGAAGCCGCACGTGGCCTCGGAACCGTGCCCGCGGTTCAGACGTATACCAGAGTACCCTCGTCTTCGCCCAGCACGGCCCGCAGCAGCGCGCCCGGTTTGGCGATGTTGAAGACCCGGATCGGCAGTCGCTGGTCACGACACAGCGCAAAGGCCGTCGCGTCCATGATCTGCAGGTTGCGTGCAAGGGCGTCATCGAAGCTGATCCGCGTATAGCGCACGGCCGACGGATCCTTGTTCGGGTCGGCCGAGTAAACGCCGTCCACCTTGGTCGCCTTCAGCACGATCTGCGCGCCCACCTCCGAGCCGCGCAGCGCCGCCGCCGTGTCGGTGGTGAAAAACGGGTTGCCGGTTCCGGCGGCGAAGATCACGACTTTGCCTTCCTCCAGATACCGCATCGCCTTGGGCCGGATATAGGGCTCGACCACCTGCTCGACGTTCAGCGCCGACTGCACGCGCGCTTCCAGGCCGGCGCGCTGCATCGCGTCCTGCAGGGCCATCGCGTTCATGATGGTCGCCATCATGCCCATGTAGTCGGCGGTCGCGCGCTCCATCCCGCTCGCTCCGAGCGCCACCCCGCGGAAGATGTTGCCGCCGCCGATCACGATCGCCAGCTCGACTTCGAGCCGGACCACCCGGGCGATGTCCTGGACCATTTCTTCAATCGTGGTCCGGCTGATGCCGAACGCCTGCTCCCCCATCAATGCCTCGCCGGAGAGCTTCAGCAGAACGCGCCGGTAGCGGCGCTCGATGTTCATTGCACCTGTCTCTTGTTGTGGCGCTGCCGGCCGCTTAACGGCGCGCCGCCGCAGCGACTTCGGCCGCAAAATCGTCCGGCCGCTTCTCGATGCCCTCGCCCACGACCAACAGCGCGAATGCGTTGACCGTGGCGCCCTTCTGCTTCAGCAGTTGCTCGACCGACAGCTTGTCGTCCTTCACGAACGGCTGCCCGAGCAGCGTCACCTCCTTCAGGTACTTCTGAACCGCCCCCTCGGTCATCTTGGCCTGAATTTCGGCCGGCTTGCCGGACTCGGCCGCCTTCTGCTGCGCGATCGACCGCTCGCGCGCGATGTCTTCGGCCGGCACGCCGTCGGCCCGCAGCGACCTGGGCTTTCCGGCTGCGATGTGCATCGCCAGGTCCTTGCCCAGCGTGTCGTCGCCCCCGGTCAGGTCCACCAGCACGCCGATCTTCGATCCGCCGTGCACGTAGCTCAGGAGTCGGCCGACGGCCTGAAGCCGGGCAAACCGGCGAATCGAGATGTTTTCCCCGATCTTACCGATCAGCGCGATGCGTTCGGCCTCGACACTCGTGCTTCGCAGCGGAAGCGCCGCCAGCGCGGCCACATCGGCCGGCGCGCGCGCCATCACCAGAGCGGCCAGCGCCCGGGCGAACGCCTGGAACTCCTCGTTCTTGGCCACGAAGTCGGTCTCGCAATTCACCTCGACGATCGAGCCGACCTTGCCGGACGCGCCCACATCGATCGCCACGATGCCTTCGGCCGCGACCCGGGTCGACGCCTTGGCGGCCTTGTTACCCAGCTTGACCCGCAGGATCTCCTCGGCCCTGGCCATGTTGCCCTGTGCTTCGGCCAGCGCTTTCTTGCACTCCATCATCGGCGCATCGGTCTTTTCGCGCAATTCCTTGACCATGCCCGCGGTCACCTCGGCCATCGTTGAGTCCTTCCATGCGTTCATTGCGCAGAGAGGGGGCGACCGCCCCCATCGAATCGGACTGCCAATCGCTCAACCGGCTCGCCCCGGCTCAGACGGCAACTCAGGCTTCCGGGCCGGAGTCCTCGCTGACTTCGACGAACTCGTCGTCGGTCACGCTCGCAACGACCCCCAGCGACGCATTGGCCTTGCCCTCCAGGATCGCATCGGCGACCCCACGCGCATACAGGCGAACCGCGCGACTGGAGTCGTCGTTGCCCGGGATCACGTACGCAATGCCCTCCGGAGAATGGTTGGTATCGACCACCCCGACCACCGGAATACCGAGCTTGTTCGCCTCGGCGATCGCGATCTTGTGGTACCCGACGTCGATCACGAACAACGCGTCGGGCAGCGCGTTCATCTCCTTGATGCCGCCGATCGCCTTGTTCAGCTTGTCGATCTCCCGCTGAAAATGCAGCCCCTCTTTTTTCGGCATCCGATCCAGCCCGCCCTCCTCCTTGGTCTGCTCCATCTCCTTCAGCCGCTTGATCGAGGTCTTGATCGTCTTGTAATTCGTCAGCATCCCGCCCAGCCATCGCTGATCGACAAACGGCATGCCGGACCGGTGCGCTTCCTCCACCAGGATCTCCCGCGCCTGGCGCTTGGTCCCGACAAACAGCATCGTGCCTCGATTGGCGGCCAGCTGGCGGGTGAACCGGGTCGCCGCGACGAACTGGTCCAGCGTACGCTCGAGATTGATGATGTGGATCCTGTTGCGCTGGCCGAAAATGAAGGGTGCCATTTTCGGGTTCCAGAATCGGGTCTGATGCCCGAAATGGACGCCTGCTTCCAGCATCTGGCGCATCGTCACTGACATAGTGCTCTCTCCAAGGTTGGGTCCGACGCAGCCGCCGAGTCCGCTCGCCGGGGAGCGGACTCGCTCCCCGCCAGGCAGCACCTTGGTGGCGGTGCGCGCGCTGTCAGAACTTCGAAACAAATCAAAGGGCTGGTCCGCTCCACTGCAGCGACGGGCCAGCCCCGTGAAGCCGGGTATTATAGCGGCAATGCCCTGGTCCCTCGCACGCACCCGATCGGGTCGCGGGTCCACGCTGCAATGGCCGTCACGATCAAAAACGCGGAGGAAATCGAGTCGATGCGCGTCGCCGGCCGCCTGGCCGCCGAGGTGCTCGATTTCATCACTCCCCATGTGAAGCCGGGAGTGACCACCGGAGAGCTCGACCGGCTGTGCCACCACTACATGGTGGACGTGCAGGGGACGATCCCGGCCCCGCTGAATTACGCCCCGCCGGGCTATCGCCCGTACCCGAAGTCGATCTGCACGTCGGTGAACCATCAGGTCTGCCATGGAGTTCCCGGTGAGCGCGCGCTGAAGGCCGGCGACATCGTCAACATCGACGTGACGGTCATCAAGGACGGCTGGCACGGCGACAGCAGCCGGATGTACCTGGTCGACGACGTCTCGATCGGGGCACGTCGGCTGTGCGAAGTCACGTTCGAGTGCATGTGGCTGGGCATCGCCGCGGTGCGGCCCGGGGGTCACTTCGGCGACATCGGCGCCGCAATCCAGGTGCACGCGGAAAAGCACGGATACAGCGTGGTGCGCGAATTCTGCGGCCACGGAATCGGCCGGCGCTTCCACGAGGAGCCGCAGGTTCTGCACTATGGCCGGGCCGGCACGCTGGATCGGTTCGTTCCCGGCATGACGTTTACGATCGAGCCGATGGTCAACGCGGGCCGGCGCGAGATCCGCGAGCTCGCCGACGGCTGGACCATCGTGACCAAGGATCACAGCCTGTCGGCGCAGTGGGAACACACGGTGCTGGTGACCGAGTCCGGCGTCGAAGTGCTGACGAGGTCGGCCGGCACCTCGCCTCCGCCTGCGATCGCGGCGGGTCGCCTGAACTGGACGCCTAAGCCGGCGCTCGTCTGAACAATGAACGACCCCGGATTCGCTTTGCGCGGCGAGTTGAGCGCGCAGCGGGCTCGGGTCATCGGCGAATTCCAGACCACCGGCTCGGTGCAGCGACTGCTGTCGCAGCTGACGCGCGTTGCGGATCGATTCGTGCGGCGCGCGGCCGAGCATTCCCAGCTGGTCCGCTTTGCCTCCGTGTGCGCAGTCGGCGGCTACGGGCGGGCGGAGCTGTTTCCCTATTCCGACGTCGACCTGTTGATCGTGCCGGCCCGGGAGCCGAGCGCCGCGCAGGCCGGGAAAATCGAATCCTTCGTCCATATGCTGTGGGACATGGGGCTGCCGATCGGTCACGCGGTGCGCACGATCGAGCAATGCGGGCATGAAGCCGGCCGCGATCCGACCGTGATGACCGCGATGCTCGAATCGCGCCTGGTGTGCGGCGCGCGCGCCCCGTTTGCCGCTCTGCAGTCGGAGCTGCACCGGGTGCTCGACCCGCGCGCGTTCCTGAACGCCAAGCTGCTCGAGCAGAAACAGAGGCACGCCAAATTCGAGGACACGCCGTTCGCGCTCGAACCGAACTGCAAGGAGAGCCCGGGCGGGCTGCGCGATCTGCAGATGCTGCTGTGGCTGTCGCAGGTCGCGGGCCTGGGTCGTTCCTGGAGCGACCTGCAGCGCGGCGGCCTGCTGACCCGCGAGGAAACGGCCACCTTGCGCCGTACCGAGCGCACGCTCAGGTCGATCCGCGCGCGCGTGCACCTGGTGGCCGGCCGGCGCGAGGATCGGCTGCTGTTCGATGTGCAGCGGGCCGTCGCCGAAGCCATGGCGCTGCGCGGCAGCGCAAGCCGGCTCGCCAGCGAGCTGCTGATGCAGAACTACTACCGGGCCGCCAAGACCGTGACCCAGCTGAACACGATCGTGCTGCTGACCATCGAGCAGCGGTTGACGCCGCCCGATCCGGCGCCCGCGATCGTACTCGATGCCGTGTTTTCCTCGCGCGACGAACTGCTCGACATCGCCGATTCGCAAGCGCTGAAACGGGAGCCGGCGGCGATCCTGCGCGCCTTCCTGCTGCTGCAACGGCATCCGGAGCTGAAGGGAATGTCGCCCGGCCTGTTGCGGGCGATCTGGCACGCCGGGCCCTCGATGGGACCCGATTTTCGCAGCGACCCGACCAATCGCCAGTGCTTCCTCAGCATCCTGCAGCAGCCACGCGGGGTCGTACACGAGCTGCGGCGGATGAATCAGTGGTCGGTGCTGGGCGCCTATCTTCCGGTGTTCCGCCGCATCGTCGGCCAGATGCAGCACGACCTGTTCCACGTCTATACGGTCGACCAGCACATTCTGATGGTGGTGCGCAATCTGCGCCGCTTCACGCAGTCGCAGTTCGCCCACGAGTACCCGCTGTGCAGCCAGCTGGTGGCGGACTTTGCCCGGCCCTGGCTGCTTTACATCGCCGCTCTGTTCCACGACATCGCCAAGGGTCGTGGCGGCGACCACAGCCAGCAGGGGGCGCGCGACGCTCGCCGCTTCTGCCGTCAGCACGGGGTCGGCGCCGAGGACACCGAGCTGGTCGTATTCCTGGTGCGGTACCACCTGAAGCTGTCGCAAACGGCGCAGAAGCAGGACCTGACCGATCCGGCCGTGGTCGGCCGCTTTGCCCGGCTGGTGGGGACCGACCGGCGCCTGGTGGCGCTGTACCTGCTGACGGTCGCCGACATTCGCGGAACCAGTCCCAAGGTGTGGAACAACTGGAAGGCGCGTCTGATAGAGACGCTGTTTCAGCTGACGCGGCGCGCCCTGGGCGGCGAAGCCCAACCGGCCGATGCCGAACTGGAGGGGCGCAAGCAGGAAGCCCTGCGCATTCTGCGCCTGTACGGGCTCTCGGAGCACGCGCACGAGCCGCTGTGGCGCGAACTGGACATCGTGTACTTCCTGCGTCATTCGGCGCAGGACATCGCGTGGCACGCCCGCGCCCTGCTGGTTCACGTGGCAACCGACCGGCCGATCGTGCGGGCCAGGCTGGCCCCGGGCGGCGAAGGCATCGAAGTGCTGCTGTACGTGCGCGACCAGAAGGAGCTGTTTGCGCGCGTATGCGGATACTTCGACAGCCGCAGCCTGAGCATTCTGGACGCCAAGATCCATACGACGCGCGGCGGCTACGCGCTCGATACGTTCCTCGTGTCCGAACGGGGACACGGCACCCATTTTCGAAGTCTGCTGGACCGGATCGAGAGCGAGCTGACCGGCTGGATGGCCGGGCAGGTCGAGCTGCCCGCTCCGGTCAAGGGAAGGCTGTCGCGCCAGTCACGCCATTTCCCGGTGTCGCCGGCGGTGCAGCTGAACGCCGACGAGTCGGGACAGCACTATCTGCTGTCGCTGGTCGCAACCGACCGCCTCGGCCTGTTGTACGCGGTTGCGCGGGTGCTGGCACGCCACGGCGTCAACGTGCTCACCGCCAAGATCCTGACCCTCGGCGAGCGCGTCGAGGACGTGTTCCTGATCGACGGGCCGCCCCTGACGCAACCGAAGGCGCAGTTGCAGCTGGAGCGCGATCTGCTGGAGGCGCTATCGCCCTGATGGAATGCCCTGACAGAATGCCCTGACCGAACGCGCTCAAGGCGCGCTCAGCAGCGGAGCAATGGTCCGCTCGAGCGCCTTTTCGTCGAGGCCCCGATCGTCAGTCCATTGGTTCGTGCGAAGGATCCCTTTGCGGTCGACCACGAATGTCATCGGAAGGCGCCAGATGCGGCCGTAGCCATCCATGTCGGCGTTGTGCGCCAGCCCGACCGGAAACGAAAAGCTCCTGGTCAGCTCGCTCACCTTGGAGGCGTCCCCGGGATCGTCCATGCTGAGCGCGATCAGGACGAGCCCTTCGTCGCGATGCTGACGGTAATACGCGTCGAGCGCCGGCATCTCCTGCCGACAGGGTGCGCACCACGTTGCCCACATGTTCACGACCACGACCTTGCCGGCGTTGTCGGCAAGATTGAACGCGGTGCCGTCGAGCAGTCTCGCGTGTAGAGCGGGTGCGGGCTTGCCCTCGGTCGCTGCGAGGGCCAGGCCGCACCACCCGAGCAGGAGCAAGGCGGCCTTCCAGCGGTGCCCGCAACTCGTTGCCTTTGATGCGCCGCTGCCGTCCAAGCGAGGTCTCGAATTGAGCATTGCCATGACTTCCTCCATTCAGAACGCGTAGCTCAAACCCACCGATCCGGTCCAGCGCGGGAACAGCTGGTAGCCGTTGAGCTGGCTGTAAACCGGGACCTGGACAAAACCGTACAGTTGCAAATCGTGCGTCGCGCTCACGATCAGGCCCGGGCTGAAATAGGCCACGGTACCGGCGCTGCCCTGCCGGTCCGCCAATGCGCCCTGATCGGGGCTCTTGTGCAGCAGATTGATCTGAAGCTGCGGCACGATGCGGGGGTCGACCTCGTAGCGAAGGCCAAGGCTCACGAGAGTCTGGTTGCCCGGACGGAAGT
Source organism: Betaproteobacteria bacterium (assembly GCA_005882215.1). GTDB lineage: Bacteria > Pseudomonadota > Gammaproteobacteria > Burkholderiales > Burkholderiaceae_F > VBCK01. The sequence goes on along the minus strand of VBCK01000118.1, from coordinate 34,702 downwards.
CATTGCCCGGCTGGTCCTGCTTGCTCGTTACCGCCGCTTGGAAATTGCCGTTGACAAAGGCATCCCAGTTCTGGCTGATGGCCCGGTAGTAGTAGCCACCGACGATCAGGTCGGTACTGCCGGTTCCGGGCTGCAGGCTGGCGTCGAGCGCAGTGCCCGCGTTCGGCCCGGAGTTGAAGTTGACGTCGGTTCCATATGCGCCGGTCGGCAGTTTGACGCCGAGCTGTATCCCCAGGTTGTGGGTCGGCAAAAACCCCTGGTAGCCGCCGACCAGCTTGACATCGCCCAGGCTGGAGCTGTGCGAGGTGCTCAGGTCCGGCAGCGGCTGGGTGGAGTCGAACGTGCCGTAGGTGCTGTGGTCCCGGATCACATAGGGAACCCGCAACGTGATATTCCAGTCGGCATCGGGACTGTAAGTGATCCCGAGGTTCAGGTAGTGGCTGGTGGTGTCGTGCTCCAGCTCGTTGCCGTCCGGCACGCCGGAGACCGCATGCGTGCCACTGCGCAGCTGGCTTTGGTCGATGTAGTCATACTCGAAATTGACGCGCCAGCCCGGCAGCGCGGAATAGCCCATCGCGGCATCGGTGCTCAGCGTGCAGCCGCAGGTGGCGCAGGCCCAGCCGAACGATGGCAGCAGAGCCAGCAGGAACACGGCGGGTCGACCCGCCGCGCGGACGGAAAGGCCTTGCATGGAAATCACCCCTCGAAATCACTGAATCTGAAAGGACGGCGCACGGGAACGCGGCGGCAAAGTCCGCGCGTTCCGGTATGCCCGGTTCGGCTTAACCGAGATTCAGTGCGGGCGGTCCGCGCGGCGAGCGCGAAAACGAGAGGTGGAGACGGGGAACCGCGGCGTCGGCCGCGAAAGCTTCGAGCTGCTGTTGCAAATCCGGCGCCGGCAGCGCGAAGACCGGTTTCAGACCGTGCCAGCCGCCGTGCGCAGCAGCGGCGAACGGACACAGCCCGTGCGATTCGGCGCCCGGCGGGTGGGCGGTCGAACCCGCGCCGTCGTCACCGGTGCCATGAGCGGCGCCCTGCGCGTGATGGTGCGCGTGCTGTGCGGCCACGGCCGGCGGGACCGGGCCATAGTCGGGGCACAGCGTAACGGCCGCATGGGACGCTTCCAGCGACACCATGAAGCCGATCGGAACGAGCGCCCGCAGCGCGAAAAGGCACAACGCGGTCCACACCAGCCAACGCCGGCGGCGCGTATCGGCGGTCAATCGTCCGAGCATCGAAGGAGCCTAGCTCAGGCGGGCCGCGCTGTCAGGTAGGAACCCCCCTCCTAACGCGCTGCGCTTGCTGGGGACTGAGCCGGGCCGGAGTGTGACCGGGTGCGGTGGAGCGAGGTCAGCACGCCCGAGCCCCCGTCACTGGCGAAGGGCGTAACGCGAGCGGAACCGCACCCGGTCACACTCCGGCCCGGCTCAGTCCCCAGCAAGCGCAGCGCGTTAGGAGGTCATTCCTGCAGCACCGGCTGGCCCGGAAACAGCACGTCGGCAAATCCGAACGCGCGAAAATCGCGCACCCGCATCGGGTACAGGATCCCGTCCAGGTGGTCGCATTCGTGCTGCACCACGCGCGCGTGAAAGCCATCGACCTCGCGCTCCAGTGCGACACCCCGCTCGTCGAAACCGCGATAACGAACCCGTTCGTAGCGCGGCACCACCCCGCGCAGTCCTGGCACCGACAGGCACCCTTCCCAGCCGTCCTGCATCGCCTCGCCCAGGGGTTCGATCACCGGATTGATCAGGATCGTTTCCGGAACCGAGGCCGCCTCCGGGTAACGTGCATTGCGCTCGAATCCGAACACGACGACGCGCAGACCGACCCCGATCTGCGGAGCCGCGAGGCCCGCACCGTCGGCGGCCCGCATCGTTTCGAACAGATCCGTCAGCAACTGGCGCAACTCGGCCGTATCGAATCGAGTCACCGGCTCGGAGACCCGAAGCAGGCGCGGATCACCCATTCGAAGGATTTCCCGGATCATGCCGATTTCCTCACGCTCACTTCCAGAATGCGTACCGCCCGCACCATGGTCTCTCCCAGCACTTCTTCCAGTTCGCTCATCTCGATCCGATGACGGCTGCTGCCGCGCCCGGCCGCGTGGTTGACCACGACGGCAAGCGATGCGTACTCCAGTTCGAGCTCCCGCGCCAGCACGGCTTCAGGCATCCCCGTCATCCCGACCAGATCGGCCCCGTCGCGCTGAAGGCGGTTGATCTCGGCGGCCGTTTCCAGCCGCGGCCCCTGTACGCACCCGTACACGGCGCCGTCGACCAGAGACTCGCCCACATCGCGCGCCGCTTTCAGCAGGCGCTCGCGCAATTTTGCGGAGTACGGCTGGGTAAAGTCCACATGCGTTACCGGAGTACCCGAACCCTCGAAAAAGGTCGATTTGCGGCTGTGGGTGTAATCGATGATCTGGTCCGGAACCACGAGGGTCCCGGGACCCAGGTCATCGCGAATGCCGCCCGCCGACGCCAGCGCGAAAACCCCCTCCACGTCCAACTCCTTCAGCGCCCAGGTATTGGCCCGATAGTTGATTTCGTGGGGCGCGATCGTGTGGCCGTAACCGTGGCGGGCGAGGAACACGACTTCCGAGCCGGCCAGCAGCCCGAAAGTCAGCGCGCCGGACGGCTCGCCGTACGGCGTGCGCATCACTCGCCGTCGCGGCGCCTCCAGGGCAGACAGTTTGACCAGGCCGCTTCCGCCAATGATCGCGAACATGGGTTCCGCCTATTCGGGTCCGGACGCAGCGCGCAGCAGCCGGCGCAGCTCGGCTTCGTCGATGATCGGCACGCCCAGCTCGCGCGCCCGATCCAGCTTGGATCCGGCGTCCTCGCCGGCCACCACGAAATCGGTCTTCTTCGAGACCGATCCGCTGACATGCCCGCCGACGGCCTGGATCATCTCGCTCGCCTCGATTCGCGTCAGGCCCGGCAGCGTTCCCGTGAGCACGAACGTGCGGCCGCTCAGAGGAGCCTCGCCCGGGGCCTTCGAACCCGCCGATTCGAGCCAATGCACTCCGGCCTGCCGAAGCGCTGCGATCACCTGCCGATTGTGCGGCTCGTCGAGGAACCGGCGGATCGATTGGGCCACCACCGGGCCGACATCGGGCACCTCGAGCAGGCGCGCCTCATCGGCCGCGAGCAGCGCGTCCAGGCTTCCGAAGTGCGCCGCCAGCGCCTGCGCGGTCGATTCCCCCACGTGCCGGATCCCCAGCGCATAGATGAATCGATCCAGGCTCGTGTTGCGCGACTTCTCGATCGCCTGCAGCAGATTCGCCGCGGATTTCTCCCCCATCCGATCCAGCGCCATCAGCGCCGCCTGATCGAGGTGGAACAGGTCGGCCGGCGTGCGGACCCGTCCCGAATCGACCAGCTGATCGACCAGCCGCTCGCCCAGTCCCTCGATGTCCAGCGCCCTGCGACTCGCGAAATGCAGCAGCGCCTGCTTGCGCTGGGCTGCGCATACGAGGCCGCCGGTGCAGCGCGCAATAGCCTCCTGCTCGAGACGCTCGACGGCCGACCCGCACACCGGGCAGCGGGTCGGCATTCGGAACGGGTGCGTCCCGGGAGGACGGCGCTCCAGGATCACGCTGACCACCTCCGGGATCACGTCGCCGGCACGGCGCACGACCACGGTGTCGCCCACGCGGACATCGCGGCGGGCCACTTCCTGCTCGTTGTGCAAGGTCGCGTTCGTCACGGTCACGCCCCCGACCGTGACCGGGGCCAGGCGCGCCACGGGCGTCAGTGCTCCGGTGCGTCCGACCTGCACCTCGATGTCCAACACCTGCGTCAGGGCCTCCTGGGGAGGGAATTTGTGCGCAAGCGCAAAGCGCGGCGCGCGCGATACGAACCCAAGTGCACGCTGCGCCTTGATCGAATCGACCTTGTAGACCACGCCGTCGATGTCGTACGGCAGATTGGCACGCCGCTCGCCGGCACGCCGGTAAAAGGCCAGCAGACCGTCGATGCCTTCGACGGTGGCCCGCTCTTCGGATACCGGTACCCCCAGGGCCTGCAGCCAGTCCAACAGGGCGGATTGGCTTTCCGGCTCCGGCGCACCGACCAGCTCGCCGATTCCGTACGCGAAAAAGTGCAGGCGCCGCCGCGCGGTAACGCGCGCATCGAGCTGCCGCAGGCCGCCCGCGGCGGCGTTGCGGGGATTGGCGAATTCCTTCTCGCCGCTGTCGCGCTGCGCGCGGTTCAGGCGCTCAAGGTCGCGCTTGTACATCAGCACTTCCCCCCGCACCTCGATTACCGCGGCCCGGCTGTCCTTCAGGCGCAGCGGTATGCTGTGGATCGTGCGCACGTTGGGGGTGACGTCTTCTCCCACCATGCCGTCGCCTCGTGTGGCCGCAAGGTTCAGCACCCCGTTCAGGTAGCGCAGGTTCACGGCCAGGCCATCGAACTTCAGCTCGCAGGCATAGGCAACCACCGGGGTCGGCTGGCCGGCCTTGGCGAGCAGCTCGCGCACCCGCGCATCGAATCCGACCGCGTCGGCCTCGCTGAGCCCGTTGTTCAGCGACAGCATCGGCACGGCATGGCGCACCGACGGCAGATCGGAGCGTGGTGCTCCGCCGACCCGCAATGTCGGCGAATCGGCCGTGGCGAGCTCCGGGTATTGAGCCTCCAGGGCCTGCAGTTGCGCGAACAGGCGATCGAATTCGGCATCCGGAATCAGCGGCGCATCCAGCACGTAATAGGCGGTGTTGTGACGCTCGATCTCGGCGCGCAACTGCTTCGCGCGTTCGCGCGCGCTGGTCGGGGCCTGCGTGGCCATCGCGCCGCCGCCGCGCTCCATCAGACGTACAGTCGGCGCGCCCGGTCGCCGCCCGGATCGATGCCCGCACTGCGCATGTCCTCGTAAAGCTTCGCCAGCTGGGCTTCGATGGCAGCGACCGACTGGGAATCGATCGGCCGGCGGTTGTCGTCGACGATACGCGCGTTCAATTGCGCGCCGAGCTGATTGCCCAGGCCGAACAGCTGTTGTACGGCACCGCTGCCGGCGCAAGTCGCCGGCACGTCCAGTTCGAGCGAGACTCGATCGCAAACCGGAGCCGGCATCGCCAGCACCAGCACGGCCGGGCCTTTCTCGTGCGGGGGCGCCCAGCGCAAGTCGGAAAGCGGCTGCAGGCCGATCCCCTTGGCCGCGCCAGCTACCCGCGCTTCGGTCCAGGCTCCGGAGGCCGATTCCAGCGTCAGTCCGATCCGCACGTCGAAGCGCGCGCACAGCCGGTCGAGCTCTCGCGCGCCCGCGGCCAGGCGCGCGACGTCGGGCGGGTCGCAGTCCGCATCCAGCGCAATGGCGGCCTTGCGCGCCGTCGACACGAATCGTTCGATCTGCTCTTCACTGAGCACCTGGCGCCGATTGGCCAGCTGGATCGCGGCCAGCGCGTCCGTGTAATAGCCGAACCGGTCGGGATGGACCCACTGCTGTGCGCGCGCGTCCCACACGACGAAGGAAACCGGCATCGGCCAGTGCGATGCGGTGAGCGGCATCGCGGCGTCGATGAACGCAACGCCGTCGACCGGGCGTGCGCACCGAAGCTCCAGCACGCAGTCCAACATCGGGTCCTCGATCCATTCGGACCGTCGAGCCGCGGCGCCCGCTGCCGCCTGCGCGGGCGCCGCTCTGGTCGCCGCAGCGGCCCCGGCCGCGGAGGCGGCCTGCCCGGCCCGCGGGTCGGGCCGCAGTTGAGGCTCGATCCTGCGCTGCATGCCGCTTGCCGAGGCTTCGGAGCGGCCGGCCCCCGGCTCGCCCAGGAGCGCATCGCCGACGCCGCCGCCGAGTTCCTCGCCCAGCCGGCGCAGCAGCCGGCGCTCCTGCCACTTGCCGGCCAGGTACAGGCCGGCCAGCACGGCGCCGGCAATCAGCAGCAGCGCAATTTGCAGTTCGGACACGTAGGGTCGGTCGTTGGCGGCCGGTAACTAGGCCGCCTCCGCAGCCGCCAGTTTCACGGCGCTGTCGATGTCGACCGCAACGATACGCGAGACGCCCTGTTCCTGCATCGTGACCCCGACCAGCTGCTCGGCGATTTCCATCGCGATCTTGTTGTGCGTGATGAACAGGAACTGAGTCTCGCTCGTCATCGACCGCACCAGTTCGCAGAATCGCTCCGTATTCGCATCATCCAACGGAGCGTCGACCTCGTCCAGCAGGCAAAACGGCGCCGGGTTCAATTTGAACAGCGCGAACACCAGGGCCGTCGCGGCCAGCGCCTTCTCGCCGCCCGACAGCAGGTGGATCGTGCTGGTGCGCTTGCCGGGGGGCTGGGCCATCACCTGGACGCCCGCATCCAGAATCTCCTCGCCGGTCATCAGCAAACGGGCGTCGCCGCCGCCGAACAGGCGCGGGAAAAGCTCCCCGAAGTGACGGTTGACCTGGTCGAATGTGGACTGGAGCATCTCGCGCGTCTCGCGGTCGATTTTCCGGATCGCGTCCTCCAGGGTCGCGATCGCCGCTTTCAGATCGCTCGACTGGGACTGCAGGAACTCCCGGCGCTGCCGCGCCGCCTCCAGCTCCTCGAGCGCGGCCAGATTCACCGCCCCCAGCGCCTCGATCGATTGGGCCAGCCGCGCGATTTCCGGTTGCAGCGAAGAGGCTGAGAGGCTGCGCTCAACGCGAGAGTTCAGCGCCTGCAGGTCGGCGCCCGCCTCCTCCAGCTGGCGATCGAACTGCTCGGCCGCCAGGCGCGCGGCCTGCTCCTTCAATTTCAGGTCGGTCACCCGATCGATCCGGGGCTGCAGCTCGCGCTCCAGGGTCATCCGCTGCTCATCGCAAGCGCGCACGCTCTCGGCCAGCTCGTCTTGCCGCGTGCGCGCCTCGCGCAGCGTCTGCTCGGCGGCCGCGCGCTGCTGCAGCCACTGCTCCAGACTCTCGCGCGCGTGGTTGTCGTCCAGCTTTGCCTCGTCGAGCCGGGCGCGCTCCAGGTCGGCCGCAAGCCGCTCGCACTCCTCGATCGCCTCGCGCATCGCCCCTTCGACTTCGGTCAGTCGCTCGCGGCCTACGTTGATCTCGATTTGCAAGCGCTGCCGCTCGACCTGCAGCCGGTGCGAGGACTCGCGCCCCTCCCTCAGGCTCTGCTCGGCCGTCTCGTAGTCGACCCGGGCCGCTTCCGCCTGCTGCTGCTGTGCGGCGAGCGCCTGGTCGAGCTCCTCGAAACGGTGCTGCGCGTCAGCGCGCTGCTCCTGCAGCTCCCGCTGATGCGTGCGAATTTCCTCGAGCTCCCGATCGATCTGCTCGCACCGGAGCCGGATCCGTTCCTGCGACTCACCGAGCCGTACCGCCTCGAGTTGCGTTTCGTGCAGCCGGGTCCGCAACCGCTCGGCGGACTCGCGCTCCGACTGCGCTGCGTCCTGGGCGCGCCGCAATGCGGACTCGACCCGGGCCAGCTGCGCGACCGCCTGCTCCTCGATCAGGCGCTGAGCCTTCAGTTGTCGCTGCAGGTTCTCGATCTCGAGCCGGCGCGCCAACAAACCCGCCTTGCGATCGTCGGTCGCGTAGAAGCGCACTCCGTGCCGGCCGATCCTGTGCCCGGCGGGAACCACGAACTGCGCGCCGGGGGCTAGCTGATGGCGGTTCTGCAGCGCGCTGCGCAGATCCGGCGCGACGTACGTGTCGGCCACCCAATCCCGAATCACCCCGGCCAGCGCAGAGTCCGGATCATGCAGCTTGACGGACAGCGCCGGCCACGGCGCGGCCGCCGGTGTTGAAGCCGGTTCACCTGCGGCGCAGAAAAATGCGACGCGCGATGGCGGGGCGGCCGACTCGAAGGCGGCCAAGCTGTCCAGGTTGCCGACCTCGATGGCTTCGATGCGCTCGCGCAGCACCGCTTCGAAGGCCGACTCCCATCCGGGTTCGACCTCGAGCCGCTTGAACAGTCGGGGCAGCCCATCAAGGCCGTGCGTCTTCAGCCAGGGATCGAGTCGCTCGTCGGCCTCGACGTTGGCCTGCAGCTCGCTCAGCGCGTGAAGCCTGGCCTGCATTCGCGCCAGCGCATCGACCACCTGGCTCTTTTCGTCGCCGGCGGCGATGCGCTCCGACTCGAGCCGGGCCTGCTGCTCCTCGGCAGTGCGGGCCCCGCCGACCCGCTCTTCCAGCTCCCGGCCCACCCGCTCGAGCTCCTGCTGAATCAAGGCCACGTGGCCCTGGTCGGACGATTGCAGTTCGCCGCGTTCCTGGCCCAGTCGCTCGCGACGCAGTGCCAGTCCTGCCAGCTGGGCATCGAGCGAGCGCCCGTGCTGCGCCGCCCCTTCGATCGCCTGCGCCGCGCCGGCCGCGTGGGACCGCGCCACCGTCAGCGCCTCGCGCGCCGCGTGGTAGGCCGCCTCGAGCGCGGGCAATCGCGCGTCGTGCTGGTCGCTGGCCGTACAGGCCTGCTCGTACTGCTCGCTGCACTGGCGGATCGAGACATCCAGCTCGGCCCGGCGCTGTGACAGGCGAACCTGTTCCTGGTTGCGCTGTTGCTGTCTTTGCAGCGTGCCGGCGATCTGCGCCGACAGGCGCGCACGGCTGTCGGCGATCATCCGGATCTCGCCTTCCAGGCGCCCGATCTCCGAGTTGACGCGAAGCAGCTCGCCGTGGGCGGCGTGGGTCGCGTCGCCGGCCGCGTAGTGGGCGGCGCGTTCCTCCTCGAGTCTTCGCTGCAGCGCGGCCAGTTGCGCACGATGCGCCTCGATCGCCGCTTCCGCCTGTTCGACTTCCCGCGCGCTGCGTTGGCTCTGCGCATGCGCTTCGCGCGAGCGCAGCAGCCACAGCATCATCTGGGCATCGGCGTGGCGCTGCGTCAGGTCGCGATACTGTCGCGCCAGCTCGGCCTGCTGCTCCAGGTGGATCACTCGCTCGTCCAGCTCGCGCAGGATGTCGCCCACGCGTGCCAGGTTGTCGCGCGCGTCGCGCAGCCGGGTCTCGGTTTCGCGCCGCCGCTCCTTGTACTTGGACACGCCGGCCGCCTCCTCGAGGTATACGCGCAGCTCTTCGGGGCGCGCTTCCACGATGCGGGAGATCATTCCCTGCCCGATGATCGCGTACGCTCTCGGGCCCAGGCCCGTGCCCAGGAACAGGTCGTGCACATCGCGCCGCCGCACCTGCTGCTGATTGATCAGGTAGCTCGAGACGCCCTCGCGCGTCAACAACCGCTTCACCGACAGCTCGCTGAAGCGGCCCCATTCGCCTCCGATCCGGTTGTCGCTGTTGTCGAACAGCAGCTCGACACTGGCGCGGCCGGCCGCGGCGCGGCTCGCCGCGCCGTTGAAGATCACGTCCTGCATCGACTCGCCACGCAGCTCCGCGGCCTTGCTCTCGCCGAGCACCCAGCGCACCGCATCGATCACGTTGGACTTGCCGCAGCCGTTGGGGCCGACCACGCCGACCAGGCGTCCCGGAACGTCGATTTGGGTCGGGTCGACAAACGATTTGAACCCGGCCAGTTTGATCTGCCGCAGATGCACGATGCCTTTCTCGGGAGAGGCGCTTTACGGGTCGACCGGATGGCTACCGGCCGAATGATCCGGGCGACGGCTGACTCATTGCGCTTGGCGCCTATAATCATATCGAATCATTTCGGCTGACCGTGTCCGATGAGCACGCGCCCGAGTCGCCAGCTCGAAACCTTTCCCAATCCGAATCCGGCGCGCGACTACCTGGTCCATATCGAGTTGCCCGAGTTCACCTGCCTGTGTCCGCTGACCGGGCAGCCGGATTTCGCCACGCTGCTGCTGCAGTACGTGCCGGACCGGCGCAACGTCGAGCTCAAGAGCCTGAAGCTGTACGTGTGGTCGTACCGGGACCGCGGCGCTTTCCACGAGGCGGTGACCAATCAGGTGCTCGACGACCTGAAGACCGCGTTGGAGCCGCGATTTATCCGGCTCACGTCGCGCTGGAACGTGCGCGGCGGCATCACCACCTCGGTGGTGGCCGAACACCGCAAGCGGGGCTGGAAACCGGCTCCGTACGTGGAGCTGGGCCGATTGCCCGTCCGGGCGACGGGCACACACGAGTCCTTCGCATGAATCCGCTGATTGATCGGCTGCGGCCATATCCGTTCCAACTTCTGCGCACTTTGCTGGCCGACTGCGCTGCGCCGGCGTCGCTGGCGCCGATCGACCTGTCGATCGGGGAGCCGAAGCACGCGACGCCGCCACTGCTGCTGGACGCACTGGTGGCCGCACTGCCGTCGATGTCCAGGTACCCGCAGACGGCCGGATCGGATGCGCTCAGGACCTCGATCGGAGCCTGGCTGACGCGGCGCTACCGACTGAGCGGGCTGGATCCGCTGTCCCAGGTTCTGCCCGTGACCGGTTCGCGCGAAGCCCTTTTTGCGTTTGCGCAGGCGCTGCTGGACGCGCGCGGCGCGCAGCGCGTGGTGTTGCCCAACCCGGGTTATCAGATCTACGAGGGCGCGGCCCTGCTGGCCGGGGCCGAGCCCATCTATCTGCCGCTGATGGCCGAGACAGGCTTCCGGATGCCGTTCGAATCGCTCGGCCCGGGCGATTGGAACAAGGTGCGACTGGTCTACACCTGCTCCCCCGCCAACCCGACCGGAACCGTGATGCAGTTGTCCGAATGGCGGGAGCTGTTCGAGCTGGCAGACCGCTACGGCTTCGTGATCGCCGCCGACGAGTGTTATTCCGAGATCTATCCGGACCCGGCGCGGCCGCCGTTGGGAGCGTTGCAGGCGGCGACCGAGCTCGGCCGCCCGGGATTCGAGCGCCTGGTGGTCTTCGGCAGCCTGTCCAAGCGTTCCAACGCTCCCGGCCTTCGATCCGGATTTATCGCGGGCGATGCGGGCCTGATCGCGCCGTTTCTGCGCTATCGGACCTATCACGGCTGCGCGATGAACCCGGCCGTCCAGGCAGCCAGCATCGCCGCTTGGAACGACGAAGCGCACGTGGCGGAAAACCGCCGCCGCTATGCGGCCAAATTCGCGGACGTTACTCCCGCCATCGCCTCGGTGCTGCCGACGGCGGTGCCCGAAGCAGGCTTCTACCTGTGGGCCCGCACGCCCGAGGACGACCGCACGCTGGCCCGCGGGCTTTACCGGCAGTTCAACCTGACCGTGCTTCCGGGCAGTTTCCTGGGACGCGAGATCGACGGCTTCAATCCCGGTTCCGGCTTCGTTCGCATCGCGCTGGTGCCCGAGGAGGCGCAGTTGCGCGAGGCGGCCCGCCGGATCGTGCAATTCGGATCGGATCGCCTAAACGGGTCCGGCGAGCCCCTTCTCCGGCTTTCAACCACCGAGAATTGACGGGAAAATCCGGCCGTGTCGATCGAAAGCATCATCGAGCAGGCTTGGGCGGAACGGGCGTCGCTGACGGCCGCTTCGGCTCCGGCGCGCCTGCGCGAAGCGGTCGAAACGGCTCTGGGCGAGCTCGACAGCGGGCGCCTGAGGGTGGCCGAGAAAATCGACGGCGCGTGGATCGTGCACCAGTGGCTGAAAAAAGCGGTGCTGCTGTCGTTTCGCCTGCGCGAGAACGTCGTGATGGGCGGCAACAGCGAGAACGATCCGCTGCGCTTCTACGACAAGGTCGAGTGCAAGTTCTCGCGCTTCGACGCCGATCAGTTCCGCGCCAGCGCGGTGCGGGTCGTGCCACCGGCCGTGGCGCGGCGGGGAGCATTCGTCGCGCGCAACGTGGTGCTGATGCCTTCTTTCGTCAACATCGGCGCGTATATCGACGAGGGCACGATGGTCGACACGTGGGCCACGGTCGGCTCGTGCGCCCAGATCGGTCGCAATGTGCACCTGTCCGGCGGGGTCGGAATCGGGGGCGTGCTGGAGCCGGTGCAGGCCGCGCCGACCGTGATCGAGGACAACTGCTTCATCGGCGCTCGTTCCGAGGTGGTCGAGGGAGTGATCGTCGAACAGGATGCGGTGATATCGATGGGCGTTTACATCGGCGCCAGCACGCGCATCTACGACCGCGAAAGCGGCCAGATCCTGTACGGTCGGGTGCCGCGTGGCGCAGTCGTCGTGCCGGGCTGCCTGCCGGCCAAGGACGGCACCCACAGCCTGTACTGCGCAGTGATCGTCAAGCGCGTCGATGCGCAGACCCGCGCCAAAACGGCAATCAACGAACTGCTTCGGGTCGCTGCGGGCGACTGAGCGGGCAGGAACGACGCAACGAGACGACGGGACTAGACGATGGGACTGGAGCGGCTGTTCCAACTGATGGCGGAGAAGAACGCGTCGGACCTTTTCCTGTCGGCGGGGTCTCCGATCACGGTGAAGATCAACGGCGTATGCGTTCCAATCAACCAGGAACGGCTGCAGCAGCAGGCCGTGGTTACGCTGCTGACCGAGCGGCTTTCCGATTCCCAGTTCCGGGAGCTCGAACGCAACCGGGAGCTGAACGTCGGGCTGCCGGTGCAAGGCGTGGGCAGCTTCCGCTTGAGCGCATTTCTGCAGCGCGGCTCGGTGTCGGCGGTGATACGGTACATCCCGCACGAGATTCCCCGGCTGGAAGAGCTGATGCTGCCCGACGTGCTGAAAGATCTCGCGATGGAGCGCCGCGGGCTGGTGCTCGTGGTCGGCGCCGCCGGATCCGGCAAGTCCACCACGATCGCCTCGATGCTGGATCACCGCAACGAGCTCGCGACCGGACACATCCTGACATTCGAGGACCCGATCGAATTCCTGTTTCGCAACAAGAAATCGATCGTCAGTCAGCGCGAGATCGGCCACGATACCGAGTCGCTGGAGCAGGCGCTGCGCAATGCGATGCGGCAGGCGCCGGATGTGCTGTTCATCGGCGAGATCCGCGATCGCAACTCGATGACCGCGGCGCTCGCCTACGCGATGTCGGGCCACATGGTCGTCGCCACGCTTCATGCGACCAACAGCGCGCATGCATTGAACCGGGTCATCAGCTTCTACGCGACGGAATCGCGTTTCGCGCTGTTCCAGGACATGGCCACCGCGATTCGCGCCGTCGTTTCTCAGCGCCTGGTGCGCTCGCGCCAGGGCCGCCGCGTGCCGTCCGTCGAAGTGCTGATGAACGCGGGACACGTGCACGACCTGATCGCGCGCGGCGACGTGCAGGCGATCAAGGAGTCGATGGAGCAGAGCCTGGATCCCGAGAGCTGCTCGTTCGAGCAGAGCCTGTACGAACTGCTGCAGAAGGACACGATCACGCGCGAAGACGCGCTGACGGCGGCCGACTCGAGGAACAACCTGCTGTGGCTGATCAACAACGCCGGCAAGCCGGTGGTGAAGCCGGATTCGGTTCCGAAACCGAACCCGGACGCGGCGTCGTTCACCGAATTCACGCTGAACATCTGATCCCAGCAGTGTCGGCCGCGCTCGAACTCGCCAGGCTGCTGATCGCCCGAAGCTCCGTAACGCCGGAGGACGGCGGCTGCCAGCAGCTCGTCGCCGAGCGCCTGGCAGGCGCGGGTTTTCGGGCCGAGCGGTTCGATCGCAATGGCACGTGCAACCTGTGGCTGCAGCGCGGCGCCGGACGGCCGCTGTTCGCGTTTCTGGGCCACACCGATGTGGTTCCGCCCGGGCCGCGCGAGCTGTGGAGCTCCGATCCCTTCGAGCCGCAGGAGCGCGACGGCTGGCTGTACGGTCGCGGCAGTGCCGACATGAAGACCTCGATCGCGGCGTTCGTGGTCGCCGTCGAGCGCTTCGTCCGCAACCGGCCGCAGCACCCCGGCGGGATCGCGTTGCTGTTGACCTCGGACGAGGAAGGACCCGCGACGGACGGCACCGTCGCGGTGGTCGAGGCGCTGCAGGCGCGCGGCCAGCACGTCGACTTCGGCCTGGTGGGCGAGCCCACCTCGACCCTGGACCTCGGCGACACGATCAAGAACGGCCGGCGCGGGTCGCTGTCCGGGCATCTGGTGGTGCACGGCGTGCAGGGCCACGTCGCCTACCCGCAGCTGGCGCGCAATCCGATTCATCAGCTGGCCCCCGCGCTCGCCGAGCTGGCGGCCGCCGCCTGGGACGACGGCGACCGCTATTTTCCGCCGACCACGTTCCAGGTCTCGAATCTGCACGCCGGTACCGGCGCAGGCAACGTGATTCCCGGCCGATGCGAGATGCATTTCAATTTCCGGTTCTCGCCGGCCAGCGGAGCCGCCGAGCTGCGCCAGCGGGTGGAGCGGATTCTGGATCGGCACGCTCTGAGCTACGCTCTGACTTGGACCTTGGGAGCCGAACCCTTTCTGACCCCCGCGGGAACGCTGGTCGATGTGCTGTCGCAGGCGATCGTCGAGGTAACCGGCGCGCGACCCCAGTTGTCGACCACGGGGGGCACATCCGACGGCCGGTTTCTGATCCGGATCTGCCCGCAAGTGATCGAGTTCGGTCCGCTGAACGCTTCGATCCATCAGGTCGACGAGCGGGTCCGGATCGAGGACGTCGAACGGCTGACCCGGATCTATCAGCGCACGCTCGAGCTGCTGCTGTCGGGCGACCACCGGGCGGACGCGCCACCACGATGACGATCGACGCCAAGGCAAATCTGCGGACTCTGCGCGATGTGCTGCGCTATGCGGTGACCCGCTTCAACGAGCGGCCCATCTTCTACGGGCATGGGCAACTCGACGCGTTCGACGAGGCGGCGTTCCTGGTGACCCGCGCAATGAAGCTGCCGATGGAGCGCATGGAGATCTTCCTGGATGCCTTCCTGACGCATGCCGAGATCAACACGCTGATCGAACTGATCGAACGGCGCGTCAAGAAGCGCGTGCCGGTCGCGTACCTGCTGGGCGAGGCCTGGCTGCAGGGCTATCGCTTCTGGGTGGACTCGCGCGTGATCATCCCGCGTTCATTCATCGCCGAGCTGCTGAAGGACCGGCTGGCGCCGTGGATCAAGGACCCCGGGGCGGTTCATTCGGTACTGGACCTTTGTACCGGCTCGGGTTGCCTGGCGATCATTGCGGCCGATCTGTTTGCCGACGCGAAGGTCGATGCAGCCGACATCTCGGTCGACGCGCTGGCCGTTGCCGCCCGCAACGTGGAGGAGTATGGCCTGGGTGAACGGGTGCGGCTGATCGAGTCGGACCTGTTCCAGGAACTCGGGACCTCGGGCTACGACCTGATCCTGTGCAATCCGCCGTACGTCACCGATCATGCGCTTTCGAAGCTTCCCGCCGAATATGCCCACGAGCCGACGCTCGCTCTGGCCGGTGGACCGGACGGCCTCGACGTCGTCCGCAAAGTGGTGGCCGAGGCGCGCGCCCGGCTAAATCCGCTCGCTCTGCTGGTGGTCGAGGTCGGGGATGGCCGGGCCGCGTTCGAGCGCGAATATCCGCGGCTGCCGGTGATCTGGGCCACCACCAGCGCCGGCGACGACATGGTGTTCCTGGTGCGGGCCGAGGACCTGCCTGCTCAGGCGCTGGCCACGCGCTCCGTGGCGGCCTGACCCGCCTTCGCGCTGCGCGCTTCGGCGGGCAAGCCCGCGTCCGCGCCGCACCCTCCGGGGCGCTTGCCCCCCGAAGCGCGCAGCGCGAAGGCGGGTAAAGTCGCGCTTTTTTTGAGTCGCCCCAACCGATGCTCCGCCTGACCGGGCTGCGCCTGGACCGAGGTGCTCGTACGCTGTACCGGGACGTCAACGTCGCGGCGTCGGCCGGCGAGCGGGTCGGGCTGGTGGGAGCCAACGGCTCGGGAAAATCGTCGTTGCTCGGTGCCGTTCTGGGCCGGGTTCCGATCGATTCCGGGTCGATCGATGCACCGCCGGCGGACCGCATCGCCTGGATCGACCAGGATGTCGAATCGACGTCCGACCGCGTGATCGATTTCGTGATGTCCGGCCACGCCCAGCTGATGAACGCACGGGCCGAACTTCAGTCGGCCATGCGGTCGAAAAGCGACGACGGCCAGGACCTCAGAATCGCGCTCGCGCACGTGCACCTGGCCGAGCTGAACGAGGGCGCGATCGCGGCCGAAGCGATGGCGATCCTGAACGGACTCGGGCTGTCGCAGCAGCAGGCACTGGGCGCGGTGTCGGACCTGTCAGGCGGTCAGCGCAACCGCCTGGCGCTCGCGCGGGTGCTGCTGCAGCCGGCGCAGCTGCTGCTGCTGGACGAGCCGACCAACCATCTGGACCTGGATTCGATTGTCTGGCTGGAAAACTGGCTGCGCCGCCAACCGGCGACGGTGATCGTGGTGTCGCACGACCGCGAGTTGCTGGATCGCTGCACCGACACGATCTGGCACGTGGCGGACCAGTCGATTGGCCGCTATGCGGGCAACTACAGCGCGTTCGAGTCCGCCTGGCTCGGGAAGCAACGCCAGCTCGACGCGCAAGTGCGCCGTCAGCGCCACACGATCGAGCACCTGAGCCGGTTCATCGAGCGCTTCCGGGCCAAGGCGACCAAGGCCCGCCAGGCGCAGAGCCGCCTGAAGATGCTGGAACGGCTGGAGCGGCTCGAGCCCGTGCGGGAGCAGCGCGAGTGGAGATTCCGGTTCTTCGACCCGTTGCGGCTGCCGGCCCACCTGGTCGATGGCGAGCAGCTGCAACTGGGTTATCCGCACAAGGTTGTGCTCGACGGCGTGGAGTTTTCCGTCCGCGCCGGAGACCGGATCGGAGTGCTCGGAGTCAACGGTGCCGGCAAGTCGACGCTGGTGAAGGCGATCGTGGGCGAACTGGCGCCCGATGCCGGCGAGCTCAGGCGTTCATCCGGCACGGTGATCGGCTACTTCGCACAGCATCAACTCGAAGATCTGGATCCGACCGAGAGTCCGCTGCAGCTGCTGCGCCGGATCGCCCCGGACGCGCGCGAGCAGGAGCTGCGCGATTTCCTCGGCAGCTTCCGCTTCGGTGCGGAGCTGGCATGCGCTCCGGTCGGGCGGCTGTCGGGTGGGGAACGGGCCCGATGTGCGCTGGCCCTGCTCGCGTGGCGCCGTCCGAACCTGCTGGTGATGGACGAACCGACCAATCATCTGGACATGTCGACGCGCGAAGCGCTGACCGTGGCGCTTTCCTCCTTCGAGGGCGCCTTGATCGTCGTGTCGCACGACCGCCACCTTCTGCGCGCCACCACCGATCAGCTCTGGCTGGTGCACGAGGCAGGCGTGCAACTGTTCGAGGGCGACCTGGACGACTATGCGGCCTGGGTGATCGACCGGCGCCGCGCGCAGGTCCGGCCCGACGCAGGTGCCTCCGAGTCGCGCCGTCCCGCCGACCAGCGCCGCCAGGCGGCCGGCGAACGGCAACGACTGGCCAGGGCGCGGCGGCCGCTGCAACTGCGTCTGGATGCGGTGGAACAGCGGCTGCAGTCGGTCAGCGAGGAAATGAAGGATCTGGACGCCCGCCTCGCGAGCGAGGCGTTCTATTCAGGCGATCCCGAATTGGTCCGCCAGGCCTTGAAGCGGCGCGGAGAACTGGAGCACGCGCTGCAGACGCTGGAGTCGCAATGGTTCGACCTGCACTCGCAGCTCGATGCCATCGCGTAAGCAGGCTTGCCCGCCGAAGCCCGTAGGGCGAAGGCGGGCCGTCACTCAAGCGGAACGTTGCGTGCGCGGCTTGTTCTTCGACTCGGGCAAGTCCAGCTGCAGGTCGATCGGATCGAGCATCGAGGGGGGCTTGGCGGTTCGCTCGGATTCGCCTTGCCGTGCGGGCGCAACCGCTGGCGCGCCTCGCCCGATCGTGCTGGAAAAGTCGGTCGTCGTACCGACATCGATGTCAATCGCCAGTTCGGTCGGAGTCTGAGTCAGCTGCTCGTCCGACAAGTCGACGGCGCGCCTCGCCTCCGAAGGCGTGCTGACCGGGGGCGGAGGCGGCGTGGCGGCCGGCACGCGTCCGGCGCCGGCCTTGTCGAGCGGGGTCGGCTCGCCGCGCGAGAGCGCACCGGCCACCGGTTGCCGGGTCCGCCGCGCGAGCGGGTCATCGCGCAACTGCGGCCGCACATCGGCGCGTTCGCTGCCCGCTCCCGTCGCTGCGACCACGGAGGTCAGATCCAGGTCCAACCCGGCTTCCGTGGGCAACTCGGTGAACCGCTCGTCTGAACCATGCTTTGTCGGCTCGGCCTGCGTAGGCGGCGAAACATCGGTCCGATCCGACTCGCTGCGCCGCACAGCGGGCGCGGCGGGCGGATTCGCGACCGTCGGTGCCCTCAAATCCAGCTCCAGCGGCCGCTGAGGCCGGCCAGTGGCGGGTATGGTCGCGGCGGATGTGGACCGCTCCAGCACCGTCGCGTACAGCTCCTTGATCACCTGAACCGTGTCGTGCAGCTCAGTCACCGTGATCTCGGAACGCCGGTCGTCCGACATCGACGGCTCCGTGCTGGCACCGACCGTGCTCGGGGCCGGCGCCATCGTGGCGCGTCCGCCGATTTCGCGATCTCCACGCGAGGCCGTGCCCCCACTCGGTGGGGTGGTTGCGGCGGGCCTCATCACCGTGACCGGCCGCGGGCGCGTGGTGGCCATCGGCTCCCAGTCCGGCCGAGCGGGCGGGCGCCGCTGGCGCCAAGTCATCACCAGTGCGCCCCCGAGCAGCAATCCTCCCAACGCGCCGCTGGACCATGTCCACTGCTCGCGCGTTTGCGAGGCGCGTCGCTCCAAGTCCTGCTCGCGCTGCCGCGACGCGTTCAGCTGCGCTTGGAGCGCCTCGATCTGCCTGGACATCGTGTCCAGCCGCTTGGCCAGCTCGGAGCTCGGATCGGGCGTCATGGCGCGCACATCGCCGTTCGAACCCGCCGGCTTGACCAGCTCTTCCGGAGAGCCCAGCACCAGGCGGTCCGACCCCCGCCCCGCTGCCTGCGGCGCCTTGGCAGGCGCCTCGGCCGGCGCGACGACCGCCGGCGCTTTCTGCGCAGGGCCGGGCGCGACCGGCACTGCGGTCACGATTCGCGGCGACTTGGCCGCGCGTTTGGTCGTCGGTTTCGGCGCGGGCGCCAGCTGCTTCGGCTCCTCGGCTGCGACCGGCGCGCCGGCATCGGAGGCGGCCAGCGCGGGAAGCCCCAGCAGGATCGCGAACTCCCGGCGCAAGGGCTCACGGCAGCCGACGTCGAGCGCAAGCCGCACCGCGGGCTCGGTGACCGGATCCGGCGTCACAACCTCGATCAGCGCGCCCGCATCCTGCCGCAGAACACGGATGTCGGCCCGCCGCAGTACCGGAGCGCCCTCGCTCGAAATCGGATCCGCCAGGCGCACACAATCGGCGCTCAGCGTGCCGGCCTCGGTTCCAACCGCCGGCACCCTGATCGACAGGCGCTGACCCAGCACGGCGGAGATCTGCGCCATTCCAAGTCCGATCGGCGACTCGGCGCCGCCAAGCCGCGCCAGCGCGTCGGTGCCAAGCGGTGCCACCGACGGTGGATCCAGCAGCAGCGCGAACTCGCGGCGGATGCGTTCGTTGCAACCGAGCTCGACCACAACCCGCAACGTGGGCTCGCTGATTGGCTGCAGGCTTTCGATCTTGAGCTGACGGCGCTCGGCGTCGACCGTGATGCGCCCGACGTTCAGTGACGGAATCGGCTCGCCTAATTCTCTGCCGGGAATGATGCGGACGCACTCCTGCGGCAACTCGGCGCCCGCTTCCATCACCAGGGGCACCGTCATCTGCAGCGGCTGGCCAAGGACGCTGGCAACCTTCGGCTCGCCAAGTCCCAGTGCCATGGCGTGCGAACTGGCCGCGACTGCGACCACAAGCGCTGCCCCCCGGACCAAGCGCCGCGCGGCGGTATCAGCCGCCTGGAACCGCTCCACACTCATGCGTCAACACCCATTCGGCCCCAGGGCCTGTGCCGTGATTATGGTACGTATTGTGACCGCCCCCCAGGTAGGGCTTCTCCTAAATTTGACCGGGCGGCCCGCTCAATTTGTCTCATGTCCAGTGCACGGCGTAAACGGGCGGCAGCTCGGCGCTGGCCCGAATCCAGGTCTGTCCCTGGCCTTCCGAGACCCACAGCGAGCCGGTCGTCGAGCCCATCGCAAGCACGCGCCCATCCGGGCTGACCGCCGGCGCATGCCGATATACGAGGTGGCAGGCGTCCTGCTGTGGCAGTCCCTTCGACAGGGCCTCGCTGCGGATCGTTCGGTACGTAGCGCTGCAGCGATGGTGCAAATTCCAGTCGGGACATTTTGATCATAATGGCGGGCCCTTCGTCCACTGCGGCCCGCCCTCACCATGATCGACCTTTATTCCTGGCCCACGCCGAACGGGCACAAGGTACACATTATGCTGGAGGAGTGCGCGCTGCCGTATCGGGTTCACCCGATCGACATCGGTGCCGGCGACCAGTTCGCGGCGGAATTTCTGGCCATCAGTCCGAACAACAAGATTCCCGCGATCGTCGATTCCGATGGCCCGGACAACCGCCCCATTTCGCTGTTCGAATCGGGCGCGATCCTGATCTACCTGGCGGCCAAAACGGGCCAGCTGATGCCGCAGGACCTTCGCGATCGCTACGCCGCGCTGCAGTGGCTGATGTTCCAGGTCGGTCACATCGGCCCGATGCTCGGGCAGGCGCATCACTTTCGCCAGTACGCCCCGGAGCGCATCGAGTATGCGGTCGATCGCTACACGCGCGAGGCCACCCGGCTGTACGGCGTGATGGACCGGCGCCTGGCCGAGGCCGCTTACTTTGCGGGCGCGTATTCGATCGCCGACATCGCGATTTTCCCGTGGACCCGCTCGCACCAGAACCAGGGAGTCGACCTGGCGCAGTTTCCGAACGTGCAGCGCTGGTTCAAGGACGTGTCGAATCGGCCGGCCGTGCAGCGCGGTCTGGACGTGTTGAAAGAGCACCGCAAATCCCTGCTCGATGCCCGCAGCCGGGAAAACCTGTTCGGCGCGACCCAGACCGCGCGCCATTAGCCTGTCCGGTCGCTCGGTGAACCTG
Organism: Betaproteobacteria bacterium; assembly: GCA_005882215.1. Lineage (GTDB taxonomy): Bacteria > Pseudomonadota > Gammaproteobacteria > Burkholderiales > Burkholderiaceae_F > VBCK01. Next base: position 13,903 of record VBCK01000118.1, on the reverse strand, counting down.
ACCTGCGACTGAAAAGCTATTGCAAGGTTTCCAGTTCCGGAAACGGAAGGGCCATGATCCGTACGCCTTCGTCTTCCAGCGCCTGGGCCTCGGCGCGCGTTGCGACACCGCGGATGCCGCGCTCCGGAACTTCCTTGTAATGGATGCGGCGCGCCTCCTCGGCAAACCGTTCGCCCACGTCCTCGGTGTTCGCGATGACTTGCAGCGCGGCTCGCACAAACGCGGTCTGCAACTGCGAGCCGGCAGGAAGCGCCGCGGCGGCCGGCTGCGCGGACGCACCCAGGTTCAACCGCGAAGCCGATGGCCGGCGACGGACCAGCACCGATCCGCACAGCGGGCAGCCGATCTTGTCGGCCTGCGACTGAGCGTCGAACTCCTCCTGCGACGCAAACCATCCCTCGAACAGGTGGCCCGCATCGCAACACAGATCGAATACTTTCACGCGTCGCGTCCCGAGCCGGCCCTGTCGATCAATCAGCGGTTCAAGGCGGCGCCATGGCCGTCGGATGCCCGCGCCAGCAGCCGGCTCAGCTCCGCGTGTTCCGCCTCCAGCGTCCTCGCCAGCTCGACCAGCCGCGGGTGGGGCGTGCCCTCGGATGCGGCATCCTCCAGTTGCTTTGCCACGCCCGCCAGGCCGCACAAGCCAAGCGTGGCCGCACCGCCCTTGATCGAATGGGCCAAGTGCTGCAGTGAGGCGTAGTCGGCACGCTCGGCCTGTCGGACCATGTCAGTCACTTCGTGCTCGTGCAGCTGCACGAATCGCTTCAGCAGCCGCACGTACACGTCCGCGCTGTTGCCGACGAACGCCAGACCCGCATCCACGTCCAGGCCGCGCGCCCCTCGCAAGCGCATCGCCGTGTCGCTGGCACGAGCTGGCGGATCCTTGATCGGCACCGACTTTTCCATCGGAAAACAAGGCCTAATGGTACCGCGTTACCCACACGCCCCGCCCGGTCCGGACGGCGCCACAGGGCGCGAGTTGCCTGCAAGCGGCTCGTGCGAGAATCGCGCGTGCGACCGTGGCGTAACTGGTAGCCGCAAGGGACTTGATGGGTTGAGCACCGGCTGCGAAAGCTTCCGAGTGAATCCCGCCAAAGTCAGCGAACCCCCTGCGCCGGACGCGAGGCAACGCTGAGCGAAGCCCCGATTGGGGAACGTGCAGAGACTTGACGACGGGGACCTAAGGCGCCCGGTTTGCAATCCACGGCGCTACGGTCAAGGCAAAGTCCAGCCGACAAACGCGCAGCCGCGGTGCGAATTCGCGCCGTATGCGCGCGGCGGCGAAAGCCGTAGTTCGGATGAAAATCCCTGACCTTCGGGTGTGCGGGTTCGAGTCCCGCCGGTCGCACCAAGTTAGGCCCCTCTCCCTGGAGGGCAGAGGGGAGGTCACCAGACAGACGCCAATCGCGCCATGTTCTCGCCGCAACGCCGTTCGTTCCGCCAGCTGCTGCTCGTGGCATTTTTGCTGATCGCGGCGCTGTTGAGCGCGGCGTCGCTGCGAGGCTTGTATCTGCTGGAGGGGCTGCTGCGGCAGAGCAGCGAAGGGGCGCGACAGGCCGTTGCCAGGACCGCTGACGCACAGGTTCTGGCCGAGCGCACGGTGGCGATGGAACGCGCGGCGCGCCAGTATCTGGTGCTGGAGGACCGATCGCTGCGACAGCGCTTTGACGACACCACCCGCGACGCGGCCGCAGCGCTGGCGCGGTTGTCCGACACGGACATCCCCTCGAACCTCGCGCAGGACTGGCGCTTGACGGCGGCCACGATCCAATCCCAGCTGTATGGACCGGAGGTCTCTCTGCGCGGCAGCGAGGCCACGATCACGACCGCCTTCCGCGAGCTCGACGGCATCAACGGCGCGATCGCCGAGCAGGTGCGGCTGGCAACGGAGGCGCGCAACCAGCTGCTGATGAACAAGCTGGATGCCGGTCGCGCTCAGCTGTGGCGGCAGATCCTGGCCGCGATCGGCCTGACGATCGCGCTCGCGTTCGCGTTCGGTCTGTGGCTGGCACGGCCCTTGAAGCGACTGGAAATGGCGGTCGTCAGCCTGGGCGAGAACCGGCTCGACCAGCCGATCGACATCCGCGGGCCGACCGACGTGCGGCTGCTGGGCCGGCGCCTGGAGTGGCTGCGCCTTCGGCTGGCGGAGCTCGATTCGGACAAGGCCCGCTTTTTGCGCCACGTATCGCACGAACTGAAAACGCCGCTGGCGGCGCTGCGCGAGGGCGTGTCGCTGCTCGAGGACGGGATCGCAGGCACGCTGAGCGGCAGCCAGCGCGAGGTCGCACGGATCCTGCGGCAGAACACCGCGCTGCTGCAGGGTCAGATCGAGGACTTGCTGCGGTTCAATGCGGCAGCGTTCGAGGCGCGGCAACTGGTGCGCCGAAACACCGAGCTGACCGCGCTCGTCAGGGAACTGGTGGCCCAGCAGCGCCTGCAGTGGATGGCGCGCCAGTTGAGCGTCGTGGTGCGCGGCGAGCCGCTGCAGGCCGAGGTCGACCCCGACAAGCTGCGCGCCGCCCTTGGTAACCTGCTATCCAACGCCATTCGCTTCAGCCCCGTGGGAGCCACCATTCATTTTTCGGTCACGCGCCTGCCCGAGCGCGCCTGCATCGACATTCGGGATCAAGGTCCCGGTGTAGCCAGCGCGGACCGGGCCCGCATCTTCGAACCCTTTTATCGCGGCGAGCGTCAGCCCAGCGACGCGGAACGCGGCAGCGGAATCGGTCTGTCGATCGTGCACGAATACATCACGGCGCATGGCGGCCAGGTCGCGTTGCTGGATGATGGACCCGGTGCCCACTTCCATATCGAACTGCCACATGCCGCCTAGATCGTCGATGCGAGGCCCCGCCCGCCGATGGCCGTCGGCCCTCGGTGCTTTGTGCGCATTGGGGGTCGCCGGGTGCACCCTGGTTCAGCCGGCGCCGCGGCCGCCGCCTCCGGTAGCGGCCGCTCCCGAGCCTGCGCCGCCGGCGCCCGCCCCGGCTCGTGCGCCCGAGCCCGCGGCACCGCTGCAAGCGGATGCGGCCGGCTCGGCCGACCTGGCCGCTCGGCGCCTGCTCGTCTATCACGAACGCTTGCGACAGATGTCCGCAGCCGACGTGGCCGGCGAGGTCACCCGGCTGGGCGCCCGGGTCTCGTCCGCCGATCCGCCCGCCTCGCCCGACGACGTGCTGGCGCTGGCGCTGGCCCTGGCCCAGGAACACAGCCCGGGCGATCTGGCACGCGCGGCCAGCCTGCTGGAGCCGATCACGCAAGCCACCTCGCCCGAGCCGCAGCCCTGGCAGCCATTGGCGCGCCTGTTGGCGGCTCGCATCGCCGAGGAGCGGCGGCTGGAGGACGAACTGGAGCGTCAGAGCAGCCAGCGTCGGGACACGCAGCGCACGATCCAGCAGTTGAGCGAGAAGCTCGAGGCGCTGAAGGCCATCGAGCGCAGCATGACCGCGCATCCGGCGGCAACGCCGCCGGCCGGATCGGCACCCGGCCCCGAGTCGGCTCCGCCCGTGCCGAAGACCCCCTGAGCGAGGGCGAACGGGCCGCCTCGCTCGACAGGACGACGAACGGATGGCAAACCTGCTGCTGGTCGACGACGACGCCGATCTGGTGAAGCTGCTGTCGATGCGGCTGGGCGCGGCCGGCCATCGCGTAACCGCGGTCGAGTCGGCCGAGGCGGCGCTCACGCAACTGGCGGTGGCGCGGCCACAGCTGGTTGTGAGCGACGTACGACTGCCGGGACGCGACGGCCTGATGCTGTTCGACGAGATCCGGGCGCGTTACCCCGCGCTGCCGGTGATTCTGCTGACCGCGCATGGAACGATCCCCGATGCGGTTGAGGCGACTTCGCGCGGAGTTTTCAGTTACCTGACGAAGCCTTTCGACGGCAAGGCACTGCTCGACAAGGTCAATCAGGCGCTCGCGTTGCCGGCGCCGGAACCGCATCCGCAGACGGGCGACGACGCCTGGCGCGCCGCCGTCGTCAGCCGCTCCAACTGCATGGCAGACCTGCTGGCCGAAGCCAAGATGGTCGCGGCATCCGATGCCAGCGTGCTGATCAGCGGCGAAAGCGGCACCGGTAAGGAATTGCTCGCGCAGGCGATTCACCGCGCCAGCCCGCGCGCCGCCGAGCCGTTCGTGGCCGTGAACTGCGGCGCGATTCCGGAGGCGCTGCTGGAGTCGGAGTTGTTCGGCCACGTGAAAGGCTCGTTCACCGGCGCGCTGGCGAACCACAGGGGCCTGATCGTTACGGCCGGCGGCGGAACCTTGTTGCTGGACGAAATCGGCGACATGCCCCTTGCGCTGCAGGTCAAGCTGCTGCGCGTTCTGCAGGAGCGCTCGGTGCGGCCGGTCGGTTCCAGCCTGTCGCTGCCGGTGGACGTGCGAATCCTCTCGGCCACGAACCGCGACCTGGATTCGGCGATGGCGCAGGGCCAGTTCAGAGAGGACCTTTATTACCGGCTCAACGTGGTTTCGCTGCGACTGCCTCCGCTGGGCGAACGGCGCGAAGACATCCCGCTGCTGGCCAACCACTTCCTGGCGCGCCTGAGCGAAAAGTACGGCAAGCGCTTCAACGGCTTTGCGCCGGACGCGTTGAAGGCGCTGACCACGGCCAGCTGGCCTGGCAATGTGCGGCAGTTGCACAACGTGGTCGAGCAGGTTTGTGCGCTGACCACGACGCGCCTGATTCCGCTGGCGCTGGTGCAGCGGGCGCTGCGCGTGCCCACGATGGAGGTGTTGAGCTACGCCGAAGCGCGTCAGCGCTTCGAGCGCGATTACCTGGTCGGGCTGCTCAAGCTCACGGACGGCAACGCCGCCGACGCGGCGCGGCTCGCCGAGCGCAACCGCACCGAGTTTTATCGGTTGCTGCAAAAGCACGGCCTGACGCCCGGCCAGTTCCGGGCCGTCCCGCCTGTCGCCGATTAGTGACAAGCCGGAAAGCAATCTGATTCAAAGAGTTGCATCCGGCTCCCCGGCCGGTTGTCGCCGTCTGGCGACAGAAAAGCCTCGTTTTGCGGTCTGCCAGCCTGCTGCGCCAGCACTGCTCGGCGTGTCCTATTTAAGTTATTGATGTAAATAGTATTTGACGTTGGCACGCGGATTGCTTCCATAAGTGGGAGCGCAACTCGCCTGCCGACGACTTGGACCGCCACGTCATTGCCCTGCCGCAACTGCCCTCGCCGACCTTCGTCCCGTTGACGCGAAACGTCGCTGTCCGGGCGGCGCTTGCCAGTGCCGCTCTGCTGGTGGGACCTGTCGGAGGCGCCCGCGCCTTCGGGTTCGACGACGTCGCGGAGCGGGCGCGCGCTCTGGCCAGCAGGCCTTACGCGACCGTCAGCGCGGCACTGCCAGAGGAACTGAAAAGCCTCGGCTACGACGGGTACCGCGGCATTCGGTTCGATCCGAAAAAGGCGTTTTGGCGCGACCGGGCCCTGCCCTTCGAGCTGCAGTTCTTCCACCGCGCGAACCTGCACACGCAGCAGCTGGCCATCCACGAAATCGCGGGCGGGGCCGTCCGGCCCATCGCGTTCGACGCGCGCGACTTCGATTACGGCACGACCGGGCTGTCGCCGCAGCGTTGGGGCGACCTCGGATTCGCCGGCCTTCGCGTGCATTACGCACTGAATACGCCGTCCTACAAGGACGAGCTGGTGGCGTTTCTGGATGCCACCTACTTCCGCGCGCTCGGCCAGGGGCAGCGCTACGGCATGTCCGCGCGCGCCATCGCGATCGACACCATTGGGGCCCAGGGCGAGGAGTTTCCGCGCTTTGTCGAGTTCTGGGTGCAGCGCCCTGCGCCTGGGGCGAGGTCGCTCGTCATCCACGCGCTGCTCGATTCGCCGCGGGCGGCCGGCGCCTACCGGTTCACGTTTAAACCCGGCCAGGACACCGTTGTGGACGTGCAGGCGCGCCTTTACCTGCGCGCCGCCGTGACCACCCTGGGGCTAGCGCCGCTGACCAGCATGTTTCTGCACGGCGCAAACCAGCCGCACGCGGGCGACTTTCGCCCCCAGGTGCACGATTCCGACGGCCTGATGATGGCCCTCGGGGATGGCGCGGGCGGTGCCGAGTGGCTATGGCGGCCCCTGATCAACCCGGCGCAGCCGCTGGTGACCTCGTTTGCAGCGCGCGAGCTGAAGGGCTTCGGCCTGATGCAGCGCGAGCGCCGCTTCTCGAGCTACGAAGACACCGAGGCACGCTACGAGCTTCGGCCCAGTTGCTGGATCGCTCCGCAGGGGCGCTGGGGACCGGGGCGCCTCGAGCTGGTGCAACTGCCGACAGCGAACGAGGCCAATGACAACATCGTCGCCTACTGGGTGCCCGACCGGATTCCAGAGGCCGGCAGGCCGCTGGACGTTGCCTACCGGATGCACTGGCAGGGCGACCACCAGCAGCGCCCGCCCGCCGGATGGGCCGTGCAATCGAGGCTCGGCCACGGTCTGGCCAACGGCAAGGTGGACCCGCGCGAAGTCCAGTACGTCGTTGACTTCGACGGACCCGCACTGCGCGGCCTGGCCGCCGACGCAGCCGTGAAGGCCGTCGTAACGGCAGGCACCAACGCTCAGGTTGTCGAGGCCAACGCGTACCGCAACCCGGCCAACGGCGACTGGCGCATGACGGTGCGCGTGAACCGGCTGCAATCCTCGCAGCCGGTCGAGCTTCGCGCCTTTCTACAACACGGAAACAGGGCTCTGACCGAAACATGGACCACGATCATCCCATCCGGTTGAACGCCACCGCGCTTGCGACAGGCCTCGTCACGCGTGCACGGCGCGCAGTACCTGGCGCAAGCGCGCCCCCGATCCACCGCGCCTCGATGGCGGCACGGCCGTGGCGGGGCTTCGCTCGCAGCATCGGCGACGCCACGTTGGCAGCGCTGCTACGCCCGCGAGCGCGAGGCGTTGCCGGCGGCATCGGGGACGCGGCGCGGGCGCGCCAGGGAGTGCGACGTGGCGGCGCCGACGCGCCCGCCGCGGCGGAGCCGGCCTGGCAGCGTGCCGCCTCCCGCCGCCGTGCGGTGCTGCTGGTTCTGGTCGCACTCTCGGCCGGCGGCGCGACGGCGCTGCTGGCGCATGCGCTGCCGTCGCATCACAGCGGGTCTTTGCGCCTGGTTCAGATCGGCCTGTTTGGCCTGTTGTTCGCGTGGGTGTCGGCCGGCTTCTTCACCGCGATGATGGGCTTCCGCGTACTGTGGCGCGGCGACCGGCACGCGATGTCGGCCGCATCGGCCCGTGACCGCCCCATCGGCGAGCACGCGCGCACGGCAATCATCATGCCGATCTGCAATGAACAGGTGTCCGCCGTGCTCGCCGGTCTGCGCGCCACCTGCCGGTCGCTGGCGACCACCGGCGCGGCGCGTCTGTTCGACGTCTTTCTGCTGTCCGATTCCGGCGACCCTGCGATTCGCGCCGCCGAAGCCGCCGCCTGGGCCCAGCTGCGCGACGAATTCGGCGCCGACATCCGGATCTACTACCGCTGGCGCCGGCGCCGAACGAAACGCAAGGCGGGCAACGTGGCCGACTTCTGCCGCCGCTGGGGCCGCGACTATCGGTACATGATCGTTCTGGATGCCGACAGCGTAATGAGCGGTGAGTGTGTGCTGCAACTGGTGCGCCTGATGGAGGCCAATCCGCGCGCCGGCATCCTGCAGACGGCGCCACTCGCCTGCGGTCTGACGACCCTGCACGCACGTTCACAGCAGTTCGCCGGCCGTGTGGCCGGGCGCCTTTTTACCGCCGGCATGCAGTACTGGCAGCTCGGCGAATCGCACTACTGGGGGCATAACGCGATCATCCGCGTCGAGCCGTTCATGCGGCACTGCGCGCTGGCGCCGCTGGCTGGCCACGGGGGCCTGAGCGGCGAAATCCTGTCGCACGACTTCGTCGAGGCAGCGCTGATGCGGCGCGCCGGCTACCACGTGTGGCTGGTGCACGATCTGTACGGCAGCTACGAGCAGCAGCCCCCCAACCTGCTGGAAGAGCTGCAGCGCGACCGCCGCTGGTGCCAGGGAAACCTGCAGAACGCGCGCCTGCTCGCGGAGCCCGGGCTGCACGGCGTGCACCGCGCGATGCTGCTGACCGGTGCGTTTTCGTACCTGTCGGCACCCCTGTGGCTGGCCTTCGTGCTGCTCGGTGCCTGTCTATGGGTCTTCGGCAACCCACCCGCCTTCGCGTCACTGCGCGATGTGCCGCGCGAGCTGGCCGCGCTGTGGCTCGCCACGACGCTGATGCTGGCGCTGCCGCGCCCGATCGGTGTGCTGGCCATCGTGATGCGGCGCGAGCAGGGGTCCTACGGCGGCACCAGCGCGCTGCTGCGCGGCACCTTGCTCGAGGGCGGTCTTTCGGTGCTGCAGGCGCCGGTGCGGATGGTCGCGCACACGCTGTTCGTCGTGGCCGCGCTGACGGGCCTGAAGCTCGATTGGAGATCGCCTTCGCGCGAAGCCGAGGACATCGGCTGGAGCGACGCCGCGCGCCGTTTCGGCTTGATCGGCGCGGCCGCCGCCTGCGTGGCCGGCTGCGGACTGTTGCTGCAGCCTCAGGCCATCGTGCTGCTGCTGCCCACGGGCCTGCCGCTGCTGCTGGCGGTACCGCTGACCGTGCTGACGAGCCGTTCGACGCTGGGCCGGCGTCTGCTGGCGAGTCGCCTGCTGCTCACACCGGAGGAGCAGCCCGCCTCCGGCTTGTTCAAGCTGATGGGATGACCTGCGGCGATCAAAAGAGCGAATCGACCTGCTGGTGACTGGGCGTTGGATCGCCGAAGCCGTCGAACCTTCCTTCCTCGGCGATCAGCCTGGCCGATCGCATGAATGCGCCCCAGGCCGAGCGCGCCAGCGCACCGCCGACGCTGACGCGCCGAACCCCGAGCGCTGCGACCTGCGCGACGGTCAGCTCGCTCGGATGACCGATCAGCAGATTGACGGGCTTCGGCGCGACCCCCGCCACCACGGCGGCGATCTGCTCGCGCGTACGGATGCCAGGCGCGTACAGGCAGTCGGCGCCCGCCTGCGCGTAGGCCTTCAACCTTGCGAGCGTCTCTTCCAGGTCGGGCCGACCGACCAGGAAGCACTCGGCGCGGCCAACCAGCAACACGTCGCCGCCGGACTTGTCGATCGCGTTGCGCGCAGCGCGCAGCCGCGCCACCGCGTTGTCCAGCTCGTACAGCGGCCGGGCCGCGTCGCCGGTCGAATCCTCGATCGACAGCCCTGCGATGCCCGTCTCTACGGCCAGACGCACACTCTCGCCGACATCGCGCGGTTCGCGCCCGAAGCCGTCCTGGAAATCGGCGTTCACCGGAACGTCCGTCGCCGCAACGAGCTCGCTCAGATGCGATAAGGCCTGCTCGCGCGTGATGCCGCCGTCGCGCAGGCCCTGCGTCCATGCGAAGCCGGAACTCGTCGTGGCCAGCGCCTTGAAGCCGAGCAACTGAAGGTAGCGCGCACTTCCCACGTCCCAGGGATTGGGGATTACGAAGCACCCGCTTCGATGCAACTCGAAGAAGGCGCGCCGCTTGTCGGAAACGCCGGGTCGTCGTGCGGGCATCGTGGTCACTCCTGGATGGTCGCGGCAGCGCGATTGTGCCCCGAACGTCCTGGAAAAGCGCGCCGTCTCCGATCGTCAGCAGCCGTAGCCCGTACACGGCGGCGGCATGGTGCTTGTCACGACGTCAACGCGGCCGAACACTCCGTCCACCTGATTGTTCGGGCCGGCGGTGTAGAACAGCGCGCCGGTGGGCTGACTGGCCGTACCATTGCCGAATGCCAGCGCCCACAAGCCCGGAACGGCGAGCTGCTTGCCGCTGCCCAGGCTGATGGAGCCCAGGTGGGTTGCCATGGCCGGATCGAACGTGTTGATGATCCCGTCTCCAAAATTGCCGATCAGCAACTTTCCTGCGGCCGACCCGAACCCTGACGGCGCGAGCGCGATCCCCCAGGGAGCATTGAGCGCGCCCGCCGAAGCAAAGCGCTTGACCAGGTTGCCGTTGACGTCGAACACGTTGACGTAGCCGAGTCCGGCACCGAGCGTTTCGTCATGCGCCGTCGCGTCCTGCTTGGCGTACGTGACGTACAGCTGGTTGTTGATCAGCTGGATGCCGAACGGCGCAAAGCCGGCCGGGATCATCGGGTCCGCAAACGTTCCGGACAGGGTCACCTTTTGGAAGTGCGTATCGAACACGTCGATCTTGGCGTTATGCAGGTCGGTCGCATACAGGTGATTCGCGCTGCCGTTGTTGGCGAGCGCCAGGCCCTTGTAGACCGCGCCGCCGGCTGCGTCGTCGTACGCGATGGTCGCCGTCATACCGCTCACGCTTTGTGCCCAGCCCGTGATCGTTCCGCCCTCACCCGAAAAGATGAACTGCGCCGGCGCCGAACCTGTACTGGTCGTGATGACGAAGTCGGTCGTACCGTTGTAGACCTGGCCGGTCGGATTGGCGGGGCCGTTGGCGCCAGCCGGAATGCTGACCACCAGCGACTGGGGCGTGCCGTTGCCATCGTAGAGGGTCGATTTGTTGCTGTTGTTGTCGGCGATCCAGAAGGGACCGCCGGGGGCGGCCGCCAGGCCCCAGGCGTTCAGCAGGTTGCTGTCGGTATGAGCGGCAGCGATGACCCCGTTCGACGCCAGGGCCGTGTCGGTCATCGCGGTCGTCGGCTGGGCCATCGGACTGCCGCTACTGCCGCCGCCGCCACATCCGGCCAGGGCCAGGACACAAGCGACACCTAAAATGCTTGCTGTGATTGCACGATCGGAATCCATCGGTGATCTCCCTTGAAGGCGAACGAAATTTTCAAGGTGAGTGCCACCCGCCGATGGAATGGTTCATTGCAACACAAAGCCATTCGGCCTCGCGCCGTTCAGGCGTCGCGCCACCCTCCAAGCATCGGCTATGCCGCGCGTTGAACCATTTGCGCGCGAGCAGGCACAAACACGCACCCGTCGAGGCGACGGCGCTAGCCCTCAAGAACGATCCAGATAGCGCTCACGCGCTAGCGCGGCGCCCTGGGCCAGGGCCTGCAGTTTGCCGAGCGCCACGTTGCGATCCATCGGCGCCATACCGCAGTTGGTGCAGGGGTAGAGCTTCGCCTTGGGAACGAACTGGAGTGCGCGGCCGATGGTATCGGCGACCTCGTGCGGCGTCTCGACCGCGGCGCTCGCGACATCGATCACGCCCACCATCACATCCTTGCCGTCCAGCAGCTTCATCAAATCGGGTGGAACGTGAGAATGACAAAACTCGAGACTGACTCGCTGGATGCTGGACTTGGCCAGGGCGGGGAAAATCGCTTCATATTGGCGCCACTCGGTGCCCAGGGACTGTTTCCACTCAACATTCGCCTTGATGCCGTAGCCGTAGCAAATGTGAACCGCTGTGACGCAGCCGAGCCCCTGCGCGGACCGCTCGAGCGCGCGCACACCCCAGTCCGCCGCGTCCTTCATGTAGACGTTGAAAGCCGGTTCGTCAAACTGAATGATGTCGACGCCGTCCGCCTGCAGGGCCAGCGCCTCCTGGTTCAGAAGCGCCGCAAAGGCAAAGGCCATGGCCACCTTGTCGCGGTAGAAGCGGTCCGCCACGGTATCGACGATGGTCATCGGGCCTGGCAGCGTGAACTTGATCTGGTGGCGCGTGTGCGCCCGCAAGAAACGCGCTTCGACGTCGTGCACCCTGCCCTTCAGTGCGACGGGCGCCACCACCTGCGGAACCTCGGCGTCGTAGCGGCCATCACGGATGCCCATCGTGACCTTGTGCTCGAAATCGATGCCTTCGACGCGCTCCAGAAAGCCATGCACGAAATGCTGGCGGGACTGCTCGCCATCGCCAATGATGGAGAGTCCCGCATCCTCCTGCGCCTTGACCCATAGCAGGGTCGCATCCAGTTTGGCCTGCGCCAGTTCCGGCCCTTGCGCCTTCCACTGCGGCCACAGCTTGCGCGTTTCAGAAAGCCAGGCCGGTTTGGGCAGGCTGCCTGCGATGCAGGTCTGGAAGTCCTGGGGCACGAGGTCGCTCCTTGGGTCGATCATCGTCGCGGTTGGGTACGAGCGAAGCGGTCCAGCTGTCAGGGAACGGACGGGATTGTGCCTGAAGGGGCAAGATGAATTGAGTCGAACGCGCGCAGCAGGCCCCGCGTTGTCGATGTTGAGCCGGCCTCCACAGCGACATCGAGAAGCTGCCCGTGTCGAACGACCCTGATCGGGTCGCCCGTGATCGGCGCGGCAGCATCGAAGATGCAGGCTGTGAGTTGCGGTGCGCGGCGCTCGCCTCTTGACGCTTCACAGCTAGTCCTCAAGAGCGATGTACGCCGCCGCGGGCGGCTGCTAGCTTGACGGCCCTGGTGCGCTCGACCGATCGAGCGCGGCCGATCGCGACGCCTGGCGCGCATTCGCGGCAAGGAAGAATCCTCACGGAACGCCTGCCTGCGCGCGGTGCTCGGCACGCGACGACCCGAGTGCGAGGGGAGGAGTCCATGCCTGCCGATGTTGCGCGACCGCGTGCGCGCGCCTTGTACCTGGCGCTTGCGCTGGTGAGCGGCGCTGTCTCGGCCCGGGCGCAGTCTGCCGCCGCTCTGGCTTCCTACAACGTGGATCGTGCCGGGGTCTCGGTATCGGGCCTGTCCTCGGGCGGCTTCTTCGCGCTGCAACGGCACCGGACAGTTCGTTTCCGCCGCAAACGTGAAGTACGACAACACCAGCACCGCGGTCCACACCTTCCCGACCGACTTCGACGGCAGCGGCGACAACGCCTGCAACATCTCGACCTCGCCGTACATCAGCAACTGCCATTTCGATGGCGCGGGTGCGGCCTTGCAATGGATCCACGGCCCGCTCAATGCGCGCAACGGCGGCACCCTGGGCGGAAGCCTGGTCCGGTTCGACCAGACCGAATTCATCGCCGCCGGGCACGGAATGGATGCGGCCGGCTGGCTCTACGTGCCGACTCACTGCGCTGCCGGCCAGCAATGCCGGCTCCACGTCGCGCTGCACGGTTGCCTGCAGGGATACGCCAGCATCGGGGCCGAGTTCCTGAACAACGCCGGCTATAACCGCTGGGCCGACACGAACGACATCATCGTGCTGTATCCGCAGGCGGTCGCGGACAACTCGGTCCACGCGACGGCCGCGAGCGGGTCGCTGCCGAATCCGAATGGCTGCTGGGACTGGATCGGCTGGTACGGCGCGGATTTCGACCAGAAGACCGGCGTTCAGGCAAAGGCCATCGTCGCGATGGTCGATCGCATCCTCGCCGGACAACCGCCCGCCGGTTCCGGCGGCGGCGTGCCGCCAACCCCGACCCAGGTGACCGTCACCGGTACGACGAGCGATTCGATCACCCTGGGCTGGAGCGCAAGCGCAGGCGCGACCGGCTACAACGTGTATCGCGACGACGGCAGGGTGCAATCGACCATCGCGACATCATTCACCGATGGCGGGCTCGCCCCCGCCACCACGCACAGCTATTCGGTGTCCGCGCTCGATGCGGCGGGCGAAAGCGGCCGCTCCGCCGCGGTCAGCGCCACGACCGCGAGCACCGTGCCGTACTCGCAGAAGGTCAGCGCGAGTGCGCTCGGGCACTACCTCGCCGGGCGGATCACCGTCGCGCAGTATCTGCAGCTCGGACAGGAATACGGCTATCTGGCGAGTTTCACGCTGTACCTGTGCGGCTCGACCTGGACGAATTCACCGAGCTGCGGGCCGCTGCACTGACGTTTCCGCGCGCAACGCGAACCCGAGCGCGTGCATCCTCTGCTCGTCTTCGGCAATCGGCCGCACTTCGACGCACCCGAACAGGCCCGCGACTTTTTTTTCGCGAAAGCCTCAGGTCTTGATCGGGCTCCCGCAGCGGGCCAGCACGCTGCGAAGGTCACGCAGCGCCGGGAACACTTCGTTATTCCAGTCCGCGCCCTGTGTGTCGTAGG
>VBCK01000081.1 GCA_005882215.1 Betaproteobacteria bacterium | reverse complement strand
GGTGCGAGCACAATCGGCTTTCTAGAAACGAACTTAACGTTGCTCACGAAACTTCCCCCTGCACCGAGTTACTTCTCAGGCACCGAACGTGCGCTCCGATCGAATTTCATTGAACGGCTGATGGGCCGTTCCTGGCCGACAGTAACGATCGCGGCAAGTGTCGCAATGATTTTGCCATTGGTCGCGATGCGGTGGATACCGGTCCTCGACGATCTCGCTGACCTTGTCCTGGTGTTGCGCGAAGTGCTGCCACCAACCGCGCGCCATCGAAACGTTCTTGATGCGACTTCGCCCTAGCGTGGCGATCCAGTCCACATGCTGCTGCCAGCGCCAGGTATTGGGACTGTTGTGAGTCCGCTCAGTGATGCCAACCAGCCGCACACGGCGGCGTCGCGAATACGTGCGATATCAGGCGTAGGTCCCTCTCCACGCTGGCAGGAGTAACCTTCGCCAGCCGCGCATCACGCCAACGTGCCAGATCCGGAGTCCTGATATCACTGATCACCTTATCTGCGATCTGTGGGAAATCCCGACAGAATGCAGTCAGGCGGTTCGATTCGTTGCGCTCCCGGCGTTTGGTCGGACTGACCTCACGCGCGTATTTCTCCATCGCGTCGCGCAACGTGTTGGCCGGATAGACCCCACGCTTCGCGTCCAGCAGCGCGGCCTCTTCACGCGCGGCCCAATCCTCGGCCGCGCGTCTCGTCTCGCGTACAGCGGAACGGCGCACGCCGGCACGCTCTACCTGTGCGCGCCAGCGGTCTTTGCCAAGCTTCCGGATGTACGCCATGCGGGATCCCGTGCGGGCGCCATGCGGGCGAAGTATGCAGGATTGTGCCGGAAACCGCAGCTCGAAGGTCGAGCGCCCAGGCTCGTCTACAGAGGGAAAACAGGCTATCAGCGGAAATTGCCGGAAATCGCGTGGTCCCCCGGCCAGGAGTCGAACCTGGATCTCACGCTTAGGAGGCGCGTGCACTGTCCATTGTGCTACCGGGAGGGTGGCGCTTGTTAGCCCGTTGTCCCATCAGCCTGTGGCTCTGTCGGTAGCAACCTGCATCATTCGGTCTCAGTCGCCATTTGCTACAGGGCTGCCACCGGATTGCTACCGATGCCGTCGATCCTTCAGGTCAAGGGCCGCTGGCGCGCGCAGGTGCGCCGCCACGGCCAGTCTACTTCACGATCCTTCGACACCCGGTGCGAGGCCATCGAATGGGCCACCCAGGTCGAGGCGACCTGGCCGAGGCAGGGACCGAGCGGACCGCACGGTTTGCGTCTGATCGGCGCCCCGCGCGGCACCGGTATCAGCTACCGCGAGTAGCAGTCCGCGCGGCGCGTGTCTGACCTAGACTGGGTCTTCAAACTCGTGCTGTTGGCGGGTCATCCTAGCCGTCGCGCTACTCATCGGCACGCCGGAGTGCCGCCAGATCGAAGGCCGCAACTTCGAAGTCCGATTCGTGCTGGAAGATCCGGCGCGAACCGGTTGCGGCCAGCCTCGGCCGAGCCGACCAGAGGCGCCGAATGAGCCGCCACATCATCACACCTAAGGGCGACGTCGTGCTCGTTTTGAGCGGTGCTGAGGCCCGGGCGCTGCACATTGCTGGGAGCGAAGGCCATGCGCTAGCGCTTGAGGACGGGGACGCAGCCCGTCTGCGGTATGGCGGCCAGTCGAGCATCGACGCGGCTGCGCGCGCTGTGGAGGTTCTCGCCGAGGTTCGCGCCGATCTGCCTAGAAGGCGAGAGCAATCAAAGTGAAGAGGCTGATTCAATGATTCGAAGTGGGCGGCGCCAAGATCCGAATACCGCCTAGCGTAGACTGCGCCCCACCGTCATGGGCGACTACAGGCTTTCCAGTATGGCGACATACCATGAGATCATCGCCTACGCGATGAGCAAGCGGCCCGAGCGGCGCCTGCGCCTGACCATCACGGGGACCTCGGTCACAGAGGTCAGCGTCTTCGGCGACAACGAGCGACCGACGAACCTCAAGGACGCGCCGATTGCTTAACAAGCGGGCAAGGCAGCCGCGCACAGCGCTGGCGCCATTTCGAGCCGGTCCGATGGCTGTTATCCACACACTCTGTGGATAAAATCCCTTCCTTCCCAATCGTTAGTGCCCGGCCAATATGTCCCGAACGCGACCATCCCCCGAAGGCCGCGACTACAGCGAAGCGTCGATCCGGGTCCTGAAAGGCCTGGAGCCGGTGCGCCAGCGCCCCGGCATGTACACGCGTACCGACAGCCCACTGCACATCGTGCAGGAAGTAATCGACAACTCTTCCGACGAAGTTCTGGCCGGCTCCGCTACGCGGATCGACGTGACGATGCACAAGGACGGAGCGGTCACGGTCGAAGACGACGGCCGGGGCATTCCCGTGGGGCTGCATCCGGAGGAGGGACAGCCGGTCATCGAGCTGGTGTTCACGCGATTGCATGCCGGCGGCAAATTCGAAAAGGGCAGCGCCAGCGCCTATTTGTTCTCGGGCGGGCTGCATGGCGTCGGCGTTTCAGTCACCAATGCGCTGTCGAGCCGGCTCGACGTGACGGTGTGGCGCGATGGACGAGTCCACACGATCGGGTTCGCCGATGGGGACGTTCGAACGCCGCTCGCCTCCCGCGCCGCGCGAGCCGGCGACCCGGCGAGCGGCACGCGCGTGACCGTATGGCCGAATCGGAAGTATTTCGACACGGTCCAGGTTCCGTCGGACGAGCTCGAACGGCTGCTGCGCAGCAAGGCGATGCTGCTTCCGGGGGCCGGCGTCAGCCTGACCTTCGAACGCGACGGACGGCGACTCGAATGGCGCTACGAGGGGGGTCTGAGCCAGTATTTGGAGCAATCGCTGGGCTCGGATGCAGTAGCACCCGTCTTCGAATCGGAGGGTTACGCCTCCGAGGACGACCCGACCTGGGCGGCCGGGGAAGGCGCGCGCTGGGTGCTGGCCTGGACCGAGGAGGGCGCGGCCACGCGGGAGTCCTTCGTGAATCTGATTCCGACCCCGGCCGGCGGCACGCACGAGGCCGGGCTGCGCGAGGGCGTCTTCAACGCGGTGCGCGCCTTCGCCGAGGCGCATGGGTTGATGCCAAAAGGAGTCAAGCTGCTGCCGGACGATGTGTTCGGACGTGCGAGTTTTCTGCTGTCAGCCAAGGTTCTGGATCCCCAGTTCCAGGGGCAAATCAAGGAACGGCTGAACAGTCGCGACGCGGTCCGCCTGATCGCGTCGTTCGTTCGTCCGCCGCTTGAATTCTGGCTGAACCACAATCCGCAGCACGGGCGCAGCATCGTCGACCTGGCGATTCGACAGGCGCAGGCGCGGGCGCGCGAAGCTCAGAAGGTGCAAAAGCGCAAGGGCTCCGCTGTGGCCGTGCTGCCGGGCAAGCTGACCGACTGCGAATCCACCGATCTGTCTCGCAACGAGTTGTTCCTGGTAGAGGGGGATTCGGCGGGCGGGTCGGCCAAGATGGGGCGGGACAAGGAATTTCAGGCAATCCTTCCGCTGCGCGGCAAGGTGTTGAACACCTGGGAAGTCGAGCGCGACCGGCTGTTCGCCAATGCGGAGGTGCACGACATCGCAATTGCGATCGGCGTCGATCCGCACGCCGCCGAGGAGCCGGTCGATCTGAGCGGTCTGCGCTACGGCAAGATCTGCATCCTGGCCGACGCCGATGTGGACGGCGCCCACATCCAGGTTCTGCTGTTGACGCTGTTCTTCCGGCACTTCCGGCGCCTGGTCGAGAGCGGACACGTGTACGTGGCGCGGCCGCCGTTGTTCCGGGTCGACGTTGCGGCGCAAGGGCGGCGTCCGGCGCGCCGCCTGTACTGTCTTGACGACGCCGAGCGCGATGCGACGCTGGCCAAGCTGCGCGACGAGGGTGTGCGCGAGGCGTCGTGGGAGATCGGGCGCTTCAAGGGCTTGGGCGAGATGTCGGCCGAGCAGTTGTGGGAAACCACGATGAATCCGGACACCCGGCGCCTGATGCCGGTCGGCCTGGGTGCGCTGGCGGCGCCGGATACCGCAAAGGCGTTCACGATGTTGATGGGGCGCAACGAGGCGCCCCAAAGGCGCGCCTGGCTCGAAGAGCACGGGCACGAAGTCGAAGCCGACGTGTGAATCGCCCGCTTTTCGGAGGATCGATCTGCTGGGTGGGGCCGCTGGCGAAGCGTACTGTAGGGCGGCTGATGGGGGCCAGCCAGACATGTCGACGGTCGATCAATCCACGGTAAGCGCAGCCTCCGGGCACGGTGCCAGCGGCGCCTGGCCGGCCTTGGTCGGTGCCGGGGCGACCGACGAGGAACAGCGCCTGTGGTCGCTGCTGGAACTGTCGTGCGACTGGGTCTGGGAAATGGACGAGTCGCTGCGCTTTACTTGCGTGAAGCGCATGAATCCGGACCGGTTGATGCTCAAGGACGAGGAAATCCTGGGCAGACGGCGCTGGGAGCTGGGCGGCGAGCTGATCCGGCCCGCAACCTGGGACGAGCACCAGGCCGCTCTGGAAGCCCGCCAGCCGTTTCGTGACTTGGTGATCCGCCGGTGGCACTCGAGCGGCGAGGCGGTGTATCACATGACCAGCGGAGATCCGGTGTTCGATGCCGGCGGTCGTTTTCGCGGCTATCGGGGTGTCGGCAAGGACATCACCGAGCACATTCGGACGCAGGAATCGGTGGAACGGCTGGCGACGTTCGATGCGCTCACGCGCCTGCCGAACCGGCAGGCGTTCGACGAGCGCGCGCAGCGCCT
>VBCK01000103.1 GCA_005882215.1 Betaproteobacteria bacterium | reverse complement strand
CACCGATCGTCACTCCGAAGCTGCACGCGCGCGTGATGCGCGAGGTCATCCAACCTGCGCTCGCCGGCATGGCGGCCGAAGGCCGCGATTACACGGGCTTTCTGTATGCTGGATTGATGATCGGCCCCGACGGCGAACCGCGCACGCTGGAGTTCAACTGCCGGCTCGGCGACCCGGAAGCGCAACCGATCCTGATGCGTCTGCGCTCCGACCTGGTCGACCTTCTGGAGTGCGCGATCGACGGCCGGCTGGACCGCGTCGAAGCCGACTGGGACCGCCGCGCCGCGCTCGGCGTGGTGGTGGCGGCGCAGGATTACCCGCAGGCGCCGCGCCGCGGCGATCCGATCGAATCACTGCCGGCCGACGCCGAGGACTGCATCGTGTTTCATGCCGGCACCCGGCTGCAGCAGGATCGGCTGATCACGGACGGCGGGCGCGTGCTGTGCGTGACCGCGCTGGGGGAAAGCGTGAGCGCGGCGCGCCGCCGCGCCTACGAGGCCGTGGCCAAGGTGCGGTTCGCGGGGCTGCAATACCGCACCGACATCGGGCAGCGCGCGATCCCGGGACGGGCCCGGTGACATGACGTATTCGCGGCGCAGGGCGGCGAGCCGCAGCAGCTGACCGACGAGCCGCTCGGGGTGGCCGCCTTTCGCTTCGCGCGGGCTGCGGACCGGCTGGTGCTGCTCGCGCCGGTGCTGCCGGGCGTTGCGCTCGAGCAGCAAAGAACGACCGCTTCCGAGCAGCGCAAGCACGGTCCGAGCGGGCGGCGCCTGTCGCGCCAGCCGGCACGCCATTGGGACCAGTGGCTCGACGACGGCGAACGCAGCGAGGCGACCCACCTGATCGCCTATCAGGCTGCGCCCGGCGCGCCGATCGGCGCACGGATCGACCTGACGCCGCAGGCGCGGCGCCAGTTCGCCATCGAGCCGGATTTCGACGTCGCATCGGACGGCAGGCTGATCGCGATCACGCGCGCCAGCCCCGGCGCGGACCGGTGCGACGACACCGACGTGTGGTTGATCGACGCCGACAGCGCAGCCGCCCGCGCGGTGGGATCCGGAGCGCTCGCCAATTGCCAGTGGCCGCGTTTCTCGCCGGACGGGCGCACGCTGTCCGTGGTGCGCAGCGTTCGATCGCCGCAGCATGCGCCGCGCCCGACGCTGGAACTGATCGATGTGGCGAGCGGGGCGCGCGCGCCGTGCGCGGCCGACTGGGACCGCTGGCCCACTGAGCCGCAATGGTCGCTCGACGGCAGGTACCTGCTCGCCTGCGCCGACGACGCGGGACAGACGCCGGTGTTCGCGATCGAGGCGCGCAGCGGCCAGGTGCGGCGGTGCCTTCCGGCCGGATCCGGCGGCATGCACGGGCGTCTGGCCGCACTGCCCAGCGGGGGCGTCGCGGTGCTGCGATCGACCGCGCTGCATCCTCCCGAGGCGTTCGTGCTGGAGCCGGGATTCGCGGGCCAGCCTCGCCCGCTCGCCTCGCTGTCCGGGTTCGAGCCGGCGTTGCTGGCCACGTGCGAGCAGATCCAGGTGCCTTCAACCGACGGCACGCCGATCCACTGTCTGCTGATGAAGCCGGCTGATCCGCCCGCCCCGCTTCCGCTCGCGTTGTGGATCCACGGCGGTCCGATCGGGATGAGCGGCGACGGCTGGCACTGGCGCTGGAATCCGCTGCTGCTGGCCGCCCAGGGGTTCGCGGTGGCGATGCCCAACCCGCGCGGATCGAGCGGATTCGGGCAGCAATTCGTGCAGGCAATCTGGGGTAATGTCTGGGGCGACCAATGCTACCGGGACCTGATGGCAGTTGCCGACGCCTTGTCCGAGCGGCCGGATATCGATGCGCAGCGGATGGCCGCGATGGGTGGCTCGTTCGGCGGATACATGGTGAACTGGATCGGCACCCAGACCGATCGCTTCCGCTGCCTGGTGTCGCACGCGGGCATCGCCAACATGGCGGCGTTCACCGGCGTGACCGACCATCCGCCGGAGTGGTATCTGGAGATGGGCGGAGAGAATCCGTACCTGGACCCGCAACGGTTCGACCGCTTCGCTCCGATGCGCCAGATCGGCCAGTGGCGCACTCCGACCCTGATTACACACGGCGAACGGGACTACCGCTGTCCGGTCGGCGAGGCCCTGACGCTGTTCGAAGCCCTGCAGTACCACGGCGTCGCGAGCGAGCTGCTGGTATTTCCCGACGAGAACCACTGGATCGCGAGGCCGCGCAACATCGTGGCCTGGTACCAGGCGGTGCTTGAATTCGCGGGACGGCATCTGGCAGCTCGGTCAACAGCCCGATCAACCGCACAATGACCAGCGAGTCGATCGACACGGCACGCGTGCGCGAGTATCTGCTCGGGCTGCAGCGGCGCATCGTGGCCGAGCTCGAGCGGCTGGACGGCCGGCCATTCGAGGAGGACCGCTGGGACAAACCGGCCGACTCCGCGATGGCGGGCTCGGGCATCACCCGCATCCTGGAGCAGGGCCAGCTGTTCGAGCGGGCCGGCGTCGGCTTCTCCCAGGTTGCGGGCACAAAGCTGCCCGCCTCGGCCAGTGCCAGCCGTCCGCACCTTGCCGGGCGCGGCTTCGAAGTGATGGGCGTGTCGCTCGTGCTGCATCCGCGCAATCCCTATGTGCCGACCGTGCACATGAACGTGCGTTTCTTCGTTGCGCGCGCCACCCATGCGGTGGACCTCTGGTGGTTTGGCGGTGGGATGGACCTGACCCCGTATTACGGGTTCGAGGAGGATGCCCGCCACTTCCACGCCTGCTGCCGCGACGCGCTGGCCCCATTCGGCGCCGACCTGCACGCGCGCTTCAAGCGCTGGTGCGACGAGTACTTCTTCCTGAAGCACCGCAACGAGCCGCGCGGCGTGGGCGGCATATTCTTCGACGACTTCTCCGAGCTGGGGTTCGAACGCAGCTTTGCGATGACCCGCGCGGTAGGCGACGGCCTGCTGGCTGCCTACGGTCCGATCGTCGAGCGGCGCAGCACGATCGCCTACGGCGAGCGCGAGCGCGAATTCCAGGCCTGGCGACGCGGCCGTTACGTCGAATTCAACCTGGTTTACGACCGTGGCACGCTGTTCGGCCTGCAGTCCGGCGGACGCGCGGAATCGATCCTGATGTCGCTGCCGCCGCGCGTCACCTGGCGCTACGACTGGCGGCCGCAGCCCGGATCCGATGAGGCCAGGCTGGCTCAATTTCTGCAGGCGCGCGACTGGCTGGCCCCGGCGCCCCCGCAGGCTTCATGACGCCGGACGATCGCAGACCGATCGGTCTGCTGGGTGGCAGCTTCGACCCGATCCACGTCGGGCACGTTCAGCTCGCGCGCGACGCGATGCTGCAACTGGACCTGGCACGGGTCCTGTTCGTTCCGGCGGGACTGGCGTGGCAAAAGGGCCCGCCCGCCGATGCGACCCATCGGGCCAGGATGATCGAGCTGGCGATCGCGGACGAGCCCCGCTTCGCTCTGGACCGGCGCGAGCTGGAACGGCCCGGGCCCAGTTTCACGGTCGACACGCTGCGGCAACTGCGCCAGGAGGTGGGCGCGGCCCGCCCGCTGGTGCTGCTGATCGGGGCTGACCAGTTCGAACGGCTCGACACCTGGCACCGCTGGGAGCAGCTGATCGAACTGGCGCACCTCGGTGTGGCCGAACGCCCGGATCAGACCGCAGGACTGAAGCCGCAGCTCGCCGCATGGCGCGCCAGGCACCGTGGCAGCGCCGCCGATGTGGCGCTGCGACCGGCCGGCGTGCTGGTGCCGATCGCGATGAAGCCGGTCGAGTGCTCGTCCACGCAGATCCGCGCGCTGCTGGGCGCCGCCTCGGCAGGCAATGCAGCCTCCGTCGCACCGCTGCTGGCGCCGACCGTGCTCGGCTATATCCGCCGCCATCGACTGTATTCGTGAGCCCATGCAATTGAGCCGATTGCAGCGCGTGGTGATCGACGCGCTCGAGGACGTCAAGGGTCAGGATATCTGCGTGTACAACACGACCCAGCTGTCGGACCTGTTCGACCGCGTGGTACTGGTCAGCGCGACCTCGAACCGGCAGACCCGCGCGCTGGCGTCGCGCGTTGCCGAGAAAGCCAAGCAGGCCGGGGCCGCCGTGCTGAGCGTGGAGGGCGAAGAAGCCGGCGAATGGGTGCTGGTGGACCTTGGCGAAGTGGTCGTGCACATCATGCAGCCGGCCATCCGCGCCTATTACTCGCTGGAGGAAATCTGGGGCGGCAAGCCGGTGCGCGTGCGGCTCGCCCCCGAATCCCGCGCGAGTCATCGAAGCCCCGGTAGGCGGTGAGAATCACGATCGCCGCGGTTGGAACGCGGATGCCGGCCTGGGCCGAACGGGCGGTCGAGGACTACCTGGCCCGCTTTCCGCGCGATTTCGAAGTGGCGCTGAAGCAGGTGCGGCCCGAGCCGCGGCGCGAGCAGCCGGTGGCGCATTGCCTGCGGGCCGAGCAGCTCCGATTGCGAGCGGCGGCGCCCCCGGGCGACCGCCTAGTCGCGCTGGACGAGCGGGGCGTGGACTGGACGACCGGCCAGCTGGCGCAGCACATCGGCCGCTGGCGTGATGCGTCCGAGCACGTATCGTTCCTGATCGGCGGCGCCGATGGCCTGTCCGAGCAGCTCAAATCGCAAGCCCAGCTGCGGCTGCGGCTATCCAGCCTGACACTGCCGCACGCGCTCGCCCGGGTTGTCCTGGTCGAACAGCTGTACCGGGCTTGGTCGATACTTACAAATCACCCTTACCATCGAGCTGAGGTAACCTCGCGCTCGTGATCAGATTCAGGCGTTGAGGGCTGACCCGGCATGGCCGACATCTACCTCGCATCGCGCAGTCCGCGTCGGCGTGAACTGCTGCACCAGATCGGCGTGCGTTTCGAGACGCTGCTGCTGCGCCATGAGCCGCGTCGTCCGGCCGACGTCGACGAGAGCCAGCAGCCGTCGGAAAGCGCGCACGTTTACGTGGAGCGGATCGCGCGGGAAAAGGCGATCTGCGGGGCGCGCGTGCTGGTGGCGCGCTCGCAGGTGTTCCGCCCGGTCCTGGCAGCCGACACCGTCGTCGTCCTGGACGGCAAGGTGCTCGGAAAGCCGGACAGCCGCGCGCAGGCCGCGCAGTTCCTGCAGCGCCTGGGCGGCCGCACGCACGAGGTACGCACCGTGGTGGCGCTGGTCGCCACGCCCGGCCCCAACGTGGACCCGCTGATGGCGACGTCGGTGTCACAGGTCACGATGCGCTCGATCAGCGAAGAGGAGGTCGAGCGGTACTGCGCCAGCAACGAACCGATGGACAAGGCGGGCGCCTACGCGATCCAGGGCCGCGCCGCCATTTTCGTGGAAAGGCTCGAGGGCAGCTATTCGGGCGTGGTGGGACTGCCGCTGGCCGAGACCGCATCGCTGTTGGTGCGGGCCGGCATTCGCGTGCCGTAGACACCCCAGGGCCCGTGTCGACCGAAGACATCCTGATCAACATCACGCCGCAGGAGACCCGGGTCGCGGTTCTGCTGGCGGGCGTGGTGCAGGAGCTGCACATCGAGCGGGCGGCCACGCGCGGCCTGGTCGGCAACATCTACCTGGGCCGGGTCGCGCGGGTGCTACCGGGCATGCAGTCGGCATTCGTCGACGTCGGGTTGGAGCGAGCCGCCTTCCTTCACGTGGCGGACATCTGGGAGGCGCGCCAGATGCCGTCGGAGCGGCCGCCGCCGATCGAGCGCCTGCTGCGCCAGGGCGACGTGACGCTGGTGCAGGTGATCAAGGATCCGATCGGCACCAAGGGCGCGCGCCTGTCGACCCAGATCAGCCTGGCCGGCCGCATGCTGGTGTACCTGCCCCAGGACTCGCACATCGGGGTGTCGCAACGCATCGAGGACGAAGCCGAGCGGACCCACCTGCGCGAGATGCTGACCGGGCTGCTGCCGGCGGACGAGACCGGCGGCTACATCATCCGGACCAGCGCCGAGGACGCCGATGAAGACGCCCTGCGGGCCGACATCGACTACCTGCGCAAGCGCTGGCTGCAGATCAAGGACGCGGCCGGCAAGGTGCCCCCCGAGACCCAGCTGTACCAGGAGCTCTCGCTGAGCCAGCGTGTGCTGCGGGACGTGGTCAACGACGAGACGGCGTCCGTGCAGATCGATTCGCGCGAGAACTTCGTCGCACTGCAGGCTTTCGCCACGCAGTACGTGCCGAACGTGCTGTCCAGGCTGACCCACTACGAGGGCGAGCGGCCGCTGTTCGAGCTGAACCAGATCGACGAGGAGATCGAGAAGGCACTGGCGCGGCGGGTCGACCTGAAAAGCGGCGGCTATCTGATCATCGACCAGACCGAAGCGATGACCACGATCGACGTGAACACGGGCGGCTTCGTCGGAACCCGCAGTTTCGACGACACCATCTTCAAGACCAACCTGGAAGCGGCCCAGACGATCGCGCGCCAGTTGCGGCTGCGCAACCTGGGCGGAATCATCGTGCTGGACTTCATCGACATGGTCAATCCGACCCACCGGGAGCTGGTGCTGGCCGAGCTGAAGAAGGCCCTGGCGCGCGATCGCACCCGGATGACGGTGAGCCAGTTCACGCCGCTGGGCCTGGTCGAGATGACGCGCAAGCGCACCCGCGAGTCGCTCGCCCACGTGCTGTGCGAACCGTGCCCGGTGTGCAACGGGCGCGGCGTGCTGAAAACCGCGCGCACCGTGTGCTACGAGATCCTGCGCGAGATCCTGCGCGAAGCGCGCCAGTTCGGCGACGCGCGCGAGTTCCGGATCCTGGGCGCGCAGCCGGTGATCGACCTGTTCCTGGAGGAAGAATCCCAGTCGCTCGCGATGCTGTCGGATTTCATCGGCAAGCCGATTTCCATGCAGGTCGAAAGCGCCTACCATCAGGAACAGTACGACATCGTGCTGATGTGAGCGACATGAGCGCCCCAAGAGGCCTCCTCGCCCGCGGCATCCTGGCCCGGTTGCGCTGCGGCTTGCTCGGTCTTGCGCTGGCCGCCGGCGCCGCCGGCGCAGAACCGGCGGCGGGCGCCAAAGCCCTCCTGTGGGAAGTGAAATCCGCCACCCATTCGGTCTACGTGTTCGGCTCGATGCACGTGGCCCGATCGGACTTCTATCCCCTGCCCAAAGCGGTCGAAGACGCCTACCGGCAGGCCGACGAACTGGTGGTGGAAGTCGACATCAGCGACCTGGCCAAGGTATCCAGGTCCATCCCGTTGCTGACCTACGCACCGCCCGACAGCCTGGACAAGCACGTGTCGCCGCAGGTTTGGAAGCAGCTGGAAGCAGTCTCATCCCGATCCCGGCAGGACGTTGACGCATTGAAGTCGCTCAGACCCGCGACGCTGGCCAGTGCGCTGGTGGTCGGCGCGCTGTCGGAGCACGGCTACGACCCGCAGGCCGGCGTCGATCTGCACTTCCTCGCCAGCGCCCACGCCGACGCCAAGCGCGTGATCGAGCTGGAATCGGCCGAGTTTCAGGCCGGCGTTCTGGCCGGGCTGACCGACGATGAGGGCGACGCGATGCTCAGGGAAACCCTCGAGGAGACCCAGAGCGGCGAGCTGCTGACCAATGCCGACCGGCTGGCCAGCGCCTGGAAGGCCGGCGACGACGAGGCGATCGGGCGTTTGCTGCGCGAGGCGAACAAGGACGCGGCGTCGAAGAAGATCTTTTCGAAGCTGTTCGACGAACGCAACCCCGCAATGGCCGACAAGATCGCCGCGTTGGCCTCGGGCCCCGAGCATGCACTGATCGTGATCGGCGCCGGCCACCTCGCCGGCCAGAACAACGTGCTCGACCTGCTCAAGGCCAAGGGGCTGCAGGTGCGGCGGCTCCCATAGCATCGGCTCCGGTCCGCACCGAGCGTCAGCCATGAAAGACCTGATGGAGCCGAAAAATGGACCTTGCAACGCGATACCGTCAAACCGCAAGCGTCCCGCCGCCATGGGCGGAGCCTGCTGATTTGCATTGCCGCCCGCCGCGGACTTCGACTCGGCCGCTGTGTCGCGCGGCCGCGTTGCTGGCGCTGTCGGCCTGCGCCTGGTCGGCGCCGGCCCTCGAGTCCGAGCGGCACGGCGAGATTCTCTGGGACAACTACGGCATTCCCCACATCTACGCAGCCGATGTACCGAGCGTGATCCGGGGCTACGGCTACGCGCAGATGGAGGCGCACGCCGAGACGGTGTTGAGCAATCTTGCCCGCGCGCGCGGCCGCGCCGCCGAGTACTTCGGTGCGGGACCCGGCAACGCCTATGTTCAGAGCGACATCCAGGTGCGCACCTTCGACATTCCCGGCCGCGCGCAGCTCTGGCTCGCCAGGGGCGGCGAGCTGCAGCGCGACTACCTCGGGGCCGCTGTGGCCGGCATGAACGAATACGCCGCGCTGCATGGCGACACCATCGCACCGGCGTTGCGCCAATTGCTGCCGATCGTCCCCGAGGATCTGCTGGCCGACTTCCAGCTGACGATCACGTTCACGTTCCAGTCCGAGCAGTCGGGGGTGCCGCAGCTGCTCGCGGCCTGGCAGAGCGGGCAGCTCGCCGCGACACCGGCCAGCGGCGCGCCCGCGACTGCGCTGGCCGGTCGCCTCGAGCGCGGCGCGCCCAATGGCTCCAACGGCTGGGCGCTCGCGCCGCGCTTGTCGGCCAATGAGAATGCCATGCTGATCGGCAATCCGCATCTGCCCTGGGGCAACAACCAGCCGATCCAGGGCCTGGGCCTTTTCCAGTGGTTCGAGGCGAATCTCGTCGTGGGCCACCCCCGGCATCCGCAGCTCAACGCCGAAGGCGTGTCGTTTCCCGGCGCACCCTTCCTCGGGATCGCGTACACGGACGACGTCGGCTGGACGCATACCAACAACACGATCAAGAACGCCGACCTGTACGAGCTGACGCTCACCGGCCCCGACACCTACCTGTGGGAGGGGGTGCCGCGCGCCTTCGAGCATCGCAGCGACAGCATCCGCATCCTGCAAGCCGACGGCAGCACCGTGACACAGCCGCTGGACATCATCAGTTCGGTCCACGGTCCGGTCATTACGCCGCCACGCGGCAACAAGGTGCTGGCGCTGCGTGTGGCCGGGCTCGATGCGCCCTCGCCGGTGTCGCAATACTGGGCAATGATCCGCGCGCACGATCTTGAGCAGTTCATCGAAGCGAACTCCGCGCTGCAGATGCCGTTCTTCAACGTGATCTATGCCGATCGCGCCGGGCACATCATGTACGTGTTCGGCGGCCGCCAGCCGGTGCGCTCGGGCGGCAGCTTCTACGATTGGGCCGGCATCCTGCCCGGAGATCGAGCAAGCGCCCTCTGGACCGAAACGCTCGAGTGGGACGAGCTGCCCAAGGCGATCGATCCGCCCGGCGGCTTCGTGCAGAACAGCAACGATGCGCCCTGGACGGCCACGTTTCCCCAGGTGATCCGATACGCGGACTTCCCGGCCTGGATCGCCCCACTGGAGATGGACCTGCGCCCGCAGCACGGCGCGAGCTTCCTGCGGTCGCAACCGAGCTTTACGGCGGCCGACCTGCTCGCCGGCAAGATGTCGACCCGGATGGCTCTGGCCGACCGGCTGGCGCCGGACCTGGTCCGGGCAGCCCTCGCCTCGCACGATCCGACCGCGGTCGCCGCCGCCAACGTGCTGGCCGACTGGGACCACAGCGCCGATGAGGGCAGCCACGGTGCGCTGCTGTTCGAAGCGTGGTACCGCACCTATGCCCGCGACCCGTCCGTGCCGAAGGACAGCTCACTGCCGCTGTATTTCACCTATCCGGCGTTCCGCGTCCCGTACGACCCGGCCGATCCGCTGAACACGCCCCAGGGCCTGCATGAAACCACGATCGCGGTCCAGACGCTGATCCGCGTGGCCGGCGAGTTTCAGTCGCGCCATGGCGCCCTGGACGTTGCGTGGGGCACCGTGCACCGCACGGTGCTCGCGACGCGCGATGCGACGTTCCAGCAGGTGATCCCGCTGTCCGACGATCCGGAAAGCGGTCCCGACGACGTGTTCGGTCCGATCCGCACCGTCTGGCCGTTTCCGGCGCCCGACGGGCGCATCTGGCATTACGGCGGCGACGGCTATGTGCAGCTGGTCGAGTTCACGCCGAGGGGCGCCCGCGCACAGGCGCTGCTGACCTACGGCAATTGGTCGCGCCCGGGTTCGTCGCACATCACCGATCAGTTGCCGCTGTTCGAGGCCAAGCAGCTGCGCCCGGTCCTGCGCACACGCGCCGAGGTCGAAGCGGCCACGGTGACGCGCGAGAATTACTAGGAAGCTCAGGCGGCGACGGCCTGATCCGACTTGGCGAACTGGATCCGGTACAGGCTGGCGTAAAGACCGCCGCTGGCCAGCAGCTCGGCGTGACGCCCGACCTCGACGATGCGGCCGGCCTCGAGCACCACGATGCGGTCGGCCCCCTCGATGGTCGACATCCGGTGCGCGACCACGAAGGTCGTGCGGCCGCGCATCAGCCGATCCAGCGAGATCTGGATGAAGCGCTCCGATTCCGAGTCCAGGGCCGAGGTCGCCTCGTCCAGCAGCAGCACGGGCGCGTCCTTCAACAGGGCGCGCGCGATCGACAGCCGCTGCCGCTGCCCGCCCGACAGCTTGACCGCGTTCTCCCCGATACGGGTGCCGAACCCGTGCGGCAGCGACTCGATCAGCGGCAGCAGGAACGCCGCTTCGGCGGCCGCGCGCACCTGCGCCATCGTGGCGCCGCGGCAAGCGCCGTACGCGATGTTGGCGGCGATCGTGTCGTCGAACAGCACCACGTCCTGCGACACCAGCGCGATCTGGCGCCGCAGGCTCGCCAGCCGCAACTGTCCGATCTCGATGCCGTCCATCAGGATCTGCCCGCAGGTGGGCCGGATGAAGCGCGGAATCAGGTTGATCAACGTCGTCTTGCCCGCCCCCGAGGGGCCGACCAGCGCGATCGTCTCTCCCGGCGCAACCGTCAGATCGATCTCGTTCAGCGCCGCGGCCGCGGCGCCGGCGTACTGGAAGCCGACCCGCCGGAATTCGATCGCCCCGCGCGCGTGCTCGATCTCGCGCGTTCCCTCGTCGGCTTCCTGCGGCGAATCGATCATCGCGAACACGCTGTCGGCAGCGGCCGACATGCGCGCGATGGGGCCGTTCAGCGAGGAAAGGTGCCGCAGCGGCTGCAGCAGCAGCAAGGCGGAGGTCAGGAACATGATGAACTCGCCACCGGACAGCCCGCTCGCGCGGGCCTGCCACAGCGCCAGGCCGATCACGACCGACAGACCGATGGCGGCGATCAGTTGAGTGGCCGGGGTCGCCGCTGACCAGGCGACCTGCATCTTCATCGCGAAGCGGCGCAGCCGGTCGTTGATCGTGTCGAAGCGCTCGCTCTCGTAGCCGACGCCGTCGTACACCTTGATCACCCGGCCGCCTTCGTGCGCCTCCTGCACGGCGCGCGTCAGCTCGCCCAGCATCGCCTGGTTTTCCACGTTCAGCCTGCGCAGCCGCGCGCTGAACACGCGCAGGATGCCGCCCACCAGCGGCGCGAACGCCACCATCAGCAGCGTCAGCACCCAGTTGTAGTACAGCAGCACGCCCAGCAGCGCCACCACCGAAAGCGAGTCGCGCACGGCCGTGGTCATCACCTCGGCCGCCAGGTTCAGCGCGTTGCTCGCCTCGTTGATGAACTTCGAGATCACGATCCCCGAGGGCGTGCTCTCGATCGTGGCCTGCGGCCAGTGCAGCAGCCGCTCGAACATCCGGCGCCTGAGCTCCACCAGCACCGCCTGCGACACGCCGCTGATCTTGTAGCTGCTGGCATAGCTGGCCAGGCCACGCACCAGGAACACGCCGACGAACGCCAGCGGGACCCACAGCCCGGCCGTGGGCTGCCGCTCGTAGAAACCGCGGTCCAGCAGCACCCGGGTGAGCGCCGCGATCGCCGGGTCGGTCAACGCCGCGATCACCATCGCCACCAGCGCCACGGCAAGCGGCCGCGGATGGGCGCGCACCATCGCGATCATCCGGCGCAGGTTCGGGTCGGTAAAAATCGATCGCTCGGATGAGTCCGCCATCGCTGCTCAGCCATCGGAGCGCGACCGATACAATGCCGCGCCGGGTCCGCACTACAGAGACCGGGTAGTGTATGCGATACGCGCCTGCGGGCCACCGCGTGTACGAATGTCGTCCTTGATCGTGCGCCTGCCCAATCATCTGGGCGATGCCTGCATGGCCAGCCCGGCGCTGGATCTGCTGGCATCGCGCGGACACGCGCTGACGCTGGTCGGGCGCGCCTGGGCGCGCGACCTGTACGCGGGCTATCCCTGGCCGATGCTGACGCTGCCGGGTGCGCGGCTGGCGCGCGTGCGGGCGCTGTACGCCTTGAAGCGCCAGCTTCCGCGCGCGACGTACGCGCTGCTGCTGACCAACTCCTTTTCCTCTGCGCTCGAGATGCGACTGGCCGGGCTGCGCCCGATCGGCTACGGCACCGATCGGCGCGGCTGGCTGCTGGCCCGATCGTTTGCGGTGCCGGAACGGTGGGGGAGCGACATGCACACGGTCGAGTATTACCACTGGCTTGCGCGCTGCGTGATCGACCGGCCCATACCGGCGCCGACCCGGATCGAACTGCGGCTGGCGCCGGCCGCCTATGTGCACGCCCGCTGGGCGCTGGAGGCGGCCGCGGTCAGGCTGCCGTTCGTGATGCTGTGCCCCGTGGCCACCGGATTGCACCACGGGCATCTGAAGGCGTGGGACGGATTTCCCAGACTGTGCGCAGACCTGGTGCTGACCGGGCACACCGTGGTGGCATGCCCCGGCCCGGGAGAGCACGACGCGGTCGCGGCCGCGGTGCCACGGGCGGTGCTGCTGCCGGAAACCGACGTCGCCGGATTTGCCGCGCTGCTGGCCCAGGCCCGTCTGGTGGTGGCCAACGACAGTGGGCCGGCTCACCTGGCCGCGGCGGTCGGCGCGCGCCTGATCAGCGTATTCGGCGTCACCGAGATCGACAAGACGCGCCCACTGGGCGAGCACGCACAGGTGGTCGGCAGCGGCCGCGGCTGGCCCGATTACGGCGAGGTGCGCTCGGCCGTGTTCGCAGCCCTGGCCGCCGGCTGAGCCTTACCCGAGTACGCCTCGGGCGCCAGCAGCACCCCCAGCAGCAGCGCGATCAGGTGCGCCTCGTTGAAGGTCTGGAAGTGCGAGCTGAAAAGGCTCGTCACGCACCAGGCCGCCAGCAGCGGCAGCGCGCAGGAGCGATACGGTTGCGCCGCCGGTTGGCGTGCCGCACCGGCGAGCAGGCCGAGGAACGCGATCAGACCGAGCGCACCGGCCTCGACCGTCACGCGCAGGTACTGGTTGTGCGGGTCGTGCGCCGGACGGGCGCACCATCCGGTCAGCGGCTGCTCGTGCACCTGCCGTCGCACCTCCTCCTCGTACGCCGGTGTAAAGCCGCCCACGCCGTAGCCGAGCCACGGATGGGCGCGAATCAGCGCGCCGGTCGTGCGCCACAGCAGCAGCCGTATCGCGGTGGAGTTCTCGGCGGGCGAGTCGCAGTCGACCGCCGAGGCCTCCTGGGCCACCAGCCGAAAACGCTGCTGAAGTGCCGGCGAAGCAGCCGCCAGGCCGGCCGCCAGCGCCAGCAGCGCCAGCACCGCCTGCCAGCGTCGACGTCCGGTCAGCATCAGCAGCGCAGCGCTGACCGCGGCCACGGCGAGCGCAATCTGCCCGCTGCGGCCGGCGGTGACCGCGACCAGGTTGGCCAGGCACACCAGCGCAGCGCCCGCAAGCAGCCAGCGCGCTCGCACCGACCGCCCGCGCTGGGCCGCCAGCACCACCGCGATCAGCACCGCGACGGCCAGCGCCATCGACTGCGTGACGTGATTGCGCAGCAGCGTTCCCGCAAACGGCGGCTCCAGCGTCACGTGCGCGGCCCACATCCCCCACGAGGCGATCGCGGCGAGCGTCACCGAGACCACCAGCGACAGGCCGAAGCGCTCTTTCCAGCGCGCGTCGCCGAACGCAGCCGCCGCCAGCACGATCAGCAGCATCGTGCGCCAGTTCCACCAGGCGGCAAAGCGCGCAGACCACGGCACGCCGGCCCACAGCATCGCCAGCGCCATCACCGCGAACAGCGCGAGCGCGGAGCGGCCCAGTGGTTGTCGGGCCACATCGACCAGGCGCGAGCGCATCGGGGCCGACGCCAGCGCCAGCACCAGCGCCAGCGCGACCGCAATGTTCGTCAGCGGTGGCGAGGTAAAGGAGCCGATCGCGGCCGCAATGAGCGCGACGCGCACTGCCGCGTCGCGCTTGCCGCCCGCCTCAGGCAGTCCCAACCGCGGCGGTTCAGCGGCGAGCAACCTCGCCCTACTTGTCGTCGACCGAGATCGTGCGACCGCCGAACAGGCGGTGGCACAACCGATCCCAGCGGAATTTCAGCCAGGCGAAGATCAGCCCGCGGCCCCGGCGCTTCTCGTCCAGAAGACTGTGGAAGCGCCCATTCATGCTGCCCTGCTCGACGACCGGATCGCGCAGCCAGAAGTGCGGGATCGCCAGCTCGGCGTCGACCTCGCGCAACAGCCAGTCGGGCGGCCGCGTCACCTTGTTGCGTTCCAGCCATTGCAACCGGCGAACGCACGACTCCCGGTCGAGCACCAGGGCCTCGGCCGCCGGCAGCGGCCCTCCGGGCACCAGCATCGTCGGCGAGCGCTTGGTACCCTCGACATAGCGATTGTGCCCGCAGCCGAGGTACAGCAGACTCGGCGTGCCCTTCTGGTCGAGTTCGTGCACGGCCTGCGCCAGCACCTCGGTGAATCGGCGCGACAGCACCACGTCGTCCTCGAACACCAGCACGCGCCGGTAGCCGCGTTCCACGCAAATGCGCCAGGTCGCGATATGCTTCAGTACGGCCGACTGATGCGGAAGTCGCAGATCGCTCGGTGCGAACGTGCGCTCGATCAGCTCGGGCGTGATCTGCGGCGGGTCGAAGTCGAACACCCATTCGAACTCGATGCCGAAGCGCGCCATCTCCGCGCGCATGTGCTCGATCCGATCGGTGAACGTGCGCACCGAGACGACCAGAACCGCGTCCACCAGGTCGTTGACGCGGCCGCCGGTCGGCAGTGTCCTGGCGGCGGATCGGTAGCCGGATGCGACGGCATGCGCCAAAGCGCTGGACATCTGGCGGGATACGTCGGGCGGCACGGCCTTGTCGCTCATCGGAATATTTTAGCGGAAGGGCCGGACCGACTTGCTGCCGCCCCGAGCAATCGAAATCGTCGAGCCGACGCTGGCGAGCGAGGCCGGCCATTGCGCCGCGCTGTTTGCAAGCCTGCACGCCGCCGCACCCGCGCTGCCGGTCCGGCTCTGGATCGACCACCATGCCCAGGTGCCGCGGCTGCAGGAGCAGGGCGTGCCGCTGCAGCGGTTTTTCCGCCGGCGCTGGCGCAAGCTGCAGGCCTTGTGGCTGTACCGCAGACTGCTGCGCTCGGGCGCGCCGATCCTGGTACCGACTGCGACCTGGTTCGATCTGCGCGCGCTGGACCTGGCCGCGCGCGGCCCGATCCCGCCGCGGCGCGCGTTCCTGTACTTCCACAAGTGGCGCGCCTCGGCGCGCCGCGCGCAGGCGCTCGCCCGGCTGGCCCGACGCCAGCCCGACCTGGCGCTGTTCGGCACCTCGCAGGCGATCGTGCAGGCGCTGCGGCGGGGCGGCTTCACGCACGTCGAGCAGCTGGTGCCGGCGCTCGGCGCGGACCTGCCTGCGCAACCGCCGGCGCCCTTTCGCGCACTGCTGTCGGCCGGCGCTGCGCGGGCCGACAAGGGGTTCACACACGTGGTCGACCTGGTGGAGCACCTGGCCGCGGCCGGATCGAGCCTGCCGATCGTGGTGCAAGCCTCCGGCGATCATTACGGCCGCTTTGACCAGAGCACGCGTGCCGATTTGCGGCGGCTGCAGCGCTGCGATTACCCCCACCTGACCGTGTTGACCGATACGATGGACGCGCAGCAGTACCAGCAACTGTTCGCCGGCGCGATTTGCCTGCAACCGTACGGGCGCGCCGATTATGCCGACAAGATGAGCGCGGTCACGTTCGATGCGCTGCGCAACGGCGCTCCGATCGTCACCGTGGCAGGCACCACGATGGCTGCCATCGCCGAGGCGAGCGCTGCGGGTTTGGTGGTGGACGAACCGAACCCGCAGGCCCTGCTGGCGGCGTGCCAGGCGGTGTTGCAGCGATATGCCGAGTTCTCGCAGCATGCGCGACGGGCCGGCGCCGCGCATGCACCGAACTCGGCCTGGCGACCGCTCGTGGAGCCGCTGCAACTGGCCAGCGCTGGATCCGGCCCGAGCCCTCGGGCGGCAACTGCCGTTCAGGATTGACCCATGGAGGCGACGACGATGAAACGCTGGACCCGGCATGCAGCCGCAATCGCCTCGCTGACCGTCCTGCTCGCGGCCGGCACGCTGCGGGCACAGCCCGTCGTGCCAATGGGTCCGTGCGGCACCTCACCGCAACCCCCGTTCTGCAATGCCGTCCGCGGCGAGCGAGCGCAGGGCTGGCCGGCACAAAGCCGCTCCGAGGTGATGGCCCATCACGGGATGGTGGCAACCAGTCAGCCGCTCGCCGCGCAAGCCGGATTGCAGATCCTGATGCGAGGCGGCAACGCGATCGATGCCGCGGTCGCCACCGCAGCGGTCCTGAGCCTGGTGGAGCCCATGAGCGTCGGCATCGCCTCGGATCTTTTTGCGGTCAT
Source organism: Betaproteobacteria bacterium (assembly GCA_005882215.1). GTDB lineage: Bacteria > Pseudomonadota > Gammaproteobacteria > Burkholderiales > Burkholderiaceae_F > VBCK01. The sequence continues at coordinate 14,633 of VBCK01000103.1, read as the reverse complement.
CTACATCGCCAAGGAGCACAAGCTCTACGTCTTGAACTCGAGCGGGATGGCGCCCACCGGAGCCACCGTCGAACGCTTCAACCAACTCGGCTACCACTGGAACCCAAAGAACTGGGGGCCGACTTCGGGCATGCCGCCCTATGGGATTCTGGTGGTGACGGTTCCGGGCACCGTATGGGGCTGGGAAGCGGTGCTGAAGCGGTTCGGGAAGCTGAGCTTCCAGGAGGTCCTCGATCCGGCCGCGCAGTATGCGGAAGAAGGATTTTCGATATCCGAGCGGATTGCACACGACTGGCGCCTGCCCGATGCCCTGCCGCTGCAGGAGTGCTGCCAGCAGAAGGATCCCGATTCCGTCAAAACGTGGTACGTCAACGGTCGGTCTCCGGAAGCGGGCCAGGTCTTCAGGAATCCCGATCTGGCGCGCACCTTGCGGCTGCTGCAGAAAGGTGGCGCCGATGCCTTCTACCGGGGAGAGATCGCCAGGGCCATCGTCGCCAAGTCCGACGCCCTCGGTGGAACCATGACGCTGCAGGACCTCGCCAACTACAAGGGTGAGTGGGTCGAGCCGGCCGCGAGCACGTATCACGGCTTCGACATTTTCGAGCTGCCCCCGCCGTCGCAGGCGTGGTCGACCAACGAGATGCTCAACATCCTGGAAGCGTGCGTGCCGCGATGGGTCCCGGGGCAATCGCTGGCTTCCCTTGGGCCCGCGAACGCAAAGTTCTGGCATCTGATGGTGGAAGCGAAGAAGCTCGCCTACGCCGACCTGTACAAATACAACGCCGACCCCGACTTCAGTTCCGTCCCCGTGGCCAGGCTGCTTTCGAAATCCTATGCAGCGTCGCTGTGCGACAAGGTCGACCCCGAGCGAGCTTCGACGCCGGGCCAGAATGGCAACACCGAAGTGGCCGGCGACACGATCGTTCTGTCTGCGGCCGACGCCGAGGGCAACATGGTTTCGTGGGTGAACAGCAATTACAACTCGTTCGGGTCGGGGATCACGGTGCCCGGATACGGCTTCCTGCTGCACAACCGCGGCGCGCTGTTCACGCTGGATCCGGCCAGCCCCAACGTGATCGCCCCGCACAAGCGCCCCTTCAACACGCTGTCGGCCGGGTTCGTGATGCGCGATGGGCAACCCTTGATGACCATTACCCTGATGGGCGGCGACATGCAGGCGCAAGGGCATGCGCAGGCGCTGGTGAGTATTCTCGACCTCGGCGCGAATCTGCAAGCCGCGGCCGACATGGCGCGCTTCCGCCACAGCCAGGTTCCGAACGTATTGAGCATGGAGTCGCCGCTGTATGACCTGGTGGGGTCGCAGCTCGCCGCTATGGGGCACACGGTGAAATCGGTCAACGGCGCGGACGTGGGCGGCTTTCAGGCGATCATGTTCACGGCGTCGCCGAATCCAGCAAAGCCCGACGCCATGCGAGCGGTCAACGGCTTTTACCGCGCCGGGTCCGATCCGCGCAAGGATGGGCAAGCGGTCGGCTGGTAAGGCACGGGCGCCTGCTAGTCGACCCAGGGCGCCTTGCGGCGCTCACGCCACAGCAGGTACACCAGGAATCCGACCACTCCCACATTGCTGACCAATACGACAACGCCGATCAGCGACGGCCGGTTCGCCAGATGCCACAGCTCGAAGGGAACGTACAAGCCGCCGGACAGCGCGCCCAGCCATTGGCCCCAGGTGCGCTGATACCAGAGGCCGTAGGCCTCGAAAAAGCGCAGCACAACATAGCCGGCCGCCAGCAGTATCAGCGCCTGCAGGTTGGTGTCGGCCAGTACGTCGGCGTAGTGCAGGATGATCGCAGGATAGTGGCCGCCGGGCTTCAGGCCGAAGTCCTCGATCAGGTCCACGGCGAGGTGGTGCAGGTTCTGGCGCAGCAGACTCAGCAGACCCAGGCTGGCGGCCAGCGCAATAACGCCCTTGGCGGCCTCGAAAACCGCGATCGTCCGCAGCGCCCGCCGCCTGGCGACGGGGTGTGATCGGTGCGATGGGCGAACTTTGTCGGCCTCAGGCGTAGGCGAATTCGGCCGAGCGCACGGTCGACTGCGCCCGCAGATCCGCGATCAGTCGGTCCTCGGCGCGCACGCGCCAGGCATCCGGCAGAGGAATTTCGACCCGGGCGGCGCCATTCGAATACGCGACCACGACGCGACAGCCGGCCCCCGACTCGGCGCCGCCGCCGTTGGTCCCGTTGCCGCCCCCGCCGCTTGCGCGGTACGCCGCCAGCACGTCCTTCAGCCCGGCCGTGTCCTGGCTGCCCAGGATCTCGATCCGCAGCGCGGCGCGCGCGCCGCAGCGCGCCTGCGCCAGGTCCATCAGGTCGTCCGCCGTGACCGCCAGCCGCTGCGCGAACTCGTCGAAGCGGGCCCGCCCGGTCACGAACAGCAGCGCATCTTCCTTCAGCAGAGCGCGCCGGCGCTCGTACAGCTCCGAGAACACCGCCACTTCCAGCTGGGCGGTGCCGTCATCGATCAGAACCGCGCACATGCGCCCGCGCCGCGTGTTCTGCTGACGCACCGACACGACGATGCCGCACACGCGCAGACTGTCGCGCGTGTGCTTCAGGTCCGCCAGCCGTGTCGGCGCGATCCGGCGCGCCTCCTGCTCGAACTCGCTGAACAGGTGCCCGCTGAAGTAGAAGCCGAGCGCGAGCTTCTCCTGCGCCAATCGCTCGCGCTCGGACCAGGGGCGCGCCGGTACCATTTCCAGCTGCGCAGGCCCCTGCCCGCCGTCGCTACCGAACAGGCTGACCTGCCCGGCGGTCGCGGCCGCGTTGTCGGCCATCTCGATCGCCCGCCCGACCGAAGCCAGCAGCGAGGCGCGGTTCGGCTCCAGCGCGTCGAAGCAACCGGCCCGCGCCAGGGCCTCCAGCACGCGCCGGTTCACCACGTGCCGGTCCACCCGCAGGCACAGGTCGAGCAGCCCACGGAACGGCGCGGCCTGCCGCACCGCGATGATGTGTTCGATGGCGGCGGCGCCGGTGCCCTTGATCGCACCCAGCCCATAGCGGACCGTGCGATCGTCCACCGGCTCGAAGCGCCACAGCCCCGAGCCGATGTCGGGCGCCAGGATGTTCAACCCGTTGGCGCGCGCATCCAGGATCAGGTCCTGCACCTTGTCGGTGTCGTCCATCACGGCCGACAGGTTGGCGGCCGCGAAGGCGGCCGGGTAGTGGGCCTTGAAGTACGCGGTCTGGTAGGCCACCAGCGCATAGGCGGCGGCGTGCGACTTGTTGAATCCGTAGCCGGCGAACTTTTCCATCAGGTCGAACATCTCCGCGGCCACGTTCTCGCGGACCTGGTTGGCGCGCGCGCCGGCGATGAAGATCGAGCGCTGCTTGGCCATTTCCTCGGGCTTCTTCTTGCCCATGGCCCGTCGCAGCAGGTCGGCGGAGCCCAGCGAGTAGCCGCCGATCACCTGCGCGATCTGCATCACCTGCTCCTGGTAGACCATGATTCCGTAGGTCGGACCGAGGATAGGCTCCATTCTCGGATCCAGGTACTGGGGACGCTTGCCATGCTTGCGTTCGCAGAATTCCGGAATCAGCTCCATCGGTCCGGGCCGGTACAGCGCGACCAGCGCGATCAGGTCGTCCAACCGGTCCGGGCGGGCCCGCTTCAGCAGGTCGCGCATGCCGCGCGATTCGAACTGGAACACCGCGGTCGTGTTGGCGCGCCGGAACACTTCGAAGGTCGCCGGATCGTCCAGTGGAATCGACTCCAGCGACAACGTGGTGTCCGGGTGCAGCGCCCGCACGTAGCGCAGCGCCAGATCCAGGATCGTCAGCGTCGTCAGGCCGAGAAAGTCGAACTTGACCAGGCCGATCGCCTCCACGTCGTCCTTGTCGAACTGGCTGACCGCGGCCTCGGTGCCCTGGGCGCAGTACAGCGGGCAGAAGTCGGTCAGCCGCCCCGGTGCGATCAGCACGCCGCCGGCGTGCATTCCGACATTGCGGATCAGCCCTTCGAGCGGGCGCGCCAGCTTGATGATCTCGCCGGCTTCCTCGTCGGCCGCGACGGCTTCGGCGAACGCCGGCTCGTCGCGCAAGGTGCGGTCGAGCGTCCACGGGTCGGTCGGATTGTGCGGAATCAGCTTGGACAGCTGATCGCACTTGGAATACGGAAGGTCCAGCACCCGCCCGACGTCCCGCACCACGGCCTTGGCCCCCAGCGTTCCGAACGTGGCGATCTGCGCGACGGCCTGCGCGCCGTACTTCTGCTTCACGTACTCGATCACCCGGTCGCGCCCGTCCTGGCAGAAATCGATGTCGAAGTCCGGCATCGACACCCGCTCCGGATTCAGGAAGCGCTCGAACAGCAGGTCGTAGCGCAACGGATCCAGGTCGGTGATTCCGAGCGCGTAGGCCACCAGCGATCCGGCACCCGAGCCGCGCCCCGGTCCGACCGGGATGCCGTGGTTCTTGGCCCAGTTGATGAAGTCGGCCACGATCAGGAAATAGCCCGAAAAGCCCATCCCGGCGATCGTTGCCAGCTCCTGCTGCAGCCGCGACGCGTAGAGCGGGCGCCGGCGCGCGCGCTCGGCCTCGTCGGCGAACAGCTGGCCGAGCCTGCGCTCGAGCCCGCTCGAAGCCAGCTCGTTGCAGTACTGGTCGAGCGAAACGCCCTGCGGCGTCGGAAACTCGGGCAGCCGGGCCCGGCCCAGCTCGAGCGTCAGGTTGCAGCGTTTGGCGATCTCGATCGAATTGGCCAGCGCCGCCGGCACGTCCGCAAACAGCTCGGCCATCTCGGCCTGAGATTTGAAGTACTGCTGGGCGGAGAAGCGGCGCGGCCGGCGCGTATCGGCCAGCGTATAGCCCTCGGCGATGCAGACCCTGGCTTCGTGTGCCCGAAAGTCGGTCGGCGCGATGAACTGCACCGGCTGGGTCGCCACCACCGGCAGCTGCAGATCGCCGGCCAGCGCGATCGTCGCGCGGCAGGCGCCTTCGTCGCCATCGCGGCCGGCCCGTTGCAACTCCAGATAGAAACGCCCAGGAAATAGCGCGGCCAGCCGCGTCGCGGCGGCGCGCGCGGCCTGCGCCTGGCCGGTCGCCAGCAGCGTACCGACTTCGCCGTGCGGACCGCCTGAAAGCGCAATCAAGCCCGCCGAACCCGCCTCGTGCAGCCATTCGAGCCGCACTTCTCCGCGGTCACGATGGCGGTTCTGCAACCAGGCGCGCGACAGCAGCTCGCACAGGTTGCGATAGCCGGTGCGGTCCTGCGCCAGCAGCAGCAGTCGAAACGGGCTGTCGCGATCGGCCTCGTGCGTGATCCACAGGTCGCAGCCGATGATCGGCTTGATGCCGCTGCGGCGCGCGGCGGCGTAGAAGCGCACCGCTCCGAACAGGTTGCCCAGATCGGTCAGCGCCAGCGCGCCCTGCTCGTCGCGCGCGGCGGCCTGGCGGCAGCCGGCGCGCGGGTATTCGTCAATGGCCGGCGCGAGGCGACCGTGCAGTCGGCGGTCCAGGCGCTGCGGACCGAACTGCCTGGCGCGAGCATTCAAGGCGTTGCGGCCGACGTGGCTACCGCCACGGGCTGCGCAGCGCTCGTGCGCGCCATGGCCGATGTCGACATCCTGGTGAACAACGCCGGCATCTTCGAGCCGAAGGATTTTTTTCAGATCGAGGACTCGGACTGGACCCGGTTTTTCGAGACCAACGTGATGTCCGGGGTGCGGCTGTCGCGCGCCTACCTGTCCGGCATGCTCCGGCGCAACTGGGGGCGGATCGTGTTCATTTCGTCGGAATCCGGTCTGCACATTCCGAAGGAGATGATTCATTACGGCGTCACCAAGACCGCGCAGCTGGCGGTGTCGCGTGGTCTGGCCGAGCTCACCGCCGGCACGGCGGTCACCGTCAACAGCGTACTGCCCGGACCGACCCGCTCGGACGGCGTGGAGCCCTTTCTTCAGGCGATGGCCAAGCAGAGCGGCAAGTCGCCCGAGGTACTTGCTGCCGAGTTCGTCAAGCAGCAACGCCCCACCTCGCTGCTGCAGCGCTTCGCCACCGTGGAGGAAGTGGCGAACATGGTCATATACGTCTGCTCGCCGCAGGCATCGGCCACCAACGGCGCGGCGCTGCGCGTGGAAGGCGGGATCGTCCGCACCATCGCGTAGCGCGGATTCAGCCCGGGCTCACGCCGATCAGCCATTGGTGCACATGCAGGTAGAAGGCGATCCAGACGAGCACCCCCACCACCGCCGCGATGGTATCGCGCGCGAGATTTCCCGGCGGCGCAGGCGTGCCCGCCGCCCGGTCGCGCCGGCGCGCGGCCGCGAACACAACCACAGCCCAGGCCAGAAACGATCCGAACAGCAGTATGTCCGCCAGGCTTCCAGCGGAAAGCAGGTGAGCGAACGCCCAGGTCTTGATGCCGAGCGTCATCGGATGACCCAGCCTGGCCTTGATCCAGGTGCCCGGTACGTAGGCCGCAGCCAGTAAGACGAAAGAGACCAACACCAGCGGGGCCGTCACGTAATGCAGCGCGTGCGGCGGGGTCCAGATGACCGGCGCGTTCGCCCTGGCCCGCGAAAAGCCCCACACCAGCAGTACCAACGCTGCGATCGACGCCAGCGAATACACGGCCTTCCAGGGCAACGGCCCCAGCGCTGCGACTTGACGCACGCGCCAGGGCTCGGCCACCACGCGTACCGAGTGCAGGCCCAGGAAGGCGATCAAACCCAGTACCAGTACCGTCATTTCGGTGGCCCATCCATTCGGCGGAGCGGGCTCGAAGTATGACCCCTGTGCATGCCCTGTGCCATGCTGCGGCCGGCCATTCCAATCGATGCCACGATGCGCTGCGGCCCGGCCGGAACCCTGCTGTTGAGGCGATCGCTGTTCACGCTCGCCGCGTGCGCTCTCGCGGCCTGCAGCGGCAACGGCTCGTCCGGGTCCGCGCCGGCGCCGACGAGCGCTCCGCCTCCGATGCCGACCGGTGCCCAGGCGGCCGACGTGCTGATGTGGCACAACGACGCGGCCCGCACCGGGCAGTACCTGGTCGAGACGACCTTGACGCCGGCCAACGTCAATTCGGCGAGCTTCGGTCGGACGGCCATGTGGCCGGTGGACGGGCGGGTCGACGCGCAGCCGCTGTTTGCCAGCTCGGTCACGTTGCCCGATCGCAGCGTTCACAACCTCCTGATCGCTGCCACCGAACACGACTCCGTGTATGCGTTCGACGCGAACACCGGCACGGTGCTCTGGCAGAAGTCGATGCTCGCCCCGGGAGAAGCGAGCAGCGATTCGCGCAACTGCGGCCAGGTCGCGCCGGAGATCGGCATCACCGCCACGCCGGCGATCGACCGTGCGCTCGGCGCAAGCGGCACCGTGTTCGTGACGGCGGCATCGAAGAGCGCATCGGGACAATACGTCCAGCGCGTGCACGCGCTCGATCTGGCCAGCGGCGCCGAGCGGCCCGGCTCGCCGGTCGTCGTGCAGGCGACCTACCCCGGAAGCGGCGCCAACAGCACGAACGGCATCGTGTCGTTCGACCCGGCCTTCTACAACGAGCGATCCGCGCTGCTGGTCTCCGGCGGCGTGCTGTATACCGCGTGGGGCTCGCACTGTGATGCGAGCCCGTACACCGGCTGGATCATGGCCTTCGACGAAGCGACGCTGGCCATGCGGTCCGTTCTGAATGTCACGCCCAACGGCAGCGGCGGCGCGTTCTGGAACGCCGGTGCGGGGCCGGCCCTCGATGCCGGTGGGTCGCTCTTCATCATTTCCGCCAACGGGACATTCGATACGACGTTGACGGCCTCGGGATTTCCGGCGCGCGGCGACTTCGGCAACGGCTTCCTGAAGATCCCGACTTCGGGCTCGCTGTCGGTGGCCGATTATTTCGCAACGTCCGATACCGTCGCACAATCGGCGGCCGATCAAGACTTGGGCTCGGGCGGAGCGATGCTGCTGCCGGACCAGGTCGACGCGAGCGGCGCGACGCGGCACCTCGCGGTCGGCGCCGGCAAGGACGCCAATCTGTACGTGGTCGATCGCGACTCGATGGGCAAGTTCGACCCGACCGCCAACCATGCCTACCAGATCCTGGCGGGAGCTCTGCCCGGCGGGGTGTATTCGTCGCCGGCGTATTTCAACGGCGCCATTTACTACGGATCAGCCGGGGCGCCGCTGCAACGGTTCGTACTGAGCGCGGCCCGGCTCGCACCGACCGCTGCCAGCCAAAGCAGCGTCGCATTCGGCTACCCCGGCGCGACGCCCAGCATATCGGCGAACGGCTCGGGCGCAGCGATCGCGTGGGCCGTCGAAAACGGCTCGCCCGCGGTGCTGCACGCTTACGATGCGAGCGATCTGACGCGGGAGCTGTACAACAGCAACCAGAACGCGTCCCGCGACAGCCTGGGAACCGGCAACAAGTTCATCACGCCCACGGTGGCAGCCGGCAAGGTGTTCGTCGGCACAACCAGCTCGGTGGCCGTGTACGGGCTGCTTCATTGAGAGCGGCAACGCGTGCTCTAATCACGGCTGATCCGACCGACGCGGTCCTCGATGCCCTCCGACGCGGCTCTGAACGGCGGTTGCCTGTGCGGCGCAGTGCGCTACCGCTGCGACGCACCCGTTCGTCCTGCGACGTATTGCCACTGCACCTCGTGCCGGCGCGCCGCAGGCGCCCATGTGATCGCCTGGTTCACGGTTCCCGCTTCATCGCTGGTCTTCACTCAGGGGCAAGCCGCGATGTACCGGTCTTCATCGCCGGTGCAGCGCGGGTTCTGCGCGCGCTGCGGCACGCAACTCACCTACCGGAACGATCGGTGGCCGGACGAGGTCGACGTCACGATCGGCAGCCTGGACGAACCGGACCGGGTCGCGCCCGCCGCTCACATCTGGATGGAGGATGCCCCGCGCTGGGACCGGCCGGGCGACGCCCTGCCCTGCCACGCGCGCTCGCAAGCCGACGGGTGAGCGCCGGCGGCCAGTAAGAATTTCGAGCGCGGCTCGACGAATGCGGGCCGGAGAACGCTCGCACAGCCGTGGGGCCTGCCGTATTCGCCAGTGATAACATCCGCGCGGGGCTGGCAGGACCCTTCGGGGGCGGTCGTTCAGTTCCGTCGTATCGGACATCCAACGACATTCAGGGAGCAATCAATGACGAAAATGAAAAATCTTCGTGCAGCCGCGCTGACGCTGGGATTCGCGGTATTGGCCACCACCGCGGCATACGCTCAAACGATGGGCACGGCCTCCACGGACCTCTGGAACACCGACTTCCAGAAAGCGTTCATGACCGAGAAGATGATGCACATGATGGACATGAGCCACAAAGGGATGGTCACCAAGGCGGACTACGACAAGTACATGGGCCAGATGTTCGACATGATGGACAAGAAGCACAAGGGCATGCTGGCCAGGGACGACTTCCTGGCGATGGACGCCGGCTCGACCACCATCTGGACCACGGACTTCCAGAAGACCTTCCGGACCGAGGCGATGATGCACATGATGGACAAGAGCGGCAAAGGCATGGTCACCAAGGCCGACTTCATGGCCCACATGGACAAGATCTTCGACATGCTGGACAAGGACCACAACGGCATGCTCGAGCCGAACGAGTTCATCTACGATAAGGTGTTCGGCGCCAAGTAAGGCAACGTCGACCGTATGAGCGTCCGGGCCCGCCATGGGCGCGGACGCCATCCGGCGCCGGTCAGGCCGGCGCGATCTCGATCCGGTTGCGACCCGCGTTCTTGGCCCGGTACAGGGCCTGGTCGGCACACACCATCAACTGCGAGAAATCGGACCGGCCGGCCGTCGCGAACGCGATCCCGCCGCTCAGCGTGAGCCGACCGGCTCCGGCGGCCCAGTCCGGTTCAAGTGAAGCCACCGCGGCGCGCAGGCGCTCGGCCACCGAGGCGGCCTCATCCACGCCGGTGTCGGGCAGGATCACCGCGAATTCCTCTCCACCGTAGCGGCCCAGGTGGTCGCCGGGCCGCAGGCTGCGCCTCAAGGCCTGGCTGACCGAGCACAGCGCCTTGTCTCCGGCCGCATGGCCGTGCCGGTCGTTGATCTGCTTGAAGCCGTCCAGGTCCAGCAGCAGCATCGCATAGGGGCGACCGTCCTGGTGGCACCGCATCATCAGACGCTGGCCCAGATCGATCACCTGGCGCCGGTTGGGCACACCCGTGAGGGGATCCGTTTCGGCCATCCGCGCGATGCGCCGAAGCAGCACGCGCTGGCGCCACAGCGCAAAAGCGGCTCCCAGAATGAACAGCACCGCCAGCCCGGTCGTGATGCCCCGCAGGCGCGTGGCACGCCGCGCCTCGTCCAGGGCGCGCTGGCTGGCGTCGGCCTCACTGCGCAGCAGCGAGTTCTCATGCGTGAGCAACTCGCTTCCGAGCCGCCCGCGTTGCGCCGCCAGTTGCCGCGCCACCAGCTGATCGGTGCGGCTCAGCTGCGCCGCCTGTTCCTGTTCGCCTTCCTCGAACGCGGACTGGTAGCGGCCCAGCGCGGCCAGCGCCTCGGCCGTCACCCGGTGCAAGCTCACCTGCATCTGCAGATCGGCCTCCAGCGCGACCGGGCGCGCGCGCTCGATCAGCGGCATCGCCTCGCCGGCACGCTTCAGGCGCACCAGCAGCTCGGCACGGTGGATCTGCAGCTGCGCCAGCCGGCGCGGCGAATGGACCTGCGCAAGCGCCCGCATGCCCTCGCCGTTGCCGGCCAGAGCCGGCCCGAGTTCGCCCATGTCGGCCTGCGACCGCGCCAGTTCGTCCCTCGCGATCGCCTCGCCTTCCCGGTCGCCCACCTCGCGATACGCGGCGATCGCGCGCCTCAGCGGCTCGGCCGCCTCGGCGGAGTGGTTCAGCAGATTCATCGCGGCACCGATACCGGCCTGCGAGTCGGCCTCGCCGGTCCGGTCGCCCACCGCATGGAATTTGTCGTACGCATCCTGGTACGAGCGCAGCGCGAGCGACTCGTCGCCGATCGCGGTGGCCAGTTGCGCATTGGAAAATGCGATCTCGGCCGCGGTCTGCTCACCGCGCGCGTGCCGCTCCGCGTCGGCGATCGACGCGCAGGCCTGCTCGAAGTCGCCGCGTTTCATCAAAAAGCGGGCCCGGTTGACCAGCGCCTGGGCGACCGGATCGTCCTGTCGGGTCAGGCGCGCCTGGATCAACTCCTGATCCACCGTGGCCAGTGCCTCGTCGCTGCGCCCGAGCTGGTAGAAGGCGCCGGCGCGCGCATGCGCAACCAGCGCGCCGATCCGGGCATCTCCCGAATCGGCGACGGCGCCCCGAATCCGGTCCGACAGCGCCAGCACATCGTCCGGCCGGTACTGGGAATCGGCGATCAGCAGCTCGACCAGATCGAACCTGAGCCGCTTGCGCGCGTCCAGCGACCCCAGGTCGCTCGAAAGCGATTGAAGCTCGGACTGCGCCTGGGCCGGCTGGTGGCGAGCCAGTTGTTCCAGACGCGACAGCTTCGCGTCCAGCTCCTCGGTGTCCGCGCTTGCGGCAGCGCAAACAGCCAGGGCCAGCACCAGGCAGAGCCAGGCGGCACGCGCGGGACCGCGCCGGCGCCGATCGAAATCGGCTCCGTGACGGCGCGCCGACGGCAGGCACGCATCAGGATCGCGGCGGCAATGAAGTCTTTGCAATGGACAAGCGATGGGCGAGTGAAGTTGCCGGCGCGGGGTGCGCCGGATTGTCCATGCTGCACGGCAATGCCCTATTGTGAAGCCAGGCTTTGCGCCCCATCAGTACCGCAAATCTGCGCTTAGCCCGTATCCGCCCCTCAGAAGCGCCGGTCCAGCGTCAGCGAGTCATTTTCCTGCTTAAGCTGGAAGTGCGTCAGAAACGTGTTGCCCAGCAGCACGAACGGCATCTGGCCCTCGGCGACGATGGCCTGGACGTTGTAGACCTCGACTCCCCCGAGTCGCACGGAGTCCAAATGGACGCGGTATCCGGGCACCGCGCCGTTCGCGGTGCTCATCAAGACCGGCGTCCCGGACCGGTACGGCAGTCCGATCCGGTCGGCTTCCTGTGCGCTCATCGAGACTTCGGTGGCGCCGGTGTCGACCAGGAACCGCACGCTCGCGCCGTTGATCTGTCCGGCACTGATGAAGTGGCCGCCCGCACCCGCCGTCAGCACGACACGCGAGCCGATGGCCGATCCGGCCGCACCGGCGACGCTGACCGGCACGTCCCCGACGCGCAGGCTCTGGCGGCGGCCCTGGACTTCGACCACGGCCCGATCGCCATCCGTGGAGATCAGCGTGACGCCCTGGCGGTTCTCGCCCGGCGCGAAGACCTGCGGGGCCGCGTCGTCGATCACCAGCAGCGCACGCTGCCCCATCACGCCCGTCAGCGCCACGTTCTGCGCGAACGCCGGGTTGTGCGCAAAGGCCCATAGCGCCACGGCCAGCAGAAAGCGCCCCGCGGTCGAGATCGGCGATCCGACGAGACCGCGGCCAGCGTCGCGCATGGTCGCTAAAAGCGCCGCAACACCTGCAAGTCGACCGTGCTGCTCTGGGAAGCCGCCCGCCGGTCCATGCCGGCGCTGAACTGCCACTGAAGCTCGTGCGTCGGCTCGCCCAGCTGCCAGACCAGCCGCGAGTGCGAACGCCAGCCCAGCAATGACAACACACCGACTTCGGTCTCGGACCCGGCCAGCCCGGCCCCGCGAAACACCGTCTGCAGGTCACTGGTGGCCCGGATGGTCAGCCGATCGCCGCGGAACAGCAGGTTCTTGCGTTCGAATTGCAGCCCGGTCAACGGCATCGCTCCCGGCCAGCGCAACTCCTGGACGAAATTGAAGTGAGCATGACCCGGCACTGGCATCTGCTGCACCAGGTAGGGGCGGAACATCGCCGGTTCTGCCAGATGAATGCCGTAGCGGGACGCGAGCTGAGCGCGTTCGTCGTACACGCGCGACCAGTAGTCGGAAGTGAAGACCGACGAGGGCAGTCCCGCCGGTGACTCCAGCTCGAGGCGCATCGAATAGGGAAGCCTGAGCAGCAGTTCCCCATCGGCGGACAACAGTCGTCCCTGCGGCTGCTGCGCCTGAGCCGCCGCTACCAGCACCGAAAACAACAGGATCCCGACGATGCGCATCTTCAAAGGGTTGAAACACCCCGATGCTGCAGCATGGTCGTTCTGCGACCGGCACGAACTCTCGAATAAAGGTGCATTCATTGCGCTATTTGCGCGTCACAATGATGTTGCACCGCGTCGACCAGGACGACATCGAGTGAGCGGCACGACAAGATCCGACGCGGCCAATCGAAGTCCAGAAGAAGGTACTTCCTTTGCGTAACCCCGTAAATGAGGTGATTACCCCGTACCGGTCCGGAATCGTCCGAACTATCGACCCAGCGGGTATGGGGCTTCCCCGCAGCCAATCCGCACTCATTAAGACGCAAGGACCCGGGCCAAAGCGACGCCGTTTCCGCGGGTAACGGGACGCGGATCGAGCGCCCATGCACATGCCGATGATGTTCCATGGGCAAGTGAACGCCTCCGACCTTCAGTGCGAACGCTGCGCATGGGTATCGTGGCGCCTCAAATGCGATCGGACGCCTGCATCTCCCGCTGTGGAACCTACCGCTACGCACTGTGGCGGCGCTGGGCGCCGGGCCCCCAGGTGCTGTTCGTGATGCTGAACCCGTCCACCGCCGATCGGCAAAGAAACGATCCGACCATTCGCCGCTGCATCGGCCTGGCGGCCGCCTGGGGCTACGGCGCGCTGGCGGTGGGCAACCTGTTCGCGTTTCGCACGCCGTCACCGGAGGTTCTCAAACGGGCGGCACGCCCGGTGGGGCGCGCGAACGACCGCTGGCTGGCACGGCTGGCGGCCGAATCGACCCGGGTGGTGGCGGCCTGGGGCAATGAAGGAGCCCTGCTGGACCGCGATGCCCAGGTGCGCGCGCTGCTCGCCCCGCTGTACGTCCTTTCGCTGACGCGACAGGGTCAACCCCGTCACCCGCTCTACGCTCCCGGCGGCGCGGTGGCCCGCCTCTGGCGTTAGCGCGCGGCGCGAGGTGGTCGCTTTCCTGCTGATCTTCGGGGCGCTGGGGGGCGGGGCGCTGCTGCTTCAGGCGCTGCTGCACGCGCTCGATGCGGTCTGGATCGGACGCTACCTGGGAATACCCGGCGCATTGCTGATCCTCGCCTCGTTCGGATATTCGCTGCGCAAGCGCAAGACGATCCGCTTCGGCCGGCCGGCGCACTGGCTGCGCTTGCACGAACTGATGACCTGGCTCGGCTCGCTGCTCGTGCTGGCACACGCCGGCCTTCACTTGAACGCGATCCTGGGCTGGCTGGCGGCCGGGGCCATGCTGATCAACGTGGTCAGCGGGTTGACCGGCAAGCTGCTGCTGGATCGTTCCAGGCAGCGGCTGCAGCAGGCGCGGCAGCAGACGCGCGAACAGGGGCTGTCGGACCAGCAGCTGGAGGAGCACATGTACTGGGACAGTCTCGCCTTCGACGTGGTCAAGCGATGGCGAGTCGTTCACCTGCCGATCACGCTGGCGTTCGCGATGCTGGCCACGGCCCACATCGTCGCTGAGCTGCTGTTCTGGAGCTGGAAGTGAGGGGCGGCCCGCTGCGGGCGCTGGTCGCGTCGGCCGTGCTGGCGGTGGTCGCACTGGCGGTCGCGTACCCGGAGCGGATGGTG
>VBCK01000102.1 GCA_005882215.1 Betaproteobacteria bacterium | reverse complement strand
CGACAGGGACGTCGTCGAGTTCGACCGTAGCCAGCACGGCAGCCACGACGACTTCAACCAGCACCGCCGCCGGATCCACTGGCGCGACAGCATCGACCGCGACAGGCGCTTCGGATTCGAACGCCGCCAGCGGTACCTCGGCCGGCACCAACAGCGCCGTCAACGTGCTCAACGCTCTGCATTCCTTCCTGCATGACCTGTTCTCGGCGCTGCGCCAGGTTCAGTCGGGCCAGGGCCAGTCCGGCGACAGCGACGGCGGCGAGGGCGGCGGCGACCACGAACACGGAGACGGACCGTACGGCAACCTGGCGAGCAACCTGCAGAACCTGCTTCAAAGTCTGTCGAACCCTTCGACGTCTACCTCGGGCGACAGTGCGGTCTCGAAGCTGCAACAGGATTTTCAGGCGCTGGTCAGCGCGCTGACTCCGTCCGCGCCCGGGGCCACCAGTTCCACGTCGACGACCGTCGGCGCCGCTGCGGCCGGCACCACCTCGGGCAGCGGCTCGACCACCACTGCGACGACCGGTACTTCGAGCAGCGGCGCCGCCTCGACCTCAACCACACCTGCGACGACCGCTACTGCAGCCGGCAGCGCGACCGCCTCGCTGCAGGCGTTCCTGCAGGCGCTGATCCAGAACCTGGGCGCCGAGTCGAGCCTGTCGACCTCAACCGTCACGCAACCCGGCGCTCTGGTTCAGGCGACGGCCTGACGCTTCAGCGACACCGGTCCGACGGGATACGAAATGGAGCGGCATCGAACGATGCCGCTCTTTTTATCTCAGTCCCGCTAATTAGTTGTTGCCAATTCTCACAGCCGATTTGACTCCCAACCCGTGTTGCATCTGATAAATGTCGCCGACGATGACATTGGTCTTCCCGCGGGCGGCATTGCCGATTTCGATCGACTCGCTGTTGAAAGCTCCGTCTTGCGCCTGGAAGATGCGACCGACCCGCACCCTCGAAACCCCGTTGCCCGACGCATTGCCGACCTGAACTTGCTGCGTGTTCAGTGCTCCTCCCTGGCTCTGCATCAGCTGGGCCATACTGACCTCGGCGCGTCCGTTGCCCGTGACATTGCCCAGGCCGGCGCTTTGTTCGTTCATCGATCCGGACTGCTGTTGAACGATCGAGCCCAGGTTGATCTTCGTGCTGCCGTTGCCGGCGGCGTTACCGACGTCGAGCCGCTGCCGGTTCATCACGCCGCTCTGGTCCTGCATCATCGAACCGGCCTGGACCGACGAATTCGATTGTGCGGATGCGCCGGCGGACCACAGCGCCACAGCAACCGACAGTCCGAGTGCGGCCGCAAGTTTCCGGCGCCCAGGTCGCGCCGGCAGGCGCCGACCGGTTGCGATGACCGGAAGGGTGCGGGAGGCCATGTCACATCCTCCCGACCGTGCCAGCGCCGTCGATGTGCGACCTCACTTTCGGATCGCCTCGATAACGCACGTTGCCGGCACCGGACAGCCGCACCTCGAGCCGCTCGCGCGCCATCACCTCGACATCGCCGACGCCCTCGATCTTGACCTCGACCGAATCGGAGGCGAGATCCGCCGCGTGGTACTGGCCGGCGCCGCCAATCCGGATGCGCTCGGAGCTCGCGCGACCGGACGCATTGATGTTGCCGCTGCCGTCCATCTCGACGCGAAGCTTGTCGACGTCGAGCGCGGTGAGGTTGACGTTGGCGGCGCCGGGCATCCGCAGCGAGAATTCCGGGCCGTTGAAACCTCTGGCCTCGACTTCGCCGGCGCCCTTGACGTCCAGTTCGTTCAGACCGACCGTGTTGACCTCGATCACGATCTGTCCTGCATCCGACAGGACGCCGGGGACGAAGATCCTGACACGATCGTCGTGCTGCTCGACTACGATGCGGTCAACGACGTCGGGCCGGCCGCGAATCAGCGCGGAGGGCGCTCCTGCGTTGCGAACCACGTACCGCGCCGCAAGATCGAGCTCCAGAATCGAAAACGGCTGTAGCCGGTAAGCGCGTTCGGCCGCGGACGCGAACTGTGAGCCGACTGCGAACAACACGGACACCCCGATGAAGAGCGCACAGCGTGTCCTTCGCAGCGCAGTAACCGCGCGCCTGGCCGGCGTGTTTGAATCGTGAAGTAGCATTGATTTCTCCTTGGACAATGAACCGATTCCTGCCGGCCGTACATTGCGGGCGTTCATTTCGGCAACTCCAGCACGCAGAGCCCCTCGAACATGTCAAGAACCTGAACCCTGCCGGAGGCGCCATCGACCGCCTTAAGCTCGGCGGCGATCTGCGACTGCGGCAGCGCGCCATATCCTCTGCCTTCGAAGATCATCCGCCCGCCTTGCCAGCAGCGAAACAAGCTGCGCGGGCTTTTCGCCGACTTGCCGGGTGCCGGCGCGGGTCGCTCTTCGGGGGTGTGGTCAGACCCGCTCGCCGATCGCGCTTCACCCGGCGGCTCGGCGCCCTGCACGCGGACGGTCACCGCATCGAGCGGATCGTCGGACGCGAGCGTGGCGCCGGTGCAGGCGAGCGCGGCGATCAGCGCCACGGCGGCGCACCGCCGCCCGGCTGTTTTCGAATCACTGAACCTTGACATCGAACACCCCCATAGCGAATGCGCCGCTGACGGCGACCGCGAACCTTGATTTCAGGCCGTCCAGACCACCGCCGATGGCGGAGACATCCAGCGGTTGCCGCCCCAGGTCCTTCGGGCTAGAGAAGCAGGCCACTTCCTCCCGGCGCCCGGGGCGGCTGGCGAGCAGGGGCGATTCTGGATTGAGTACCGTCAGCGCTCCGCCGGAAGCCCGAGCGAGCGGCTGGGTGGGCGCCGGATAGAACTGCGAGATGTGCTTCTGGTCGTCGACCAGGTAACAGTACAGGTAGCCGTCGCGGGGCGAGATCACTCCAACGAAGAAGGGCTCGCCGGCCCGGTACGCGGTGTTGTTGGCCGGACGCGAACCCTCTATCGGGATCGTCGCGACAGGTGCCTGGGTCGGCCGATAGGCGACCTGTTTCAGGCCGGCAGCTTGCGCCGGCGCTGCCGATGCGATCGGGGCAGGCCGGGTGATGGCCGGCTGCACGGCAGCCACCGGCGGTGGCGCACTGGGTTGGACAGGGGCCGGTGCAGCCTCCGTAACCGGACGCGGGGCCGTCATGGACGGGGAGGACGCCGCAGGCGAGGGCGCTGCCGCGGGTCCCGGGGCGGCCGACGAGGCCGAGGCGATCGGCGCCGTTACCAGCGAGCGAGCGGCAACGGGCGGCACGCTCTGAGTCGACGCCGTGCCTTGAGCGGTCGCCGCGCTTTGAACGGTCGCTGGGGTACCCTGAGGGGCCGCCGCGCTTTGACCGGTTGCCGCGTTTTGAGCCGTTGCGGGCGCGCTCTGAGCGATCGGAGCTGCGGCCGGCGGCGGCAGCGGTCCCTCCTGCAGGGCGATGTCCTGCAGCTTGGCTAAGGCGAGTTTGCGCACTTCGACGTGATCGGCAGCCAGGTATTTGCGCAGGAAAGTCGAGTCGACATTCACATCGTCCGGCTGTCCAAGGGCGACGCGATAGGCGCGCACCGCGCGAAGCAAGGCCTCGTCCACGCGTCCGTTCACCTCTCCGTCGTACACGCCCTGCGCCTTCATCTGCATCTGCAAGTAAGCAAACAGGCGAGCGCGATCGCGCTGATCGGCGGCCATCTCCTCCCACCAGTCGTCGATCTCGCTCTTGACCTCCGGATCCTGGTCGGACGAGCCGATGCAGCTCCAGTACGGAAGCTTGAGCAACCGGCCGTACATTTCGATGGCGCCGATCTCGATCAGCGTGCGAAGCGCCTGGCCGTTGCCGTCGTGGCTGACCAGTGTGAAGTTGTACTGGATGCCGAACTTCTTCAGCGTCAAGTCGCCATCGAAGCCCTTGCCCCGCTTGCGGATCAGCACCGCGTTCCGCACATTGGCCCCGGGAACCAGCGACATACCGGTGGTTTCCACCAGGTTCAGATCCAGGCCGAGGCCCGAGAACGCATCGGACTCCGCCGCACCGACGCACAGATACCACAGGCAGACCGCCCCGTCGCGCTGTTTGTGAAGTATCGAATCGTCGAACTGCGAAATCGAGCCCTGGATCACGAAGTCGGCGTCGGCGACCACCCGCTCGCGCTTGGATTCACTGAACACGCGCGACTCGACCATCGGGACGAGCCTGATTGCATGCGTCGTGCGCGTCATCTGCGAAGTCGCCGACATGAACATGTCGCGTGCGCCGACGTTGATCTTCTTGGTCGCATCGGGGATCTCATCGATGACGACGGTCACGTTCCTGATGCCGAAGGTGCGGAACAGCCCGTCCATGCACTTCAGTCCCTTGCTGAACCCCGTGTCGTTCTCGACCGGGGCGCTTTTGGGGCCGGAACGCAGCTTCTCGGCGCGCAGTTCGAATTCATCCTTGTCGGCGCCCATGGCGATCGTCGACGCGGCGACTGCGACGAGTGCGGCTGCGGTTCGGACGAGAGCATGGCGGAGCTTCATAGGTTCCTCGGCGTTGTTTTTGCGCTGCCGGCTAGCGGCCGCAGCTGGCTGTGTTGAAGACGTCTCCGGTCACGATGACCGTTGTATCGCGGGGGGCGATGCGGTTCGAACCCCGTTGGTTACCGCTGTCGTTGTTTCCGATCGAAACCGATCCGCATTGCGAGCCCTCGTTGATGTCCGGCCCGTCCTGGTCGATGTTCCTTATGTCGCGCCTGCGCTTCGTTTCTTCCTTGTCCAGCTTCGCCAGATCCTTGTCCTCGATCGGAAGGATTTCGGCGCGTGCCGTGCGCATCTCGGCGCCACGGCATACCGGGGCGATGGCGACCAGGGCAACCGTGGCCAGTATCGACAGTGGAAGGGCAATTCGCATGACACTCTCCTTGCTCTGATTGGTGGTGCAGGGCGGGCATGCCGCCCTGCGTTTCGATCAAACGGCTGCCCCGCGAGCGGGGCGAGCCGTATTTCTCAGAACTTACTGCGCGTTGCCGACGTTCATCGATTGCGCGTTCAACGCTCCGCTCTGGTTCTGCAGCGTGTTGATGGCCGTCACGTGGCTCTGCCCCGCGCCCGAGGCGTTGCCGATGGTCATCGCCTGCCGGTTCAGAGCGCCGCTCTGGTTCTGCAGTGTGTTGATGGCCGTCACGCGGCTCACGCCCGACCCGGAGGTATTGGCGACGTTCATCGACTGCGCGTTCAGGGCGCCGCTCTGGTTCTGGAGCGTATTGATGGCGGTCAGGTTGCTCTGGCCCGCGCCCGCAGCATTGCCGAGGCCCATCGACTGCGAGTTCAGGGCACCGCTCTGGTTCTGGAGCGTGTTGATGGTCGTCACATGGCTCACGCCGGAACCGGAGGCATTGCCGACGTTCATCGCCTGCCTGTTCAGAGCGCCGCTCTGGTTCTGGAGCGTGTTGATGCTCGTCACGTTGCTCTGGCCTGCGCCCGTTGCATTGCCCAGGTTCATCGACTGCGCGTTCAGGGCACCGCTCTGGTTCTGGAGCGTGTTGATCGCCGTGACGCGGCTCTGGCCGGCGCCAGACGCGTTGCCGATGTTGGCGGCTTGCGAGTTCAGCGCGCCTGACTGGTTTTGCAACGAGTTGATCAGGGTTACCTGAGTGGTGCTTTGCGCGAATGCGGCGCCGAAGCTGGTCGCCGCGATAACAGCCAGAGCGATTTTGGTGAGTTTCATGATGCATTTCCTTTCGGTTGGGTGAACCGCCCCGGGGAAGGTTCCCGACATGGTGCGATTCGTTGCGAGGCTCTCGTTACTCAGGAGCTGAACAGATCGGCGAGGGCCTCATATATCCGCTCTGTCAGGAACACTTTCTGTCACCGCGAACTGCTTCGAGTGGCTCAGAAGCGTTGGACGGACTGTAGGCAAGGGAAGCGGCGAACATAAGTGACACAGGTCACCCTCTCAACCACAGCCGCCGTCGAGAGCGCGACGCCGCGGCCCTGTGCCTCGACGGCACCGCATCACCAGGCCTGCGGTCGCCGACGTGACTTCAGTCATCGACTCGCAAGCGACGGGCTTAAGTTTCGCAACGCCGCTTCGCATCGTCGCGAAAGATCGGGCGACGCACGATTCGGTGCGCCGAAGGCGATCGCAATTGACGCAGCTCAGGGCCTGACGTAGCCTCTCCGGGCGCACTGGCCGCGCACGGTGACAATGAAGCGTCGGCAGGCTGTTGCGAGGCTTGTGTCGGAGGGATCGAGTGGAGAGGCGATGCCGAGGTTGTCCATCCTTGGGATCGTGTTGCTTGGGGCGCTCGCGCTGCCGCCGATCGGCGCCGGCGCCGGCGGCCCGGCCGTTGTGACGATCCTCGAAGGCAATGCGACCCTGTTCCGCGGTACATCGAAGCTCGCCGCCTCCGAATGCGTCCGGGTGCAGCCGACCGATCTGATCGAGACCGGCACGGAAAGCTTCGTTCGCCTCGAGTTCGAAGACGGCACTCGGCTCGATCTCGGGCCTCGAACCCAGCTGCAGCTCGATCACCCGACCGAACTTCGTGCCGATCGCCCCGCGCTGTACGCGCTGTCGGGGTGGATCAAGCTCACGCTCGACGAGGCACAACATGCTGCGGCAGCAGCATTCGCCACGCCGCTGTTCGATGCGACCGACCTGGCCGGGGTCGTGCTCGCCCGCGTCGATGCCCGAGCCGGGGCGATGTTCGTCGAACAGGGACGGGCTCGCTTCGCTGACCGCCGCGCGCATGCGTCGCCGCTAGCGGTGCTGAAGGCGGGCGACTTCATCTCGTTCGCCGGGGACGGGCGGACGGCCGTCGAGGCTCGCCCGCCGAACGAGTTCGTCGACCGGATGCCGACCGAGTTTCGTGATTCGATCCCATCGCGCCTGGCGCGCTGCCGCGAGCACGAGGTCGCTGCCAGGACGCTGGGCGATTTCTCGTACGGCGAAGTCGAGGCCTGGATCAACTCGGAACCCGCAGTCCGGCGCCAGTTCGTCCATGCCTGGCGGGCGAAGGCCGAAGACACGGAGTTCCGTCTTGAACTGACGGCCAAATTGAGCCGGCATCCGGAGTGGGGACCGGTGCTGTTCCCGGAACTGTATGCGCCCAGGACGGTCGGCCCGCCATGGCCGCTGCCGGAGACGGGCGTTGCCCCGCACTGACGGCTTCCCTTCAACATTGCGCGATCGATGCGCCCCGACGAGGCGCGCCGCGATGACCAAAGAAACTACCGGGTGATCCACGCTTGCCTCAAAGTTGAGGCCGTCGAGTTCGGCCATCGGGGCCGGAACCACGAAAGTGCGGGAACCTCGTATGAACACACTGCCTGTTGCCGGTCTGCGCAAAGCCGGTCGTCGCGAAAGCCGCGCAAAGCGCCACGACTTCTATCGGCGCTACGACGTTTTGCTGGCCAACTGGTACCTGCTGACGAGCCGGATACAGCAGGAGATACTGTCGATCAGACAGGACCTGCACGACGAGCTGGCGCGCTGGCGGCCGCATCAGCCGGAACCGGATTGGAATGCCTACGCGGATCGAATGAGCATGATCGCGGCGAGGACGGCTTTGCGCTGAGTCGCGCTGTGTCCTGCGCGTCCGAGAGCGGCCAGCCGGTCGGTCCGCGGCGCAGGTTCTCCGATTTCAGCCTCCGATGCTGGCCCACACCTTCTGCAGGCGCTTCACGCTCACCGGCATCGGCGTCTTGAGCTCCTGGGCAAAGAGCGACACGCGCAACTCCTCCAGCAGCCAGCGGAATTCCTCCAGTCTTGGGTCCGGAACTCCTTTGCGGGCGGACAGCGCGCGGGCATAGGCCGTTTGCAGCGGGCCGAACTCCGACATCAGGGTGTTGTCGCGCGCCGGGTCGGCTTTCAGCCGGTCCAGCCGTGCCGCGATCGCTTTGAGGTAGCGCGGATAGTGAGCAAGCTGCGCGCCCGGGGTCAACTCGACGAAGCGCTTCGCAAACAGGCGCGCGAGCTGCCGCTCGACATCGGCGCAGGCCGCCTCGAACGCGCGGCTCGCGGCGAGCTTCTTCGGCAGTTGTGCCGCCTCCTGCACGATTGCCGTCAGCAGCGTAGCGATCTGCTGTGCGATCAGGTTCAGGCGCCCGCGCGCTTCGTCCTTGCGCGCCAGAAACTGCTCGCGGCTGGTGGGCCACGGTTCTTCCAGGCAGGTGCGGTCCACCGCCGCGCCCACCACCTGGTCGCGCAGGTCCTCGAAACTGGGCAACGCGGCCGACAGCGCCGGCACCACCGAGGCCTGCATCCGAACCGTCTGCAACGCCGCGAGCGAGCGCTCCAGGTGCTGGATCTGCTGGCGCAGCTGAAGCCTGAAGAGGCGCTGCAGCCCTTCCCGATGACGGGTGCGCGCAACCTGCGGATCGTCGAACACCTCCAGCAGGC
Source organism: Betaproteobacteria bacterium (assembly GCA_005882215.1). GTDB lineage: Bacteria > Pseudomonadota > Gammaproteobacteria > Burkholderiales > Burkholderiaceae_F > VBCK01. Next base: position 15,607 of record VBCK01000102.1, on the reverse strand, counting down.
AGTGGTCGCCCTGGTCGACCAGCGCCGGGTAAGCCAGCAGCGTCTGGCCGTCGCGATGGATCAGCCGCTCACGCTCGATCTCGCCGAAGTCCCAATCGGTGATCGGCTGCTGCGCCTGCGCCCCGGGCGCCGCCTCGGCGTCGGCCACCTGCTGGAACTGCTGCCGCGCCTGGGCGCCGAGCTCGGCCTGCAGCGAAGCGAGGTTGCGGCCCATCGCCAGTTGCCGGCCCTGCGGGTCCACGACCTTGAAATTCATCGTCAGATGCGCGGGCAGCGATTCCAGCTTGAAGTCGACCGGCGCGGCAGCGACGCCCGCGTGCTCGCGCACGTCCCGTATCAGCGCATCGATCAGCCCCACCGGCACGCCCGCATCGTGAAAGCCGTCTTGCTGATGCGGGCGCGCGCCCCATCGTTCGACAAAGCCCTGCGCATACTCGGGCAACGGCACGCAATGGCGGCGCAGCTTCTGCGGCAGCGACTTCAGCAGCAGGTGCGTCTTTTCCTTCAGCATGCCAGGCACCAGCCATTCGCATCGGACTGCATCGACCTGGTTCAGCGCATACAACGGCACGGTCAGCGTGGCACCGTCGCGAGCGCTGCCGGGTTCGAAGTGGTACGACAGCGACATTTCCAGTGCGCCCATCGTGACCGTTTTCGGATACAGGGTCGGGGTGACCCCGGCCGCCTGGTGGCGCATCAACTCTTCGCGCGACAGGAACAGCAGATGCGGATCGGATCGCTCGGCTTGCGCGCGCCAGCGCTCGAATTCGGCACCGCTCGTCACCGAGGCGGGCACGCGCTGATCGTAGAACGCGTAGATCGAGTGCTCGTCGACCAGCACGTCGGGCCGCCTTGCCTTGTGCTCGAGCTCCCGGATCTCGCGGATCAGCTTCTGGTTGTGGGCCATGAAGGGTGCGCGCGTTTCGAGCTCGCCGTCGACCAGCGCCCCGTGAATGAACAGCGTGCGCGCCGTAGTCGGGTCGATCGGCCCGTAATTGACGCGCCGCTGCTGGTAGACGAGCAGGCCATAGAGCGTGGCGCGTTCGAACGCCACGACCTGCGCGGGGTGCTTCTCCCAGTGCGGTTCGCCGTACGAACGTTTCAGCAGGTGGGCGCCTGCCTGCTCCAGCCAGCCTGGCTCGATGCCGGCCACGGTGCGGGCGAACAGCCGCGAGGTCTCGATCAGCTCGGCGGCGACGATCCAGCGCCCGGCCTTGCGCGCAAACGGCGAGCCCGGCCATAGATGGAACTTGATCGAGCGAGCGCCCAGGTACGGGGGCTCGCGACGGTCGGCCGGATCCGCCTCGGTCGATTTGCACCCGATGTTGCCCAGCAGACCGGCCAGCAGCGCAACGTGCAGCTGCTCGTACGTGGGTGGCGAGCCGTTGATGCGCCAGCCGAATTCGGACACGATCCGATGCAGTTGCGAATGCACGTCGATCCATTCGCGCAGCCGCCGCGGGCTGATGAACTCCTGCTTCAACTCTTCGGCCAGGCGGCGATTGGACTTCTTCAGCGCCAGGCGTTGCTGCAGCGCGTCCCACAATTTCACCAGCCCCTGGAATTCGGATCGCTCGTCGGCGTAGCGGCGATGCGCCTGATCGGCCGCTTCCTGCGCGGTCTGGGGACGTTCGCGCGGATCCTGCACCGACAGCGCCGATGCGATGACCAGCATCTCGCGCAGGCAGTGCCGGTCGCGTGCCGCCAGCAGCATCCGGCCCAACCGAGGATCCAGCGGCAGGGTCGCCAGCTCGCGGCCGATCGACGTCAGCTCATTGTGCTCGTCGACCGCGTTCAGCTCGGCCAGCAGCTGGTAGCCATCCGCGATGGCCCGGGCGGGCGGGGCCTGCAGGAACGGAAACTGCGCCACATCGCCCAGGCCGAGCGACTTCATCTGCAGGATGACCGCCGCCAGCGACGAGCGCAGGATCTCCGGATCGGTGAAGGGCGCGCGCCGGCCGTAGTCCTGCTCGTCGTACAAACGTATACAGATGCCGTCAGCGACGCGCCCGCAGCGGCCTGCGCGCTGGGCCGCGGCCGCTTGCGATATCGGTTCGACCTGCAGCTGCTCGACTTTGTTGCGATAGCTGTAGCGCTTCACCCGCGCCAGGCCCGAATCGACCACATACCGGATTCCAGGCACCGTGAGCGAGGTCTCGGCGATGTTGGTCGCCAGCACGATCCGGCGCGCGCCCCCCGGTTTGAATACCCGCTCCTGTTCTTCGACGGACAAGCGCGCGTACAGCGGCAGCATCTCGGTCCCCGGCGGGTGGTGCTTGCGCAGCGCCTCGGCAGCCTCGCGGATCTCACGCTCGCCGGGCAGAAACACCAGCACGTCGCCCCGACCGGCGAGGGCCAGCTCGCCGACCGCATCGACGATCGCGTCCATCAGCGTTCGGTCGTCGGCGTCGTCCTCCTCGCGTACCGCCCGGTAGCGGATCTCGACCGGGTACAGTCGCCCCGACACGTTGATCACCGGAGCGGGTTGCTGCGGCGAACCGAAATGGCGCGCAAAGCGTTCGGCATCCAGCGTGGCCGAGGTGATGATCAGCTTCAGGTCCGGCCGCCGTGGCAGCAGTTGCCGCAGGTAGCCGAGAAGAAAGTCGATATTCAGGCTGCGCTCGTGCGCCTCGTCGATGATGATCGTGTCGTAGGCCTCGAGCAGCGCATCGCGCTGCGTTTCCGCCAGCAAAATGCCGTCGGTCATCAGCTTCACCGCGACCCCCGCGCGCGTAAGGTCGGTGAAGCGCACCTTGTAGCCGACCACCTCGCCCAGGGGCGTGGCCAGCTCCTCGGCGATGCGCCGTGCCACGCTGGAGGCCGCGATCCGGCGCGGCTGCGTGTGGCCGATCATCCGCTCGCGCCCGCGCCCGATCGCCAGGCAGATCTTCGGAAGCTGGGTGGTCTTGCCGGAGCCGGTCTCGCCACACACGATCAGGACCGGGTTGGCCCGGATCGCCTCGCCGATCTCGTCGCGCCGGGCGCAAACCGGCAGCTCGTCCGGAAATCGGATCGAAAGCGCCGGCCTCGCGCGAGTGTTGCGCAATTGAGCTCACCAAATCAAGGACTTGCAGGGGCGCGAAGTATACTTTCACCTTGCTCATGGACGATCACGTCGCCCCCCCCTCGCCCGTTACCGCCGCATTGAGCCATGCGCAATTCGTCGCGTGGCTGCGCGCGGTCGCCCCGTACGTGCACTCGAACCGGGGCCGTACCTTCGTGGTGGCGTTCGAAGGCGAGCTGATCGAGACCGGGCACTTGAATGCGCTGGTGCACGACCTGTCGCTGCTGCACGCGCTGGGCATCCGATTGGTGCTGGTGCACGGATCCAGACCGCAGGTGCAGGCGCAGTTGCAGCTCAAAGGGCTGCAGACCTCGTTCTCGGGGGGACTGCGGATCACCGATGCGGCGGCGCTGGCCTGCGTGAAGGAAGCCGCCGGCGGGATCCGGCTCGATATCGAAGCGGCGTTCTCGCAGGGCCTGCCCAGTACGCCGATGGCCAACAGCAAGATCCGCGTGGTCAGCGGCAATTTCGTCGTGGCGCGGCCGGTCGGCATCGTCGACGGCGTCGACTTCCAGCACACCGGCGTGGTGCGCAGGATCGACACCGAGATGATCGAACGAACGCTGCAGGCCGATGCACTCGTGCTGATGTCGCCGCTCGGGTTCTCGCCGACCGGCGAGGCGTTCAACCTGAAAGTCGAGGACGTCGCCACGCAGGCGGCGGTCGCGCTGAAGGCCGACAAGCTGATCCTGATCAGCTCGCTGGACGGGGTGCGCGACGCCGGCGGCCGGCTGCGCAGCGAGCTGCCGGTCGAGGAAGCCGAGCGAATCCTGGCAGCGCACGAGGCCTCGGAGCAGACGCTGTCGGACCTGAACTACCTGGTGCGCGCCTGCCGCGGCGGTGTCGCCCGTGCCCACCTGATACCTCTGCGCCTGGACGGGGGGCTGCTGATCGAACTGTTCACCCACACGGGGGTCGGTACGCTGGTGTCGACGGAACACCTGGAAGCGCTGCGCGAGGCCACCAGCGACGACGTGGGCGGCATCCTGAAGCTGATCGAGCCGCTCGAGGCCGACGGTACGCTGGTGAAGCGGCCGCGCGAACTGATCGAGCTCGAGATCGGCCAGTTCAGCGTGCTCGAGCACGACGGCTTCATCCAGGGCTGCGCTGCGCTGTATCCGTTCGAGGAAGCCGCGATGGGCGAGCTGGCCTGCCTGACCGTACACGGCGACTATCGCGAAAGCGGCCTGGGCGAGCGGCTGATGAAGCGGATCGAGGCGCGCGCCCGCGCGGCGGGCCTGAAGCGGCTGTTCGTGCTGACCACCCGCACCTCGCACTGGTTCCTGAAACGCGGTTACACGATGGCCAAGGTCGAGGATCTGCCGGTTCAGCGGCAGCGGATGTACAACTGGCAGCGCCGCTCGCAGGTGCTGATCAGGGCGATTTGAAGAGGAATTCAAAATGTCGCGGATGGTCCACTGCATCAAGCTGGGCAAGGAAGCCGAAGGATTGGATTTCCCGCCGGTGCCGGGCGATCTCGGCCGCCGGATCTTCGAGAGCGTGTCCAAAGAGGCCTGGCAGCAATGGCAGCGCCACCAGACGATGCTGCTCAACGAGAACCGCCTGAGCCTGGCCGACGCGCGCGCGCGCAAGTATCTGCTGACGCAGATGGAGCAGTACTTCTTCGGCGAGGGCGCGGACAAGCCGGCCGGGTACACACCGCCGCACTGATCTCGGCTCCGGGCGCCGCCGGTGGCGTCCTCGAGACGCGGGCACCGGCCGTCGGGGCACCGCTCAGCGTCCGCGCTGTCCCTTCTCGACCATATCGCGCACCAGCGCATCGACGCCGCGTCGCCAGGAGTCGTCCGTGTTGCCGCGGATATCGACCGACTTCTGAAGCACGGTCGCTCCGCTCGACACATCCTCGATCCGGACGTTGATGTTCAGGATCAGATTGCTGACCTTCTGGACCCATCCGACCAGCACCCGGTCGGCCCCGAGCGCCTTGCCGATCTCCAGCTCGCATCCGTTGCAGTCGCGCAGGTTCTGGCGAGCGGCCAGGTCGTCGATCATCGGCCGCACGGGTGTGGTGTCCAGCACGCGGTACAAGCCGTTGGAGCGGAGCCCGTCGCTCAATTGCTGCGCAATGACCGGCAGGCGCGCATACTCCTCGTGGGCCGGCGCCAGCTCGTGCTGCTCATCGATCAGTTCGAACGGGAGCACCGCCAGCCCGGGCAGCTCTGCAGCGCCGGCGACGAGCGGCGCCAATGCCAGCGCCAGCATAAGGCTGCGCAACAGGCGTCCGAGCGGCACGTCGTGACCTGATCCCGGCCGGGATGCGCCCCACGTCAAGTCGACGTTCTCCTGCTCCCCTTCGATCGGCAATCCGGATGCAGCGCTGGGATTTTGCTCCGACTGGATCTCCACAGCCACCGACGCCCGGCGAGGGCATCGGTGCCTGCGGAATGCGCGAGTGCACTGCATGCGCCCGAATACAAATGACCTCGATTGGCCATCGTCACTTGGTCGGCCACCCCACCGCACTTCCATCATCTTGCCGAATGGCCACCTTGGACTGTGCTTCGCCGCCCTGACGCGCCGCGTCCCAGCGGTCCCAATCCGCGTCTGTGACGTAGTCGTAGAAGTAAAGACCGTAGATTGCGCGGGTGCGGTCGATAAACATGCGCAGCGCGTCTGGCCCTTGCTTGACCAGTTCGCAGGCCCGTTTTTCCTCGGGCAATGCCTGAGCGTTGCAGCGGTATTCGGCTCGCGCGGTCGCGGAAACAATTGTGGCAAAGGCGGCGATTGCGAAGGGGATCCGGCTCGACTGTTTCGACGTCCTCATGATGACCTCCGGTGGATTGGCAGTGCACGCTGCTCCTTTCGGGGCGGTTCCCCTGGCGTCACAGGGTTCGGCGCTCAAAGCGATCGCCGATGGGTTGCAGTGTCAGCGCGGAGCCGGGTCTGAGTACTTGAGCCGTCTTAAACGTGGCCTGAAATTTCCTGAAGGCATCGGCGTTGGAGTCCGGGCGGCGTGGCATTGGGCACGCCAGATCCCGGCGAGAGATGCCCTAAACTGCGGATTCACAAGGGAAACAGTCGCCATAATGATGGCCTGAGAGCCACCCAGGACTCCAACACGATGCAGCAGCCGGTCGTTATCGTCGGCGCCGGCCTGGCCGGCCTGACCGTCGCCTTGCAGCTGGCCGAGCATGCGCCGGTCACGGTGCTGGCGAAGCGCTCGCTCGAGGAGGGCGCGACCGCCTGGGCCCAGGGCGGCATCGTCGGCGTGCTCGGCAGCGACGACAGCATCGAGTCGCATTTGCGCGACACGTGCGAGGCCGGAGCGGGCCTGGTCGACGTGCCGGCGGCGCGCGCAATCGCGCGCGGAAGCGCAGCGGCGATCGAGTGGCTGGTGAAGCTTGGTGTCGAATTCACGACCGATCCGGAGGGACCGCTGGGCCTGCACCTGACCCGCGAGGGCGGACACGCGGTGCGGCGTATCGCGCACGCCGCGGACGCGACCGGAAAGGCGATTCACGATGCGCTGCTTGCGCGGGCGCGTTCGCATCGCAACATCCGGCTGCGCGAGCGCTGGATGGCGGTCGATCTGATCACCTCCCGGCACGTGCCGGACAGCGCGGAGCCGCAATGCCTCGGCGTCTACGCGCTCGACACCGAGCGCGGCCGGGTCGAGACGCTGCCGGCCGCCGCCGTCGTCCTCGCCAGCGGCGGAGCGGGCAAGGTGTATCGCTACACCAGCAACCCGGACACGGCCACGGGCGACGGTGTCGCGATGGCCTGGCGCGCCGGCTGCCGAGTCGCCAACATGGAGTTCATCCAGTTTCACCCCACCTGCCTGTACCACTCGCACGACCGCACCTTCCTGATCACCGAGGCTCTGCGCGGCGAGGGCGCGACCCTGCGGCTGCCCGACGGCACGCGCTTCATGCCGGCGCACGATTCGCGCGCCGAGCTGGCACCGCGCGACGTGGTCGCCCGCGCGATCGACTTCGAGATGAAGCGCAATGGCCTCGATCACGTGTGGCTCGATGCCACCCATCTCGGACTTTCGTTCCTGCAGAGCCACTTTCCGACGATCGAGGCGCGCTGCCGCAGCCTGGGGATCGACATCTCCAAGCAGCCGATCCCGGTCGTGCCGGCGGCTCACTACACCTGCGGCGGCATCGCGACCGATCTGCGGGGGCGCACGGACCTGGCGCGGCTGTATGCGGTTGGCGAAACGGCCTACACCGGGCTGCACGGCGCCAACCGCCTGGCCAGCAACTCGCTGCTCGAGTGCGTGGTGGTCGGCAGATCCTGTGCCGAGGATATCCGCGGGCAAGGCCCGAGCGAGTCGCCTGCCCTGCCCTCGTGGGACGAAAGCCGCGTCGAAGACCCCGACGAACAGGTCGTGATCTCGCACAACTGGGACGAGCTGCGCCTCACGATGTGGAACTACGTGGGCATCGTGCGGACCACGCGCCGCCTGGAGCGCGCGCAGCACCGCATCCGGCTGCTGCGCAAGGAGACGGACGAGTACTACGCCAACTTCCGCGTGTCGCGCGACCTGCTGGAGCTGCGCAACCTGCTGGAGTGTGCCGACCTGATCGTGCGCTCGGCGCTCAGGCGCCACGAAAGCCGCGGCCTGCACTACAGCCGCGACTATCCGCGCACGCTCGCCGCGGGGCTGCCGACGATCCTGGTGCCGCCGGGCCGACTGACCCTGAAGCGACCGTCATGAAGGGTGCCGGCTCAGAGCGTCCGGCCCCTGGTTTCGTGCGCCATCAGAGCGGCAACAAATGCGAACACCGCCAGAGCGACGAAATAAAATACAACCGGCAGAGTCGAGCCATGGCTCCAGGCAACCAGGCTGGTTCCGATCAGCGGCGCCAGCCCGCCTCCCAGCACGGTACCGATCTGCTTGCCGACGGACACCCCGCTGAATCTGACGCGCGTCTCGAACAGCTCGGCGAAAAAGCTCCCTTCGGGTCCGAACATCATCGGGTGGATCAGACCTACGGCGATGGCGATCGCGGCCGTCACCCACAGCGTCTCCTTCGTGGCCATCAGCAGGAAGAACGGGTAGATGTACAGCGCGGTGGCCGCGATGCCCGCCAGGAATGCCGGACGACGACCGATGCGGTCGGATAGAACGCCGAACAGCGGCACGGCGAACAAGGCAAGGCAATTGGCGATCAGGAGCGCATCGGTGAGCGTTGTTCTTGGCAGGCCCAGGACCTTGGTCCCATAGGAGAGGGAGAAGATTGCGGTCAGATAAAAGAAGCTCGTCTCGGCCATGATGATGAAGAACGTAATCAGCGTCGGCCGCATGTAGTTCGTCAGCACCTCCAGCACCGGAATCGGCGCGATTTCCTGCCGTTCCGCCGCAGCTTTGAAGGTCGCCGACTCCTCGAGTTTCAGGCGCACGTACACGCCAAGCAGCACCAGCACGACACTCAGCAGAAACGGAGCGCGCCATCCCCACGACAGCAGTTCGGCGTTGGGCATTCTTGCGACGATGGCGACCGCCAGCGAGGCGAGAATCACACCCATGGGACCCGCTGCCTGAATCACGCCGCCAAAGAGGCCACGTCTTCCCGCGGAAGAGCCTTCGACGGTCAGCAACATCGCGCCGACCGACTCACCGCCTAGCGCAAATCCTTGCAGGAACCTCAAGCTCACCAGGGCAATGGGCGCCCAGATGCCGATCCGGTCATACGCGGGGAGCAGTCCGATCGCCGCAGTGCCGCCGCCCATCAGCAGCAGCGTGACCATCAGAATCGATTTGCGACCGATCCTGTCGCCGAAGTGGCCGAACACGATTCCCCCCAGCGGCCGCGCCAGAAATCCGACCGAGAACGTGGCGAACACCGCAATCGTGCCGATCAGCGGATCGAGCTTGGGAAAGAAAAGCTTGTCGAAGACCAGGGGGCCGATAAAGCCGTAGATGAAAAAGTCGTACCACTCGATGGCGGTGCCGAAACAACTGGCGAACACCACTTTCCTGTATCCGAGCTGCCCGCCTGATCGGGCAGCGACGTGCGGGTCCTGGCGCAGGGCAGTCGTAGGCTGCATATCTCCTCTCAGCGTTGGAACCACACGCGAGGCAAATCCCGAACGGACTTCAGAACGGATACCGGGGTGGACTGTCCTTGATCGTGACCCACTGCCACTGGGTGAACTCCTCCCAATTGGCCGGCCCGCCGATCCGCCCACCGTTGCCGGAGGCGCCGCGGCCGCCAAACGGGATGTGCGGTTCGTCATGCACCGTCTGATCGTTGATGTGCAGCAGGCCCGTATGGAGTCGGTTGCCGATCGCCATCGCGCGACCGATGGAGCGCGAGATGACCGCGGCCGAGAGCCCATACTCCGTCTGGTTGGCGAGCCGGCTTCCGGCGGCGCCCGGTTTCCAACCGTTCAGATAGAGCTTGCCGCGCCATGCCGTCTCGTTCATCCATGGTGCGTCATTCATTGCGATCCTCCGTCAGCCCGTTGTCCCTTCTTTCCTTTCGGTCGGGTTGTGCCTCATTCCAGCACCTGTCGCGAAATGCGCGATATCGCAACGTCCACCACGGCGCTGCGGCCGCCGCGTACCGTCTGAAGCGCGCGTTGCAGCGTCTCGTTCAGGTGCTCGCGGCGGGTCACGTAGAACGGGTCGGCGCCGCCCGTGGCGGCTGCGATATCGGGAAGGCGAGCGCCTGCGCCAGCGGTCACCCAGTAGGTATCGTTTCGTTCGGCCGGACCATCGGGGTGCACCCAGAGCGTCGACAGGCGGGGCGAATGCCAGCCGCCGTTGTTGTAGATGATCGTCAGATGCGGCGCGCCGTACGTACCAGCCACCCAGTACGCGCTGCTCGGCACGCCGAACAGAAAGCATCCGTCACCGACCAGGGCGATCACGTCAGCTTGCGGGCGCGCGAGTTTCGCTCCGATCGCGGCGTTGATGCCCCATCCCAGGCCTGCTCCTCCGCTGGAGAAATAGCTGCCCGGCGCGCCGAGACGAAGGATGTCGGGAATCAACTCGGTGCTCGACGGTTCCTCGAATACGATGATTGTGCGCTCGGTCACGAGCTCGCGCACCGCCTCGGTCAGCTCCTCGGCGCTGATCGCGTCCCCACGTTGAGCGGGCGCACTGTGCGAGCCTGCGCTGACGGAGGCGATCCAGGCTTTGCGGGCATCCCGTCCCGGCGCGACGCTTGCGCTGATCGCGAGCAGTTGCTCGAGGACGATCAAACTGTCCGCCTGATATGCGCGCTGCGCCGGGAAGTGCCAGTAGCCCAGCCGGTCCTTGGTCGGATCCATGTCGATGTGGAACAGCTGCGCGCCCGCCGCAGGCCGAACCTTGGACGGCATCCAGGGAACGTCGACGTCGATCATCAGGATCAGGTCCGCCTGGTCGATCACCTTATTGCGTCGATACGTCAACTGGTGCGGATGGTTGCCGGGGAAATTGTGATACTGCGGGCTCACCTGGCAGATTCCGATCCCGATCCGTTCGGACAGCTCGACGAGTCGCGCGACGGCCTGGGGTTGCCGACCGAGGTAGGTCGTGACGACAATCGGCCGCTGCGCCCCACACAGCGCCTGGTACAGCTCCGCAACCGCAGCCTCGGACAGCCCCCCGAGGGTGGCTCGTGGCCAATCGGCGCTGCGTTCCGGCGATGCCGCAACAGGTTCTTCCCAGATCTCTCGTGCGCCGGTTATATAGACCGGACCCTCGGGCATCGAGCTTGCGATCTGCCTGGCGCGCAACAGCACGTCATCCACCATTTCCGCCGCCCTCAGCTCGTACGACCACTTCATGTACTGGCCGACGATTTCGTGTTGCCTGGGCGTGTCCTGCGTGTAGTGGATGAACTCGTTGCGCGATGCGACGCGCGTTCCATCGTCGGTCACCGGCGACAGCCCCGCCAGGATGATCGCGGGCACGCGGGCGCGCGCGGCGTTGTGCACGCTGCCGCCCAGGTTCTGGGTACCCACATCGACGTGAACGAGCGTGATCTGCGGTTGCCGCGTGATCATCGCGTAGCCATGAGCCGCCGACAGTGCCGTCATCTCGTGCGGACAGATGATGATTCTCGGCATCGGGCCTCCCGCAGCGTGCATCCGCGCAAACGCTTCGATGAAGGCCGGATGATCGCTGCCGAGGTTGCTGAACACGTATTTGATGTCCAGGCGATCGCACAACTCGAGCAGCTGCTGCGCAGCGCTCGTCATGGGTTCCGTTGGCATGGTTCTATGCACATCCACAAGAAGAGCGGGTCTGCCGAACCGGAGAATCTACGCTCGAACCGCGTGGCGGGCTTGCGCACCCCCGATCGAATAGGGTTGTCGCAAATCCATACTCCCCTATGAGCGATCATGCGCTGCCTTCGATCGATGCGGCAAAATGCGCTGGCAATTCCGATCCACCTCACCCTGGAAGACTTCTCGATCATGCCCCGCACCTACCTGATTCGAAGCATCGGCGCGCTCCTGCTCGTGGTTTCCGCCCTGATAGGCCCGGCGCAGGCCGCGGAGGAGGTCAAGCAAGTGCGCCTGTACGCGCTCGACTGCGGGCGGGTACAGCTCAAGGACATGGGCATGTTCTCGGATACCGGGGAATATGACGGCAAAGCCGTCGTCATGGTCGATCCGTGCTGGATCGTCCGCCATCCGAAGGGCACGCTTCTTTGGGACACGGGCCTGGGCGACAAAATGGCGGACAACAAGGGCGGCGTGGACTTCGACCTGGGCCACATGCAGGTCGACGTCACCCTGCTCGACCAGCTCAAGACCATCGGTCTGACGCCGGACGACATCACCTACCTGTCGCTCTCGCACACGCACTTCGACCACACCGGCAACGCGAACGAGTTTCCGGGCGCAACCTGGATCCTGAGCAAGGCCGAGATCGCCTGGGCCGAGACCAATCCCTCCCCCTCCGTGAACCTCGATTCGTTCAGCGCCTACCGGATCGCGAAAACCGAGATGATCGACGGCGATTACGACGTGTTCGGCGACGGAACCGTGCGCATCCTGAGGACACCGGGCCACACGCCGGGGCACCAGTCGCTGCTGGTCAAGCTGAAGAAAGCGGGCACGGTGATCATCTCGGGCGATCTGTTCCACCTGCGCGACAACTACCGCTACCGTCGCGTGCCGCCGTTCAACGTCGAACGAGCCGACACCCTGGCTTCGATCGACCGGATCGGCACGATCCTGAAGAACACCAAGGGCCGCCTGGTGGTGCATCACGACCCGCTGGACTTCAAGGCACTGCCCGCTTTTCCGAAGTATCTGGACTGAGGAAACGAACAACGCGTGCTCGCGTTGCAGGCCCTTCAGAACCGTGCAAGGTCAGACCATGCGGCAGCGGCTACCGCAGCGCGGCGGCCTCCTCGCCGATGAAGGATAGATCCAGCAGATCGGCGGCCGCGACGCGCCGGTCCAGGCGGCCCTGGTCCTGCCAGAATTTGACCTGCTTCTCGATATCGGCCACGTCGAGATTCGCGCGCCGGTCGCAGTAGGTTTTCGTCCTTGCCAGCATCGCGGCAGCTACATGCGCCTGGCGTGCAATCAGATCGGCATATCGGTCGTACTGCGGTCCCGCAATGAAATCGCCTGCGTCGTCGTAATGGAGGAAGTTCAACTGGTAGTCGGCCGTACCGCGCTGGTAGGCACGCATGAACCGTTCGACCAGGTCCCGCCTTGCGGCCACGTGGGCGGCCGTGGTGAATACGACACCTTGCTGCCACAACGCGAAATCGCTCAAGCGCAGCAGCGGTTCGCCGGCGCGGGCAGACTGGAGCGCGACCGGGAACGGCAGCAGCGCCGCGTCGATGTCGCCGCGCGACAGAGCCGCGAGCTCGCGCTCGTGCGACTTGAACCCGACCACCTTGATCGAGCCGGCGTCCACTCCGAATCTGGACGCGGCGCTGAACACGCCGTAGTACGTGCCCGAGTCGGCGTCGGCGACGCCCAGGCGTGCATGGCGCAGGCCGCGGACATCGGACCAACCGGCTTCGTGCGCCCTGCGGCCGAACACAATCGCGTACATCGGAAACCCGGTCTGATCGCTGGCCCGCGATGCGATCATCTTCAGGCCGTGAGACGCGGCGTAGGCGTAGAACGGTGCGGACAGAGCGGCCATGCCGATGTCGAGCCGTCCTGAGGCCACGGCCTCGGATACCGAACGGTCGGACCCGAGAAACTTGACCTGGGGATCGAGGCCTTCGGCCTGGAAAAACCCGGCGGCAACGGCAATGTACAAGGGGCCGGCGCTCGCCTCGCGAACCAGGCCGATGCGCACGGCTTGCAGTTCGCCCGCCGTGACGCCAACCGCCAGTGCGGATGCACCCAGCGCGAGCAGGCACCGAGCGACCGCCGATCGGGCGTGACGCACCCGGCCCACCACCGGCCTGATCGACACAAGGCCGCCTGCTAATCGCCGCCGCAGAACTTCCCGATCCGCTCGTCCTTTTCGGGACTGAACCAGCGAGGATCGTCGGGATCGAACACCATCGGCCTCGCCAGGTCGTTCGGATCGACCAGCCAGCGCAATTCCGGCTTGTAGACAACTCCTCCCGGGATCTCCGGGCTGCCGGCCGCAGCCTCCTCGGTGAGGATGAATGCTTTCCTGCTTTGAAGCGAGGAGCTCACCAGCTGCACGTCGGTCATGTGGCCCGGAACGTAGATCTTCGGCCGCACATGCTGCGTATACAGAAACGGGTCACGCACCGCGTTGGTCGACAGGCCCAGGGTCGTGACCGAGCCGAACTCGATATCGGTCGGGGGCAACGAATCCATGATCGAGAACAGATGCGCCCCCACCAGCGGATTGCCGGTCGGGCTCACGCCGGCGTTATATGGACTTCCGAGCGCCGGCGAGGTCAGCCCGGGATCGGAGCCGAAGCCCTCGATCAGCGGACCCGCGGTGTTGTGCCAGACCGTCGTGAAGTGGCGACCCTCGCGCAGGATGACCTGGTAAAAGAGGCTGTACGGTCCCCCCAGGCCACCAAATCCGGTCGTGGTCAGATTCATCTGTCCCGGCACAAGTGTCGTCAGGACAGGTCCGAAGCCAAGACATCCTTGCAGCCCCTTCACCCCGTTAGCCAGCACTCCGCCGGTGCTGCCAGGACCTATTTGCGCCGCCGTCGCGGCCGGCTCCATCGTGGTCGAGGACGAGAAGGGCGCAACGCAGGTTCCCGGGGGATACATCGCGGCCTCGCGCGGATCGAAGTCGTTGATGACCGGAACGATCGGGTTGCTGCCCCAGAACTGCGGATCGGTGGGCACCCTCCCCGAGTGGATGTGCTTGAAGGCAACGATGCAGGCAACCGGATTGAGCTGGTCGATATTCACCACCGCAGTGCCCGGAACCGAGCCGCGCGGCACGACGCCGACGCAGTTGACCGGCTTGGCATCGGGGACGAGTTTGCTGCCTCCATTGACGGTGTTGGGGTCGGCCGCCATCCTCGCCACATCCAGCTGCATCGCATCGCAGGTCTCGGGCGTCGTGTAGATCGGGATATTCAGCCACTTCGCGATGTAGGCAGCGTTGTCGGCGTGATCGCCGTGCCCGTGACCGAGAAAAATCGCCTCCGGATGCAAGTCGACCAGGTCCTGTGCGCCGAAGGGCGTGCGGCGCAGATCGGGCCCGGATCCCGGGGGCACCTCGAACCGGTTGATATACGTGTCGAGCAGAACGATTCGGCCTCTGAACGAGGCCGCATAGCCGGCGTTGGTGATCCAGGAAAAAATGACCCGATCCCGCCTGACGTCGCCCGTGCCCGGATTGACGTTTTCCACGCCGAAAAATTTCTGCCGGGCAGCGATGGTCGCAGCCGCTGCTTTCTCGCCGGCCTCCTGCGCCGCGGATCCAGTCCACCCGCAGACACTCGTGATCCATAGAGCCGTCGTCAATGCCAGCTTCGTGCGCGTGTGCCTCATTTTTTGGAACGCCTATGAGAGTGACCCTGGTCCGAGAAACCGAGGCTGACCGTCACCTCGGAAATGGACATGCGCCCCGCGGCAAGCGGCTGCCGAGCAGCCAAGTCTTGCACCCGCTTTGCACGGAGCTCCCGATGGCGCTGATGTGGAGATGCGCCCTTTTTAGTTGCGAGTATTCCAGCAGAAAACCAGACGACTGGAAACGGGCACTCCCGCATTTGTGCGTCGAGGTACTCGTTCTTGGCGAACGCCGGACACGCTGCGCCGCCGCACATTCAAGATGACTTCTCCACGTGGGCAGGGAGGAGATGCGCGGCAATTCCGCGCTTGCAAGAATCTGACAAAACCATACAAGACGGTGCCAGTGGACCTCAAAAATTCACGTAGGCGCGCACGCCGACAACTCGATTTGACCAGATTGTGTTAACCGTTGCGGCTTCCACTGCCAGTCCGAACTGCCGCGTCAGCGGGCGCAGCAACTGAAGGCAACGATGGGGGACAAAGATTGACCGGAAAGAGACAACTACGAGCCCGCCGATTGAGTGACAGGGCCAATGCGTGCCTTGGAACCCACCCAACCGTAGATTTTTTGAGGTCCACTGACACCGTCTTGTATGGTTTTGTCAGATTCTTGCAAGCGCGGAATTGCCGCGCATCTCCTCCCTGCCC
>VBCK01000101.1 GCA_005882215.1 Betaproteobacteria bacterium | reverse complement strand
GGATGTTGGTGGACTGGGTGATGTTCTGCACGTACGCCACTGGCGCCGACGTCGGTGACACGAACTGTTGCACGTTCGAGAAATCGATCTGCTGGCTGATTTCCGTCTCCACCCGCCCCTGCGAGGTCTTCGCCCATCCCGACAGAACGAACGTGCGTGCCGACGTCGTGCTCACCGTTCCGCTGACCGTCCCGTCCGCCGACGTCGTCAGCGCCGGCGTTACCACCGGGGCTGGCGCGCCGATGGTGTTCTCGGTGACTTCCCCAGTGACCTGCGTCGCGTCGTGATCCAGGTACAGAAGCAGCGTCGCGGTGGTCTGGAAGTACTGGCTGTTGTTCGTGACGTTGACTGCAAATCGGTGCGGCTTGCCGTCGCTCAACAGGCCGGCGAAAGGCGTCACATCGAGGCGATAAGGAACAAAGTTCAAAGCCTGCGGCGCAGGAATTGGCCGCCAGAAGTAGGGGTCGATGCCACCCGTGAAGATCCAGGGGAAGATCGGCACGACACCGGCCGGCTGCCCGTCGATGCTGAGCTGGCCCTCTCGGAAGGCGGTGCCTCCACAGGCCTGCAGCGCGCCGGTGAGATCGCTCGGGACGCAGGTGTACCAGAACTCGTCGTTCGCGCCCTGGTGCTGCAGGACGACATCGAAAAATGCCTTCTCGATGTTGGTCGGCAGCACGAACGTCGCCGCCAGCTCCGCGGAAGGATCGAAGAGCGCCACGGTGCCGCCCGTCGGACTGGCCGATAGCGGAAGCACCACGTCGGCCGACTTCGACGCGCTCGGCTCCCCGTCGTCCGAGGGCGCGGGGTAAAACGCGAGCTCCGCCGTGCCGAACAGCGTGCTCGTATAGGTGCTGTTGACGAGGTTCCCGAGTTCCGCCCTGCCGGTCGACCCCGACCGGAGCAGCGCCGAGTACTCGGTCAGATCACGCTCGATGTGCCATGCCCGTGCGACGGTGGCCGAGGGCTCCGCGGTGGTCCCGAAATAAACGTTGACGCCGCCGATCCACAGCGTCGCCGTCCGATCGAACTGCCGACCGGCCTCGACGGAGTAGTTCGCCTCGAGCACCACCTTCTGCCACGGTCCTGGACAGGCGGCGGGCGGCGCATAGGAGAAGAATTTGGGCGAGAAGTCGGCGAAAGGCTGGTCGGTGAAGAGCCGCACGCGGCATGGCGTCGTTGCAGGCCGCGCGAGGCCAGGATCTGCAATGGCAGTGTTGCCGGAGCCTACGGTCGGCGGCGTGTACGGAACCGGCGCTGCGACGGCGCCGGTCGCAGCGAAAAGGGCCAGTAGCGCAAATCGCGATGTCATGCGCGCTCCCGAGCAGATAGAGGCGCCGATTATCGATGGCAGCTGTTGTTCGGTACCACAAGGAGAGCGGGGTCTAGCGAAAGCTGGGCTGGCACCGTCGTTCGCCAACCCTCAGGGCTCCAATGAGCCCATCCGGCTTCGCTCCAACAGCGAAATAGCGCGGATATTCGAGCAGCAGGGTGTCGCGAATCTGACTGACGCGTAGCGCGGACGCTAACGTCCTATTAGCGAGCTGCGGCGTCAGGCGCCGTTGGTTCTGCGATACGGGATCGAGTCCCAGAGGTCGGTGTTCTCGTTCCCGGATGTGTGTCGCACTCGATGGTACTCGGCCAGCCGATACAACTCATCCAGGACCTGCTTCGAGAAGCCTCTGCGCTTGCCGCGCCGGTCGATCAGCAGCTGCTGCAAGTATTCCTCGACCATCCGCGGCGAGTCCCAGAAGCGCGCCAGTCGGTTCACGATGCGCGGAAAGTTCTTCGCCAGCGAAAGCGGTGCGACCTCCTGAGGAAGCTCGCCGAGCCAGGCGCGCGCCGCGAGGCTCAATGTCTTGTCGTAGGGCGAAGAGGGCTGGCGCATCGAGGCCGGATCGGCCGGCCGGTGTTGCCAGAAGGGACCCGCGGTGCGCAAGGCGCGTTCTGCTACAGGAGCCAGTGGCTCTTTTTTCTTCAACTGGCGATTTCCTTCAGCCGGTGGGCCTGACGAATCGACAGGGTGACCCCACCACTTGGGCAGGGTAGTTGTAGCGGGGAGGCTGAATCGCGCGAAAAGCAGGCTAGTCCGACCGGAATAAGGCCAATACGATCAAAGGGTTAAATCGCGTTAAGGGTGCGACGTTCCGAGCTCGCGTCACGGGCCGTTGCAGCCGGACCGCGACCAGGTGGCCGGAGGCGATCAAGGGACGCGCCAGCGGCTCCGGAAGGAACCCGCACCCAAGCCCCCGCAGCTGCACCTCGACCTTTGCCTGCAGATCGGGCACCGTCAGCACGTCCTGTCCGGGCAACAGGTTCACGGTGATCGGCGACAGCCTCAGCGCCGAATCGGTGACGGCGACCGCGCGATGTATGGCGAGTTCCTGGTCGGTGACGGGGCCCTTGTGCGAGGCGAGCGGATGGCGCGGTGCGACCGCGAAAACGAACGTGATGTCGCCCAGCGGCTCGACCTGCACGCCCGGGGGAGGATCGCTGCCGACCCTGGCCCCGATCGCCACATCCGCGTGCCCGTTCAGCAGCGCCTCCCAGGTACCTGCCAGCACCTCGGTACGCAGGCGCAGCCGGGTGCCCGGTCCGCGATCGGAACCGTCGGGGCGTTCCGCTCCGTTCGGCCGCAGCGCGTAAAAGGCCTCGACCAGATCCAACAGCGTCGGGCGCGAGATCACGCCGTCGTACGCGATGGTCAAGCGCGTCTCCCAGCCCGAGGCGACCCGATGCACGCGGTTCGTCACGGCGTCGAGCTCGGCCAGCACCCGGCGGCCTTCCTCCAGCAGTTCCTCGCCGGCCGGGGTCAATCGCGCCTGCCGGGACCGGCGGTCGAACAGCAACGCATCCAGTGCGTCCTCGAGCTGGCGCACCTGGTAGGTCAGAGCAGACGGCACGCGCCCGAGCTCGCGCGCGGCCGCGGCGAAACTGCCCGTTCGCGCGATGGTATCCATCATCGCCAGCGCTTCCGGAGTCAGTGCATTGCGGCGATCGGTCATCGGGCGGTCCTGACGGCGTTCATCTTATTTGAATGCCGCGTTCGACTCGAAAGCTGCGATCGCTCGGGCCGGGTCCGCCAAGATGGTTGCCAGGCGCGTTGCGCCACCAAGCCACTTGCGGCCCGTGCTGGCCGGCTAGGTTTTCCAAGGCCTCTACTTGATCATGGATATATCGGCCTTGACAATTACTGCCTGGGCAGATATAGTCCACTGCCGACAAGGCTTCCACCCCGACAAGGCGCACTCGGATGGGCGAGATCTACACCACTGAAACCTTTTCGGTCAGCAAGAGCGTGTTTCGGCTGATCAGTCGGGTCAAGACCGAAGCGCTTGCGGCGCTGGATCAGGCGCTCGCGTCGGATCCGGAAGTATCGGCGCTCGAAGTCTCGGCCGCTCAGTACGTGATCATCGCGACGCTCGCCGAGCAGGAAGCGAGTTCCTCAACCCAATTATGCAAATCGTTTTCATACGACGCCGGAGCGATGACGCGGATGGTGGACCGGCTGGAAGCGAAGGGGCTGATTCAGCGCCGTCGCTGTACGGACGACCGCCGGCTGGTGAACCTGGAGTTAACGGAGGCTGGTAAGTCGCTGTTTCCAAAGATGAAAGCGCTGTCGATGCAAGTGCAGAACCGCTTTTTGCGCGGGTTCAGCAAGGACGAGGTTCGCGAGCTGGAAAGGTACCTGGCGCGGATTCTGGAAAACGTCTGATTTTTTTTCGAGTTGTAACTGCCTAGGCAGTAGCAGCTAAGGCAATGAAGGAAGCAGGGTCTTGCGAGGGGGAGAGGAAATGACGCCGCAACGACTGGGCTCGACCACGAAAGCGCGGGGCACGGCACTGCGCGCGACGGCTCTTCTTGCCCTGCTGGTACTGGCGGCGTGCGCGAGCACGCACGGGCTGAAGCCGCAGGCGGCGGTGACCGGCGCCGACAGCCTGGCCGCAAGCCGTGCACTGGGTGACACCGGCACCGATCCGGCGGCCTGGCCGTCCCCCAACTGGTGGGCGCGGTTCGGAGACCCGCAGCTGGATCGACTGATCAGCGAAGGCCTGGCCGGCGGTCCGAGCTTGAAAGTGGCGGCGGCGCGGGCGCGGCAAGCCTCTGCGCTGGCCGACGCGGCCGCCTCGACCCGCAGCCCGCGCGTGGATTCGAGCCTGTCGGCCACGCGCGAGCGCTTCCCGGCCCGGGCTCTGATTCCGCCCCCGTACGCGGGCGGCTGGGGGACGCTGGACCAGTTGCAGGCGACGCTGAGCTGGGACCTCGATTTCTGGGGCAAGAACCGCGCAACCTTCGAGCAGGCGCTCGGGCAGGCACGCGCCGCTGCCGTGGACGCGCAGGCGGCGCAGCTGGCGCTGTCGGTCGACATCGCACACGCCTACGTGCAGCTGACGCGCGCGTACCTGCAGCTGGATGTCGCACGGGCGACCGTCGACCAGCGCGAGAGAATCTTCGCGCTGACGCGTGACCGCAACGCTGCGGGCATCGATTCCAGGCTGGAATTGAAGCAGGCCGAAGCGGCCGTGCCCGCTGCACGCGAGCAGGTCGCGCAGCTGAACGAGACGATCGCGCTGACCCGCGATCAGATCGCAGCCTTGATCGGGCAGGGACCCGATCGCGGGCTGGCGATCGAACGGCCAGCGGCGATGGTCGGCGCCGACGCGGTGCTGCCGTCGCGGGTGCCATCGCAGCTGCTCGGGCGCAGGCCCGACATCGTCGCCCAGCGCTGGCGCGTGGAGGCGGCTCGCCGCGGCATCGACGTGGCTCAGACGCAGTTCTACCCGGACGTGAACCTGACGGCCTTCGTCGGCTTTCAGAGCCTGGGAACCTCGGGCTTCCTGGGCCTGGGCAACCGGGAGCTCGCAGTCGGACCCGCGCTGAGCCTGCCGCTGTTCGACGCGGGGCAGCGCCGCGCCAATCTGGCCGCCGCCGATGCGCAGTACGACGTGGCGGTCGAGCAGTACAACCAGACGCTGTCCGATGCGCTGCGCGAGGTGGTCGATCAGCTCAGCTCGTTCAGCAGCCTGTCGCAGCAGCGCAGCGAGCAGCAGCAGGCGCTGGCCGCTTCGCGCGAGGCCTACGACCTGGCGGTGCTGCGCTATCGCGAGGGCGTCGGCAACTACCTGCAGGTACTCAGCGCCGAGGCGCCACTGCTGGCGCAGCAGAGCCTGGAGGTCGATCTGCGCTCGCGCGCACTGGACTTGTCGATCAACCTGGTGCGCGCGCTGGGGGGAGGGCTTCAGGAAGCGCCCGCCCCGCAGGTGTCCGCGGCGCCTGAAATCGCATCAACCCTCCGGCCAAGGAGCACGCCATGACAACCGAACAAAATCCCGCCCAGCTGGCATCGATGTCACGCCGGCGCCGACGCTGGCTGATCGGCATCACGGGGGTAGTGGCGCTCGCCGCGATCGGATACGGCGCGTACTGGGCGCTTGCGCTGCGCTTCCAGGAGTTCACCGATGACGCCTACGTCGCCGGCAACGTGGTGCAGATCACGCCGCAGCTTTCGGGGACCGTGGTTGCGATCGGGGCCGACAACACCCAGTTCGTGCAAGCGGGCCAGACGCTGGTGCAGCTGGACCGGGCCGACGCAAAGGTGGCGCTGGACCAGGCCGAGGCGCAGCTGGCGCGAACCGTGCGCGAAGTGCGGAACCTGTTCTCGACGTCGGCTCAATTGGCCGCCACCCTGCAGGTGCGCGAATCGGACCTGGCCACCGCAACCGAGGATCTGGCGCGCCGTGAGCGGCTGGCCAACTCGGGCGCCATCTCGGGCGAGGAGCTGCAACACGCGCGCGACGCGTACAGGGCGGCCCAGGCCGCGGTGCTGTCGGCCCGCCAGCAATTGTTGGCCAATCGGGCACGCGTGGACGGCACCACGATCGAGAATCATCCGGACGTGCAGAACGCGGCCGCCGTGGTGCGGTCTGCGTACCTGTCCTACGCGCGCACCAGCCTGCCGGCTCCGGTGTCGGGCTTCGTCGCACAGCGCAGCGTGCAGCTGGGCCAGCGAGTCAATCCGGGCACGCCGCTGATGGCGATCGTGCCGCTCGATCAGGTCTGGGTCGATGCCAACTTCAAGGAGCCTCAGCTCGCTTCGATGCGGGTGGGCCAGGTCGTCAACCTGACTGCGGATCTGTACGGGCACAGCGTGACGTATCACGGCACGATCGTGGGCTTCAATGCCGGCACCGGCGCCGCGTTTGCGCTGCTGCCGGCGCAGAACGCGACCGGCAACTGGATCAAGATCGTGCAGCGTATTCCGGTGCGCATCGCGCTGAAGCCGGGCGAGCTGGCGGCTCACCCGCTGCAAATCGGCCTGTCGATGAAGGCGCAGGTCGACACGCACGACCGCGACGGCGCCCGACTGCCTCAGCTCGCCCAGAACGGGCCGAGCTATTCGACCGACGTGTTCGGGCCGCTGCGGCGTTGCAGCCGCTCCAGGGCCGCACCCTAGCGGTCGGCACGATCGCGCTGTCGCTGGCGACCTTCATGAACGTGCTGGACACGTCGATCGCGAACGTGTCGATTCCGTCGATTGCGGGTGACCTCGGTGTATCGCCCGACCAGGGAGCCTGGGTGATCACCTCGTTCGGTGTCGCCAACGCGATTTCCCTTCCGCTGACCGGATGGCTGACGCGCCGCTACGGGCAGGTCAGGTTGTTCACGACCTCGGTGGCGCTGTTCGTGCTGACCTCGTTTCTGTGCGCACTGGCCCCTTCGCTGCAGACGCTGATCCTGTTTCGCGTGCTGCAGGGTGCAGTGGCCGGACCGATGATCCCGCTGTCGCAGTCGCTGCTGCTGGCGAGCTACCCGGCGAGCAGGGCGGGTTCCGCCCTGGCGATGTGGGCGATCACGACCTTGGTCGCTCCGGTGGTGGGGCCGGTGCTGGGCGGCTGGATCACCGATAACATCAGCTGGCCGTGGATCTTCTATATCAACGTGCCGGTCGGTGTCCTGGCCGGCATTGCAACGTGGACCATCTACCGCCACCGCGAAACGCCGACCCAACGGCTGCCGATCGACGCCGTGGGCCTGGGGCTGCTCGTGATCTGGGTGGGGGCGCTGCAGGTGATGCTGGACCAGGGCAAGGACCTGGACTGGTTCGCCTCGACCACGATCGTCGCGCTGGCGCTGATCGCGGCGATCGGATTCGTTCTTTTCCTGGTGTGGGAGCTGACCGAACAGCATCCGATCGTCGACCTGACGCTGTTTCGTCGACGCAACTACTGGACCAGCACGCTCGCCATATCGCTCGGGTACGGCGCCTTCTTCGGCAGCGTTGTGCTGCTGCCGCTATGGTTGCAACAGTACATGGGATACACCGCGACACTGGCCGGCCTGGTGCTGGCGCCCGTCGGTCTTCTCGCGATCGCGCTGACCCCGATCGTCGGTCGCACCGTGCAGCGTGTCGATCCACGCATATACGTCACGCTTTCCTTCCTCACGTTCGCACTGGTCAATTTCATGCGGGCCCGGTTCGATACCGATGCGTCGTTCGCCGCCCTGCTGGTGCCAACCGTGATCCAGGGGGCGGCGATGGCTACATTTTTCGTTCCGCTGGTGTCGCTGTCGCTATCCGGCCTTTCGGCCGATCGCGTGCCGGCGGCATCCGGACTCCTGCAGTTCGCCAGGATTACCGCAGGCTCGTTCGGCACCTCGATCGTGACGACGCTGTGGGACCGGCGCGCGACCTTGCATCATTCGCAACTGGTCGAGCACCTGACGGCGGGCAGTCCGCTCGCTTCGCAGGAGCTGCAGAGGCTTCAGGCGAACGGGCTGGGGGCCGGGCAGAGTCAGGACCTGCTCAACCGGATCGTCGACCAGCAGGCTTTCATGGTGTCGGCCGACGACATTTTCTACGCCTCGGCGCTGCTGTTCCTGGCCCTGATCGCGGTGATCTGGCTCGCGCGGCCGGCGCGGGGCGCGGTGGGGGGTGCAGACGCAGCCGCCAGCGGAGCGCATTAGGTGTGAGACTGCTCCGAAGAACATCTGTGCGGCGCAGCGGTCGGAGGTTGACAACGAATGGACCGGGTCAAGATCGACATGTCTGGCACACAGGGAATTCTTGGGTGCTGTTCCGCGGCCCGGCGCCCAGGTAGCGCATCGCGGCCTGGCGAGCGGGTGGCGGCAGAGGCCACGTTCGTCCGGCTGAAGTGGCCGGGTGCGATCGCGGCGCTGGCGCTGGCCGGTACAGTCGCATCGGCGGCCGACCGCGCGGGGGAAAGTCCCTTTTCCGATTACCGGTCGGAGGTTCCCGGGAAGGTGCACCGGATTTCGGTGCGCGACCTGCCGGCGCCGTACGCGACGCAATCGGCCGCCAACGGCCCGTCCATCGTTGCACGGCCTGAGAACGCCTGGCCTGCGGCCCCGCCCGGGTTCAAAGTCGAGCTGTTCGCAAGCGCACTGAAAGGGCCGCGCGTGATCCGCAAGGCACCCAATGGGGACCTGTTCGTCGCCGAGAGCGGCGGCGGGCGGATCAGTGTGCTGCGCGGCATCACCGCCAGCGGCAAGCCGGAACGAACCGAAGTGTTTGCCGAAGGGTTCAAGCGCCCGTACGGGATAGCCTTTTATCCGCCGGGAGCGGATCCGAAGTGGCTGTACGTGGGCGACAGCGGCGCCGTCGTGCGTTTCGCCTACCAAAGCGGACAGCTGCGTGCGGGCGGACCGCCCCAGCATGTGGCCGACCTGCCGGAGGGGGGACACTGGACGCGCGATCTGCAGTTCTCGAAGGACGGCGGCACGCTGTTCGTCGCGGTGGGCTCGGCGTCCAACGTCGACGATCCGGACAGCTCGCAGGAGGAAGCGCAACGCGCCGATATCCTCGCCTTCGATCCAGACGGCTCGCATCGCCGCGTCTATGCCTGGGGCATACGCAATCCCTCGGGCCTGGCGATCGACCCGGACAGCGGGCAGCTCTGGTGCGCGGTGAACGAGCGCGATGGCCTGGGCGATGACCTGGTGCCCGACTACATCACGCACGTGCAGCCGGGCGGGTTCTACGGATGGCCCTGGTGGTACCTGGGTGCCCACCAGGATCCGCGCCACAGCGGAAAGCATCCGGAGCTGGGCCGGGTTGCGATTGTTCCCGACGTGCTGCTGCAGCCGCACAACGCCCCGCTGCAGATTGTCTTCTATCAGGGCCATCAGTTTCCGCCGGAGTACCGGGGCGACCTGTTCGCCACCGAGCACGGGTCGTGGAACCGCTCGATCCGAACGGGCTACGAAGTGATCCGGGTGCCGATCGAAGGCGGCAGGCAGGCCAAGGGCGAGTATCAGGACTTCCTGACCGGTTTCGTGGTGGACGATAGCCACGTGTGGGGACGGCCGGTCGGAATCGCGGAAGCGGCGGACGGATCCCTGATGGTCAGCGACGACGCCTCCAATTCGATCTGGCGGGTGCGCTACTCGGGCCAGTAGGGTTTCGGGCCCGCCCGGCGCGTAAAGGGCCGTTTCGTCGCGCCCCGGGGCACTTCGTCGGATCGAGGCGCGGATACGTCGGACCCCGTGACACCGCCCTAACCGGCGCGCGACAATGTCCGCGTCGGAATCCGTGGAGCGGTCGTGACGCCCGAATTGGCCCAACCCGTCGGTCTGCAGGCTGCGGCGGAGGAGGCGCGCACCGACGCCTTTCACCGGACCTTCTTCCAGGTCTTCAACTTCACCAGCGTGGCCCTGGTGTTCTGGTTTTGCTTCGCGCTGGTGCTGGCGTCGCTGCTCAAAGCGGTGCCGGTGATGGGTGGCAGCGAGTGGTTCGTGATGCTGGCCTATCTGACCCGCCAGTTTCTGGCCAGTGGCTTGCTCGGGCTGGTTGGGGTTGCGTTCGGCGCCGCGCTGCTGCCCGAGCGCGTCAGCACTCGAGTGCGCTGGCTGGTCATGGTTGCGCTGCTCGCCATCGCGTCGGCAGCTTCGGCCGGCGTACGGCTCTGGATGTCGCGCTATCCGATGCACAGCACTCGCGAAGAAGTAGCCTGGTTCGCGGACGTCGTCTCGCTGTGGACCGTGCTCGGATTGATGGTCTACGGCCTGGTCGGCTCGATCCGGCGCCAGGCAGCGGCGCGACGCCGACTCGGCCAGCAGATCGCCGAGCAAAGCACGCTGTCGGCCGCCGCCCTCGAGGCCAGGCTGACGGTTCTGCAGGCCCAGATCGAGCCGCATTTTCTGTTCAACACGCTGGCCAACGTGCGACGACTGTGCGAGGTCGATCCGGAACGCGGACGGCGGATGCTGGGAAGCCTGCTCGACTACCTGCGGGCGGCGTTGCCGGCGATGCGTCGGTCTTCGACCGCGCTGGCGGAGGAGTTCGAGCTGGTCCGCGCCTATCTGTCGGTGCTGCAGCACCGGATGGGCGAGCGCCTGCGCTTCCGGATCGAATTGGCCGACCGGCTGGCCGACGTGCCGATTCCTCCGCTGATCCTGCCCACGCTGGTGGAGAACGCGATACGGCATGGTCTGGCGCCGCTGCCCGAGGGCGGCACGATCACGGTGAGCGCCCGCCAGGACGGCGGTCAGGTCGTGGTCCGTGTGGCCGATGACGGGGCCGGCTTCCAGGCCGCTTCAGGATCGGGCGTCGGATTGGCCAATACGCGCGCGCGCTTGTCCGCGCTGTTCGCCGGCGCGGCCAGCCTGAGCCTGCGCGGCAACGAACCGCGCGGCGTGATCGCCGAAGTGCGTCTGCCTTATCTGGCAAAAGCGTTGGCAACTGCTGCGGTGGCAACTGCTGGGGAGGCAACCGCGGTGGCCGGAGCAACAAGCCGATGAATACCGCCACCCCGGACGTTCTGGTGCCGCTACGGCCCGTGCGGGCGGTTCGCGCAACGCTGATCGCCTGGGGCGATGCCATCAGGTCGCTTCCGATCAGCGCCTGGAAGTGGGCCGGCCTGATCGGGCTGTTTGGAACGACACTGCAATGCGCGCTGATCCTGGGCGAGGCCCAGCCGTCGGTCCCGCTATCCGCGCTGCTGCCGGTCTGTGGCGCGGCAGGGATCTGCTGGGGCGCGCAGGTCACGCTCGGACTGTGTGCCTGGGCCATCGCCGATCGGTCCGGCGTCGCGACGGAAAGGCGCGCAGGCAGGCTTGCGATCGCGTTGACGGTCGCAGTGCTGTTACAGGCCATCCTGTCGCCCACCCTGGTCAGCCTGCTGGTCGGACACCTGGATCCCTGTGTCGTGCACGGCTGCGAAGACAAGGACTGGTCCAAGGTGCCGGCCTGGCTGATGGATGCCGAGAGCAGCGGACACATGTTGATGTTCGGCGCGCTGGTGTTTGCCTGGCTCGAGGCCAATCGCAGCAACCGCGAAATCGAGCAGCGGCTGCTGACTTCCCAGCAGGAGCGCGCGCGCCTGAAGCGCAGCGCATTCGATGCACGCCTGACCGCGATGCGGGCCCAGGTCGACCCGCAATTCCTGTTCGAGAGTCTGGCCGACGTCCAGGCGGCGTACGCGATCGATACCGCCAAAGGCGCCTCGACGCTGGACCTGTTGATCGCGTACCTGCGCACCGCCTTGCCGCGCCTACGTACCGAGGGCTCCACGATCGGCGCCGAGACCGAGCTGATCGATGCCTGGCTGGCGGTGGTCGCGGCCCGGCGCGATGGCCTTCCTGCCCGGCACGTCGACGTGGATCCGGACTGCTTACAGGCGCCGTTTCCGGCCACGGTACTGCTGCCGCTCGTTCAGTGGGCCACGGGCGACGGCGGCCAGGCGGGCAGCGAGGCCGTGTCGCTGCGCGCGCAGCGCCTGCGTCAGGCGGGCGCGGCACGACTGACGCTGCAGCTGAGCACGGCGCCCGGCCGCCCTTGTGGGGACGACGAGCCGGAGCCGCGCCGGATCCGGGAGCGGCTGCAGGCGATGTACGGCGAGGCGGCCAGTCTGACCTGCCGGCGCGAGGTGCTCGGAGACGGTCTACTCGGCAAGGGCGGCGCCGCGGCCACTGTGATCACCTTGTTCTGGCCCGATGAGAGCGCCGAGCGCAATCGTCGCTGAGGACGAGGCCGCGCTGCGCGAACAGCTGGTCGAGCAGCTCCATGCGTTGTGGCCGGAGTTGCTCATCGCGGGCGTGGCCGCCGACGGAATCGAAGCCCTGCGCCTGCTGGAGGAGCAGCGGCCCGACATCCTGTTCCTCGACATCCAGATGCCCGGTGCCTCGGGCCAGGAGGTCGCGCGGGCCGCTGCGGGCCGCTGCCATATCGTGTTCGTAACCGCGTTCGATCAGCACGCGGTGGAGGCGTTCGAGCAGGGCGCGATCGACTATGTGCTGAAACCGGTGCTGCCGGCACGCCTGTTTTCGACGGTCAGCCGGCTCAGGGAGCGGATCGACGCGGGCGCGGCCAGGCCGGAAGAGGTCAACGCCGTGCTCGGTCAGCTCGGCATGACGGGGGCGTCGCGCCCGACCCTGCGCTGGATCAACGCCTCAGTGGGCCAGAATCTGCGCGTGATCACCGTCGACGAAGTGCTGTACTTCCAGGCCGACAACAAGTACACGCGGGTCGTGACGGACCATGGTGAGGCGCTGATCCGAAAGCCGCTGAAGGACCTGGTCGACGAGCTCGATCGACAACAGTTCTGGCAGATCCATCGTTCGACACTGGTAAACGCGGCGGCGATCGACCGCATTGCGCGCGACATGCGCGGCCGCATGGTGGTTCACGTCAAGGGGCGCAGCGACACGCTGCTGGTGTCGGACAGCTATGCGCATCTGTTCCGGCAGATGTAGACCGCGCGGCCCGGGCCGACCTCACATCGATTCGGCAGTTTCAAGACCGCTCTGGGACGCGGTTCCGCCCGCCTGCGCGCTGCGCGCTCCCGCCTGCGCGCTGCGCGCTTCGGCGGGCGAGTCGGCGGGCGAGTCGGCAGGCGAGTCGGCGGGCAAGCCCGCCTGCACCCGCTCGAGCGCGAAGCGGGCCATCTCGCCCGCCGGCAGCGCCTCGGAAAACAGGAAGCCCTGCACTTTCTCGCACCCGATCTCCTGCAGGAACCGGTACTGGTCCTCGCGCTCGACGCCCTCGGCGACCACTTCCTTGCGCAGCGTGTGCGCCATGTTGACCATGGCCGCGACGATGGTGGCGGCGTCGTTGTCGGCCGGGGCGCCTTCCAGGAAACTCTTGTCCAGCTTCAGGATTCCGGCCGGCAGCGTCTTCAGGGCCCCGAACGACGAGTACCCGGTGCCGAAGTCGTCGATCGCCACGCGCACCCCGGCCGCGGCCAGCGCGTGAAGCGCCTCCATTCCAGCCTGGCCGCCCTCGACGAAGATCGACTCGGTGACCTCGATTTCGAGGCCACCGGGCTGCATCTTGGCCAGGTTCATCAGGTAGTGCACGGTGCGCAGGAAATTCGACCTGAGCAACTGCCGGGTCGACACGTTGACCGCGACGCAGGGGATCGGAACGCCGTCACGGCGCCAGCGCTGCTGCTGCAGGCAGGCTTCCTTCAGCACCCAGGAGCCGATGGCGTCGATAAGGCCGCTTTCCTCGGCGAAAGGGATAAAGGCGGGCGGCAGCAGCATGCCCTGCCGGGGGTGCTGCCAGCGCACCAGCGCCTCGGCGGCGCAGACCAGGCCGCTGCGCACATCGATCTGAGGCTGATAGTGCAGCACCAGCTCCTTGCGATCGAACGCCTGGCGCAGCTCGTGGTCGAGGGCCGCCCGACGCTGCGCCTCGACGTTCATGCTTTCTTCGTAGTACGCGAACCGATTTCGGCCGCCCTCCTTGGCGCGGTACATTGCGCTGTCGGCCTTTTTCAGAAGATCGGCGCCGTTGGTGCCGTCCTGCGGGTAAATGGCGATGCCGACGCTGGCGCCGACGTAGATCGTGTGGCCGTCGACCTCGAAGGGGCGCGACAGCGCCTTGATCAGACCCCGCGCCACGGTTCCCGCGTCGCGTGCCGAAGGCAGATTGCACAGCAAGACGGTGAATTCATCTCCCCCGGGACGGGCCACTGCGTCGCCGGCACGCAGGTTCTCCGTGATGCGGTCGGCTGCCTGGCGCAGCAGCGCGTCGCCGACCGCGTGGCCCAGAGTGTCGTTGGCGCGCTTGAAGCGGTCCAGATCGAGGAACAGGATGCCCACGCTGGTGCGGTCGCGCTGCGCGCTGGCGAGCTCGCGCGCCAGCAGCGTCAGCATCGAGGCCCGGTTCGGCAGGCCCGTCAGCGGATCGGCGTGCGCCATCGTCTGCAGTTTGCGATCCCGTTCGAGCCAGGAGAAGGCGACTTCGAGGCGGTCGTGCACGCCCGACAGCAGCCTCAGCTGATCCGAGGTCAGGGCAAGCTCCGCTGCGTGACCGAGCATCAGCACGCCCCATACGCGATCGCCGCGCGCGATCGTCTGCACCCAGTACTTGTGTACGCGGTCCTCGCGCTTGAGCCGGGACAAGACCTGTTCCGGCAATGGCGGCTCTTCGGTCCAGCCGGCTGCGTCCGTGTCCGGAATGCGTTCGCGCAGCCGCTCCGTCAGCGTGAACTTGGCGCGAATCTTGGGAGTCCCATTGCGGCGCAGCGCATAGATCCGCATCAACTCGGCCGCTTCGGACTCGTACAGGCCCAGGATCACGACATGCGCCGACGTGACGTAGCGCACGCAGCTCAGCGCGCTCTTGGCCACTTCGCCAATGTCCAACTTGGTCAGGATCGTTTTGTCGATCTGCGACAGAACGTGCAATGTGGCGAAATTCATCCCGAGGCTGCGGGCCATTTCGTTGAACGCCCGTGACAGTTGCGCGATTTCGTCGCGCCCGCTGGCCGCAATCTGGTGCGAAAAATCGTGTTCCATGATGCCCCGGGTGCCGGCCAGCAGGCGGTGCAGCGGGTCCACGATGCGACGCGTCTGCCACGCGCCCAGCACGATCACGAGCGCGGCGGCCAGCGCCGAGACCTGGATGAAGTGGATGTTGCCGGCGTGCAGATAATCGAGCACGGCCAGCGCGCCGATCGGCAGCATCGCGGCGCCGACATATTGACCGAGCATCCGCCGGCCCAGCACGCTGCCGATCAAGCTTCGGCGCACGCGCAGCCAGAGCGTCTCCGAGTGAGCGCTCGGGGCAGGTTCAGGCAGCGGGTCGCGCATCAAGAGGTGGCGTCCGGAAGGAGAGGTGCTGGATACAGGTAGACAACCTCCATAATTGATCGGCAGCGCGATCCGGAAATGAAGCGTCACCCGACCTTTTGGGCTGTATTTGCGCCGTTACAGGCGGTAACGACGGTCACAACTGGCTATTGATCCACCTGAGGCCGGCGCCGTTATAGGAAGCTGGTGCCGACCGGCGCCGACGGTCCGCTTAAGAGTGGCCGCCAACCGCCAATTCCATCTGGAGGATCCGAACGATGAACCGAATGATTCGAGTGAGCCGTGGCACGCTGTTCGCAGTCGCAGTCGCATTCGCCGGCTCCGCCTTTGCTCAGGCGCCGGCGCCGGCCGGCGATGGACAATGGGCGAAGAGCCATCCGCGCCGCGAGGAAGTCAACGCCCGTCTGGCCAACCAGAACCGCCGCATCAACAAGGAGGTCCGCGAGGGCGAGATCAGCAGGGGGCAGGCGGCCAAGCTGCACCAGCAGGACCACCGGATCCGGATGGAAGAGCGCGCAATGGCCAGCACCAACGGCGGCCACATCACAAAGACCGAGCAGCGAGCCCTGAACCAGCAGGAAAACCAGGTCAGCCGCGAAATTGGCCACTGAGGCGCACCCGCCTTCGCGCGCTGCGCGCGCTTCGGCGGGCCTGACCGCTTTCGCGCTGCCCGCGAAGGCGGACGGCTAGAAGAACTCGATATTGGCGGCCGACTCTTCGCGCTTTGCGAGCTGGCCGCCCGCGATCAGGCTTTCGTAGCATCCGATCTGGTTGCGACCCTGCTCCTTGGCGTAGTAAAGGGCCGCGTCGGCGCGATCGAAACAGCTCACGGCCGGGTCGGAGGTACCGATCCGCGTGTAGCCGATGCTGATCGTAACCTGCCCGACCTGAGGGAACGTGTGCTCGGCGACGCGCCGGCGGAAGCGCTCCAGCGTCGCCTCGGCGTTGTCCGCCTGTGTGCTCTCCAGAACGACCACGAACTCCTCGCCGCCGAAGCGGAACAGGTGATCGGAGCCGCGGAAGGCCTGCCGCATCAAGCGTGCCACCAGCAGCAACACGTCGTCGCCGAACAGATGGCCGTACCGATCGTTGATCGACTTGAACCGGTCGATATCCGCGATCGCGAACCAGCTGGGCGATGCGATGCCTGCATCGCGCGCCAGGGCCCGGTTGCGCTCCACGATCTTGTCGAAGCTTTGATCGAAGGTCCTGCGATTGAGCAAACCGGTCAGCGTGTCCCGCTGCCCATAGTCCAGCACCGCCAGGTGATTGCTGAGCAGGCGCAGCACGCCGTTGATCATGCGCACATCGCGCGGCTGCAACGAATCCGGGTGCGGGCCCCGTTCGATTTCGATCAGGCCAACCGCTCCCTGCTCGCCCGGAAGCGGAAACACGGTCCCCATCGTCGCATCGGCGCCGCTGCCCGCCTGATAGTGAACGACGTCCAGCGTCATGTCGCACTCGTACCAGTGGGGCCTGTCGAGCAGTCGCGGCAGCTCGTTCGGAGGCTGCATCGCAGGGCCGTACTCGTATCCGAAGGGGTCGATCAGCACGCGCTGCTGGACGCGGCGCACGTTACCGTCCTCGATCAGGCGGTACACGACCACCTTGCATGCCTCGACGTGGTCGTGCAGCAGACGCGCGACCGAAAGGTCGATCTGGTCGCGGTCACGCTGCGCAGTGGTGCGCGCGAACGACTCGATCAGCTTTGAGACGGCATTCATAATGGTTCGCGGACGGCCCGTGACCTGTGGCAGGTCGGGGGTGCACAAGCGTCTCCCGACCTCTGGGGACAGAGGCAACCCTTACACAGTACCCCGAGCACCTCGGTGCGGTCGTTTGAACTGTCGAACGAATTGCCACCTTTTGACCGGTGTGGTTAATCGCAAGCCGCTGCACGCGTCGGGGCAATCAAGGCGGCCTGGATAGCGGACTCGCGCCCCAGCCAGTCCCGGGCTTCCAGCACGGTCTGATCGGTGGCGTTGGCGGCTTCGGACGGCGAAAGCTGCCGTTCGAGCGGCTGGCCGGTTCGCCCGATCACGAGGGCGCCGCAGCGGGAAATCAGTTCCGGGTCGACCCAGGGTGCCTGGCGGGGATCCGCGTTCGGCAACACGGCCGGGTGTCCGGGCAGATACAGCGCGATCGAGCCCGCCTCCCAGTCCGGCCCGACCACAAGCCGGATCGGTCCGCTCTGGTGCTGCAACCAGTGCCGCTGGGCCAGCGCCGCCAGGGATCGCGCCGCGAAGCGGTGGTGCGGGCCCGGATCGATTTTCCAGACAGCCACATTCCAGGCGATCGCGCCGGCGTGGCATAGCGCGGTGGCCACGGCGACGGCAACGACCGATCGATTCGCGGCGAGGGGCAAGCGGCTCACCAGCAGCAGCGGAATCAGCAGCGTGGCGGACGAGCCCCAGTGGTTTTGAGGCGCCACTCCTGCAATCAGGATCAGCAGCACGATGCCGGCCATCGGCGTCAGCGCCAGCACCGCGAGCGCCTGCGCCTTCGCGCTGCGCGCTCCCGCCTTCGCGCTGCGCGCTACGGCGGGCCGCCAAACGGCGTCGATCCCGGCTGCAAGCGCCAGAACCAGCAGTGCCGGGGCCAGCCGGGCGAGCTGCTGGCCAACAAAGCCGACGCCGGATTTGAAGCGCTGAAGCGGACCCAGACCAGCGAGCAGGCTGTGACCGGCGTATTCGAAGGTGCTGAACTGATGATCCACCAGCCAGAGCGCGTGCGGCACCAGGGGCAACAGCGTCGCGGCCGCGGCAAGGGCAAGATGCGGCCAGAACCGCGGCTGGCGGTGCACGCCGGCTGACAGCAGCGCGGCGGCGTTGGCGATTACGCACAGGCCCATCTGGTATTTGGTCAGCAGCCCCAACGCCTGCGCCAGCCCGAGCACCAACCACATCGCCCCACCGCCCCCTTTGACGATGCGCAGCACCGCCCAGGCGCTGAGCGCCACGAAAGGCAGCATCACCGTGTTGTGGTTCAGGAAGGAGCCGCGGCCCATCAGGTAGTAGTTGGCGGTGGAAACCAGCAGCGCAATGAGCGCGCGGCGCGGCTCCATCACTTCGCGTGCACAAAGCCAAAGCAGCAGCAGAGCCGCCGCCACGCATGCCATCGCGAGCGCGTATGTCAGCGCGGCGCTCGGTCCGAACACATCGATCGCGGCTCGCAGCAGCCAGGTCGGAAGCGGCGGGTGCTTCAGATAGCCCCACTGCAGGCCATGCGACCAGTTCAGCTGCTCGACGTTGTCGCCGTGCGGAGCCGACAGCAGCACGGCCGGCACGAGGCTCCAGATCAGCGCGCAGGCCAGCACCACCGCCAGGGCCGCCGTGGCGCCGCGAAATTCGGCCGGATTGCGCAAGGTCAGGCGCGTTGCGAGCGTCGAGCGGGCGCGGGCGGTGCGGCCTGCTTGGACAGGCGGCGTTTGAACTGCTCGACCTCGCTCACAACCGCAGCGCGCACCGGCGGCTCCCAGACCGAGTGGCCGGCCTCGGGCACGACGATATAGCGGCACCCTGCCCAGGCACGCGCCAGGTCGTCGGCGCTGACGATCGGGCAGACCATGTCGTAGCGAGCGTGGATGATCGAGGCGGGAAGATGGCGGATCCGGTACATGTTCGACAGCAGTTGATTCGCGGCGAGGAAGCAATCGTGCGCGAAGAAATGCGCCTCCAGCCGCGCCAGCGCCAGCGCATCGTCCGAGAACTGACGGATCAGATCCGGGTTGGGAACCAGCGTCGAGCAGCTGCCTTCGTACTCGCTCCAGGCCCGCGCGAAGGGCAAATGCACGCGCGGATCGGGATCGAACAGGCGCCGCACGTATCCGCGCAGCACATCGCCGCGCTCGCGCTCGGGCAGCATCTCGATGAATTGGCGCCAGGCTTCAGGATAGATATGGCGCGGACCGCTGAAAAACCATTCGACTTCACTCGCGCGGCCGAGGAACACGCCGCGCAGGATGAAACCGAGGCAGCGCTGTGGCACCGTCTGCCCGTAGGCCAGCGCCAGCGTGCTGCCCCAGGAGCCACCGAACAGAAGCCATTGTCGGATTCCCAGGTATTCGCGCAGGCACTCCAGATCCTGAATCAGATGCTGGGTCGTGTTGCCCGCGATTTCACCGATCGGCGAAGAGGCGCCGGCACCGCGCTGGTCGTACAGCACGATCCGGAAAAAATCCGGGTCGAAGAAGCGGCGGTGTTCGGGCGAGCAGCCGCCGCCCGGACCGCCGTGCAGGAACACGATCGGAACGCCCCTGGGGTTTCCGCTGACCTCCCAGTACATCGTGTGGATGTCGTCGAGCGCCAGCATGCCGCTGTCATAGGGCTCGATCGGAGCGTATAGATCGGCGCGGGCGTCCATCAGCTGAACACCCGCTAATCAACAGCGCGGCTGCGGCCAGGCATTGTTCGCAAACCCAACTCCTCGGGCACGATTATGCCGGCTCGGGACGCAGGCCACGCAGGCGATTCGCGGGCGAGTGCTTTGTCCGCGGACGGCGGCTTTGCAGTGCAACAGCGCCGCAACGGCGCCCTTGGGCGACTTGCCCGGGGCGGGGCGTCCGCAATTGGGGTCCGGGTCCGCGCGATCGCGGCGCCGACCGCACTGAAACACGGGGCGCCCGACGGTTCACGCCACGCTCCGGTTGGACTAGGATCGGCCCCACTCGGATACGAGCACGATCGAGGCCGGTGCCGCAGGCGCCGGGTATCGAGTCCGCGTCGGGCGGGAGCGGCCGGTTCGAGTGTCTGTCGCAGGGGGTATTGCGATGAAGGTCAGCGACATCCTGAGAGTCAAGGGCAACACGCTGTACACGCTGGGGCCGGATCACACGCTGTGGGCCGCGGTGCAGACGATGGCCGAGCATGACATCGGTTCGGTCGTCGTGATGGAACAGGGACAGCTTATCGGAATCCTGACGTTTCGCGAGATTATCAACACCGTTCACACCAACGGCGGACAGATCGGCAGCGGAACGATCCGCTCGGCGATGGACCGCAGCCCGCAAACGGTGACCCCCGAGACCGACGTGAACGAGGTCCGGCGCCTGATGCTCGAGAGCCACGTCCGCTATCTGCCCGTGCTCGATGGGCGGACGCTGGCCGGTCTGATCTCGTTTTACGACGTGGCCAAGGCGGTTCTGGAGGAGCAGGGGCTCGAGAACCAGATGCTGAAAGCCTACATCCGGGATTGGCCGGAACAGGAGAGCGTTAGCGGCTGATGTCGGGATCGGCGCTGGCGGGCATCCGCGAAACACGCGTTGCAGTCGTCGGAGCAGGTGTCGCTGGCCTTGCCTGTGCCCGGGCGCTCGCCGAGCGGGCGTTTAGCGTTCGCGTATTTGAACGGGAAGCCTGTCCCGGCGGGCGCGTTGCGTCGCGCCGGCTGGACGCGCTGACCTTCGATTACGGAGTTCAGTACTTCACGCTCCAGGATCCCCGCTTCGAACCCGTTGTGCGCGCGTGGCAGACGGCCGGCGTCGTTGCAAACTGGCGCGGCCGCACCCTGGCCCTGGCCGGATCCGGTTCGACCGAAACACTCGATTCGGGGCAACGCTTCGTGGGCGTGCCGAACATGGAGGCGGTCGCGGTCCACCTGGCGCGAGGCCTGGACATCCGCCTCGGGACGGAAGTGGGCCGGCTCGAGCGGCAGTCCGGTCGTTGGATACTGCGCGGCCCGGACGGAACGGACCTGGACGGGGCCGGATTCGATTGGGTCGTGCTGGCGGTGCCATCGCCGATCGCCGCGCCGCTGCTGGAGCAACACTCGGAGCTAGGGCAGCGCGCGGCGACCGTGGCATGGGATCCGTGCTGGGCCGTGATGCTTGCGCTGGCGCGGCCCAGCGCGGTCGACTTCGACGCCGCCTTCGTCAGCGACGATCCGATCCTGGGCTGGATCGCCCGAGAAAGCAGCAAACCGATGCGCAGTCCGCTGCGCGGCGCCTCCGAGAGCTGGATCCTGCACGCGCACCCGGCCTGGTCGCGAACCTACCTCGAGCTGCAGCAGGCCGACGCAGCGCGCTGGATGCAGCGGGCCTTCGCGGCCCGCGTCGGCCGACCCCTGATGCAGGCTGGAGCAACGGCCCATCGCTGGCGCCTTGCGCTGCCGGTGAATCCGCTGCCGGAGCCGTTCTTGTACGATGCGCAGCAGGGAATCGGACTGGCTGGCGACTGGTGCGGCGGCCCGCGCGTTGAGGGCGCCTACCTGTCGGGAACAGCACTGGCGCACGCAATCGCATCGTGACGAGGGCCCTCCTTCGGCAAGGCTTCGGAGGGCTACGCCCTGCGTAGCGCGCAGCGCGCAGCAGGGGCGCCGGCACGATGATCGAGAGCGGACAGCTCCTGCTTCTGAAGCAGCGCCGCTTCGCTCCGTTTTTCTGGACGCAGTTCCTCGGTGCCGCCAACGACAGCGTCTTCAAGTTCGCGGTCACCTTGCTGGTGACCTACCAGGGCCCGGCCTACACGTCGATGTCGACCGCAACCGCGATCAACCTGATCGCGGCGGTGTTCATCCTGCCGTTTCTGCTGCTGTCGGCCACCAGCGGCCAACTGTCGGACCGGATCGACAAGGCGCGCCTGATGCGGGCCGTCAAGTGGCTCGAACTCGGGATCATGCTGCTCGGAGCCTGGGGCTTTGCGGCCAAGAGCTTCGGAATCCTGCTGCTGTGCGTCTTCCTGATGGGCACGCACTCGACGCTGTTCGGCCCGGCCAAGTACGCCTACCTGCCGCAGCACCTTGGATCGCGGGAAATCGTGGCCGGCAACGGCCTGGTCGAAATGGGAACGTTCGTCGCGATCCTGCTCGGAACGCTGGCGGGCGGCGCTCTGATCGACACGGGCGAGCACGGCCACCTGTACAGCGCGGGCGCCTGCGTCGCCCTGGCCTGCGCCGGCGTGCTGGCCAGCCAGTGGATTCCATCCACGCCGCCGCCCGATCCGGGACTCAAGATCGACTGGAACCCGCTGCGGGTGACCTGGAGCAATCTGCAAGTCGCCCGCGAGAGTCGCGCCGTGTTCCTGTCGTTACTCGGAATCTCCTGGCTGTGGTTCTATGGCGTGCTGCTGCTGACGCATTTCGCCCCGCTTGCGAAAGTCTCGCTGGGAGGCGATCCGGCAGTGGCCAACGTGCTGGCGGGCGTGTTCACCCTGGGCATCGCCGTCGGCTCGCTCGCGTGCGCGCGCCTGTCGGGCCGGATGGTCGAGATCGGCCTGGTGCCGTTCGGCTCGATCGGGATGACGCTGTTCGGCATCGACCTGTACCTGGCTTGCGAGGGGCTGCCGTACGGGCAGATGCAGACGCTCGCGCAGTTCTTCGGTCACGCCAGACACTGGCGGATCCTGGCCGACCTGTTCCTGCTGTCGGCGTGCGCGGGGCTGTACA
>VBCK01000117.1 GCA_005882215.1 Betaproteobacteria bacterium | reverse complement strand
CCACCCACCGCGATGTTGGTCGCGTGGCAGGTGCTGCAGCCGCCGGTTCCCAGCGCTATGTGGTTGGCCGATCCCGAAGTGCCCGCCGTCCCGGGCGGCACCACGACCGTGACGCCATACCACGCCATGGCCGAGGCGTGGCAGGTCTCGCAGCTCAGCGCACGGACCGCCGTGTGTCCCGTAGCCGACAGCGCCGGCGAGGTCGTGAGCTTGAAGCCACCCTGCGAAGTCGAGCTTGCGCTGTGGCAGCCGACACAGTCCGTCGACCCGTACGGAATGTGGTTGGCCGCGCCCGAGGTCCCGATCGTTCCGGGCGGCTGCAGCGGCTGTCCCCCGGCCTCGCTCTGCGCGGTGCCGTAGAAATTCTTGCCGGCACCGTGACAGCCGGCGCAGCTCGACGTGAAGCCACTGTGGTTCATCACCGTATTGGCCGGCAGGAACGGAGCGGTCGTTCCCTGGTGGCAGTTGATGCAGCCCGTGGTTCCAATCGGGATGTGGTTCGACGGTTCGGCGATGTTCGTGGTGAAGCTGGTGGTCGAGGCGTGACACTGCGAGCAGTCGCCCCCGGTCGGGTGATTGGCGTCGAGCGGCGTCACGGCGTTGGGCGGCGCGCCCAAGGTCGGCGGACGAAGCACCAACTTCGTCGTCAGCCCGTAGTACGCCTGGTTGTTCGGGTTGTTCTCGTGGCAGTTGCCGCAGGTCGACAGGCCGTTCAGGCCGGTGTGGACCATCGCCGTTCCGGCAAAGCCGCCGGGCACCGTGGTCGACTTGTGGCAGAGCTCGCAAGCGGTGCCGTTGATCGGGATGTGCGGGCCGTTGCTGCTGGCCGTCACCAGCGCCGCGACTCCGATGAACGGTCCCAGCCCGTCGGCGTGGCACTTGTCGCATCCGCTCGTGATGCCTTTGTGGTTCATCGTGCCGCCGCCGAATCCACCGGCCGCAGCGGTCGCCGGCATCGGCGTCGTCGGAGTCCGGTGGCACTGCTCGCACGAGAACGAGATCGGGAAGTGCTGCGGCAACGCGCTGGTCGGCGGATGGTAGTTCTGCGAAGTCGGAGACAGCGTGACCGCAGGGGCGCCCGAGTTCGTGTACTTGATCGTGAAAACCAGAGGCGCGATCCCCGGTGCGTCGGCAGCGTGGCACACGGTGCAGCCGCCGCTGATGCCGGCATGGTTCATCATGCCGGGCACGAACTTCGCCGGGTCATGGCAGACGTTGCAGGCCTGGGTGGTCGGTATGTGCCCGCTCGGGAAGGTCGCGAAAGAAGTTGTGAACGAAACCGTGGTGTGGCATTGATCGCAGGCCGCGGTGGTGGGCAGATGCTTCGCGCTCTTGCCGGTCGCATTCACGTTGTTGTGGCACTGCGCGCAGGTACCCGGCATCACGCTCGCATGCGCAAAGTGCGTTCCCTGGAACGTGTTCGTCGTGTGGCAGGTATCGCAGGGTTCCGGCGTCGGTATGTGATTGGCCGGCATGAACACGGCTGACAGCGGATTGCCCTGGATGTGACAGCCCAAGCATAGTTTCGACGTGCCGGTGAAGATCCCGCGCAGGTGGCACTGCTCGCAGCGCAGATTCAGGTGCTGGCCGTCGAGCGGGAAACCGGTCGTCTGGTGGTCGAAATTGGCGTAGTCGGTCTGCGCCGCGCCCGCGGGCCGCACGATTGCGGCGAGCAGCAGAGCAGACGCGAATGCGCGCAAGGCAAGCGCCCGCGTGCCGCGCCTTTTCCCGGATGACTGACTGCAACGCATCCCCCACTCCATCGCAACACCGCCCGTTCAGCCAGGACCGCGGAAAGCGCGTCTCTGATGAACGCTGTCCTGGTCAAATCAAATCCACACGCGGAAAGAGAATTTGCGGCGGAGCGTAGTCGGCCCGCACGACCTTGCCAGTCATCCCGAAAGACGAGGCCGCGTGCGGATCATCCGGAAAGACGAGAGCGTCCGCGCAGCAACAGGCCAGCATCGTCGCGCGTTACGCGGCACGAGTTACTCAAGTAAAGTAAAGGAAGCGGTTGGCACATCGATGGGTGATCGACCGGCGCGCGCGACATAGCACCACGTACTCAAATAATGGAAGCGAGCGCCACGCCGCGGATCATCAAGCGTCGCCCACGACCTGGTACTGTGGACTCAAATGACGGGAACAGGCTGCGCGCCGATGAGCCATCAAAAGGTCGCCCACGGCCTTCGCCAGAGACTCCAATGACGGGAACGGGCCGCGCGCAGATAGGCGATCGACCGTCGCGCGTACCGTGTCGCCCAAGACACACATGACGGGAACAGGCCGCGCGTAGATGGGCGATCGTCGGTCACGCGCCCAGCATCACCGGTCCTCGAATTCGCGCTGGGCAGCGGACAGTCGCGTGACGCGCTTTGGCGCGATCGCCTACGATGTATGGCCGATGCGCGCGCCGCCGTCTATTGAAGATCGTACCGGTAGCCGACGTAGTAGAAGACGTTGCTGGTCGTGTCGTTCTGGGTCGGACCCTCGGTCTTGGATCGCTCGTACAGGACCTGCGACTCGATCGTCAGGTGCTTCAGCACCTTGTAGGTCGCGCGCAGCGCCGGCGTGATACGACTCAGTTTGTTGCCGTTCGTATCGTTCTCTCTGTAGTAGCGCAGCGACGGCTCGATCGTGACCCGGTTCTCGAACAGCCCGCTCAGGTTGGCATAGCCGAACTGATTGCCGGTGAATTGTGGGCCGTGCAGCCACGAATACGTGAACGAGTTGATGTCCCGCAGCGAGTACAGATTGGTGCCGTTCACCTGCAGATCGGCCGACCAGACGTTGCCGGTGCCCGGCTGCGCCGGAAGCGTGTTCGCGACCCCCGCCGCCGTCACCGGCACGGTCAGGAAGGGCAGCGCTCCGACGTTGGTGAGCCGCCCGTCGACCGATCCCTGCCATTTCGATCCGAACGGCCGCGTCACGCTCAGCGACAACTGCTTGGACGTGGCGGTGATCGCCTTGGCCAGGTCGCGGATCTGAGTCTCGCTCAGCGGCGGCGGACCGTCCAGCAGCTGGGTGAGCGACGTGGCGCCGGTCGTGATCAGCGCGTTGCTGGTCAGCAGCTCGGGCGCCTTACGGTCGTCGAACAGCAGCGAAAACATCGTCAGGTCCGGCAGCTGCCAGGTCCCCTGCACCGTGATGGCGTTCAGCGCCAGGAAGCTGACGTCGTAGTCGACCGATGTGTACAGCGTCCGCACGTTGTCGAAATACCGCAGATCGCCGCCGATCGCGCGCCGGTCGGTCAAACCGTCCGCCATCTGGTTCATGAAGAACGCATCGCCGCCCCAGTGGTCCAGGATGTTCTGCGCCTCGAGGTAGACGCCCTCGAAGTTCTGCTTCGTGTTCACGAGCGTGTCGACCGGGACCCCGCCCGTGACGTTCACCCGCCACTTCGGCGACAGGTCGTAGCCGACGATGGCGCCGTCGAAGCGGCCGATCAGCCCCCCGGTGACCCCGGCCTGCCGGCCGACCTTGGCGGTGAGTCCATACGAGGTGTTCCGGTAATCGACGTAGACGGAGTCGAGCCGGTTGGTGCCCGGGGCTGCACCACCGATGAAGCTCTTGTTGTCGGTGTCGAACAGGACCAGGCGCGCGTCGTTGCTGCCGTCCTGGTAACGCGCGTTCAGGTTGAGCGTACTCACCAGTGAGGACTGCGTGGTCGAGGTCAGCGTCTGCTGATTGGCCGTGGTCGGGGTATTCAGGAACGTCGTGTTCACCTGCGTCTGGCCGCCGTAGTAGTACTGCGACCAGCTGCCGGTCAGTCCGTACTTCGGTCCCTGCGGCGGCGGCGTAGGCCCGGTGGTGGCCTCCGACGACACCTGGGCAGGCGGCGGCGCCAGGCTCGCCAAACGCTGCTGAACGCGGGTGGCGCCCTCGCCGCGCGGGAACAGCTTCAGGTACAGCTCGTACTCCTTGCGGGCCAGCTCGCTCTGACCGGCCCGCTCGCGCGCCACGCCGATCAGCTCCTGGGCGTCCTGCGAAAACTTGTTCGGCGGCAGCAGCAGCAGCTGGTTCAGCAGGCTGATCGCCTCCTCGTTCCTGCCCCCTGCCAGCGCTGCCCTGGCCCGATCCAGCAGCGCGCGCGCCTGCTTGTCGATCTCGGTGTCGGGCGCCTCGGGTGCCGGCGGTGCGGCCTCGGTTATTGGCGCCACCGCTTCGGGCGGCGGCGCAGGCAGCGGCGGCACCGGTGCAGGCGGAGCGGCCGGTGCAGCGGGTGGCGGCGCCGGAGGCGCCTCGGCCGCCTTGGTCAGATTCTGTTCCTTGCGTTCGATCACATCGAACACCGTGGCCTCGGGAAATTCGCGCAGCGCCGACTGGCGGATCTTGTCGGCCTCGGCCTTGGTGTCGAAATAGCCCAGATCCAGCTCGACAACTGCGGTGCCGGCGCGCCAGCCGCGCGTGGTAAAGACCGTGTAGTCCTGGAAGCGCCCGGGCACCGGCCGCAGATCGTTCTGCTTGTCCAGCGGAACCGTCTGCAGCGTAATCGCATAGCGGTCCTTCTCGACGGCACCCGCGGCGCCCGACACCGGCGGGGCGACGCCTGCCAGCCCTGGAAACACCACGTCGATGCTCTGATCGGTCGGCCCGCCGCGGACTCTGAACGTCACCTTGCGCGAGAAGCGCAGGATGATTTTCTTGATCGGCCCGACGTTGCCGGGCTGCGGCTGGATCGGATAGCTGATCGTGACCGCCGGAATCCGGCCGTGCTCAGGCGTCCTCACCACCTCCTCGACGCCGGGACTCAGCGTCAGGTTCGTTCCAATGATCTGGAAGAACACCTCGACCAGGTCAGCCGAGCCGGTCGGTGCATGCCGCTGATACTGGATGCGCACGTCGAAATGCACGCGCACCACCGCATCCGATCCCTCGGTCAGGCTTTCGGGCTCATCCAGTATCGTGGCAAGCGCCGGCGTGACCGCCGCAAGCCAGCACAGCACGCCAAGCAGCGGCACGCGCAGGCGCGCCGATCCCCATCGCATACCCGGTCGGGTTGGGCGGTTCGGACCTGTCATCTCGGGCTTTCAATTGTCTTGTTCTTGCCCGCCCACCGCTCAACCTCCCTTGAACCGCGAGCAGACCGCGGCCTCGAGCAGCGGGTCGTACCCGCCGATCGAGGCCGCACTAACGACCGTCAAATCGTATCCTGACCCGCCTACGGGCGGACCGCTCCGCCCGGCAGTGCCCTGCGTGCCGGCTTCACCGGCCCCCTCACGACCATCTCGGTGTTGGTCGTGTGGCAGTCGATGCATCGTACGATACCCGTTTGCGGCCGGTACCGCGGGCTCAAGTGGTCGTACATCACCGGCAGCCAAGTGCTGGTGCTGTGATGGCACACATCACACGAGCGCGCCGTCACGAAGTGCGCGGCCGGCTTCCGCGTGGCCCCGGTGCCGCTGCCCGCGTGGCAATCGGCGCAGTGTCCCGGCCCGACGCCCGCGTGCAAGAACGTCGCCGGTTTCCAGGCCGTGGTGCGGTGGCAGGCATCGCACAACAGCGTGGTCGGCAAGTGGTTACTCGGCTTCGCGGTGGCGCTGCCGCCCGGCCGGTGGCAGCTCGCGCAGCTTCCCGGCAGGACGCCGGCGTGCGAGAACGGCCCGCTCCCCGGCGATGGCAATGGCAATGGGTTGGTGCCGGCTGTCGCCCGCGGGTTCGTCGGGCCCAAAGCCGATGGCCTGCCCGTCGGACGCACCGGAACACCAGTGGTCGGCCGCGGCTTGGCCTTGGCCGCCGCTGCTGCCGCGGCTGCAAAGCCGCCGGTCGGGCTGTGGCAGTCGATGCAGTCCGAGGCGGGGGTGCTGTTCTCGTGCGAGCCCTCGGTCTTGGTACCTTGACTGGTCCCGAACCACTTCTGTCCGGCCGGGGCGTGGCAGAGATTG
The DNA here is from genome assembly GCA_005882215.1 of Betaproteobacteria bacterium. Lineage (GTDB taxonomy): Bacteria > Pseudomonadota > Gammaproteobacteria > Burkholderiales > Burkholderiaceae_F > VBCK01. The sequence goes on along the minus strand of VBCK01000117.1, from coordinate 93,445 downwards.
CACTTCGGCGTGGAGTTCCCGCTGTTGGGCGTCCCCTTTCCTCTCGTCCAGGTCATGAACGGCCCGTTGGTGTGCGGCACCGTCGTGCCCTTGAAGCCGCCCGGCACCGTGGTGGAGGTGTGGCACATGTTGCACGCGACATTGTTGAATGGCACGTGCTGGCCGGTCGTACCCACGGGTCCCGGCGGCTGCAGCGGCTGGCCTCCGGCCTGCCCTTGCGCCGTCCCGAAGAACGGCCCGACTCCGTAGCCGTGGCAGGTGGCGCAGGCCACCGGAGTGCCCGCCGTGCCCACGCCCGAGTCGGCGTGGTTCATCTTGGTGGTGGCCGGCGTGTACCCCGTGTGGCAGTTGGCGCAGGCCTTGCTGCTCGGAATGTGATTGGACGGCTCGGAGCTGGCGCTGCCCTGGAACGGCGGCGTAGTCGTATGGCACGCCGAACAATCGCTCGTCAGCAGGGTGGCCACCGCATGGGCCACGTCCACCGGACTCAAGCCAACCGCCAGCGCGCCCGGACGCACGTAGATGTTGGTGGCCACGCCCTGGAAGCTCAGGTGGGTCGAAGTGTTGTCGTGGCAGGACGGGCCGCACGCCAGACTCGAGACCGCCGCGTGGCCGGCCACCGACAGCACCGGCGAGCTCGCGATCTTGAAGCCGCCCGTGACGAAGTTCGACGCGTGGCAGGCCGAACACACCGCGCTGGCGGTCGGAATATGGTTGGACGCCGGCGCGACCGTCGTCACGCCGTACCAGGTCTTGCTGGCCGCTGCGTGGCAGCTGTCACAGCTCTGGCCCGACACGGCCGCGTGACCGGCGGCCGACAGAGACGGTGCTGAGGTGATCTTGAACCCGCCCGTCGTGAAATTCGACGCGTGGCAGGTGTTGCAGCCGCCGGTGCCGAGCGCGATGTGGTTGGCCGCCCCGGTGGTACCCACCGTCCCTGGCGGCACCACGATCGTCACCCCGAACCACGCCATGCCCGAGTTGTGGCAGGTCTGGCAGGTCAACGACGACACGGCCGTGTGGCCCGCCGCCGACAGCGCCGGCGTGGTGCTGATATGGAAGCCGGTGCCCGTCATCGCGTCGGCGGTCGCGTGGCACGCATTGCACTCCGCCGAAGAGACCGGGATGTGGTTGCCTGCACCCGGGGTACCGACCGTGCCTGGCTGCTGCTTCGGCTGCCCGCCAATGCCCTGGCTGGTGCCCGAGAATGGGCCTTTGCCCGGGCCATGGCACGCGCTGCAGGCCTCCGAAGCCACTGACGAGTGGACCATCTTCGATGTCGACGGGTTCTTGGGTTGCCCTGCGGCGTGGCACACCGTGCAGGCCGGCTGCGCCGACGGCAGCGGAACGTGGTTGTTGGGCAGGTTATTGCCGTTGAACGGCGGGGTCGTGTTGTGGCAGTTCGTACAGTCGTTGGGCGAGGCAAGCGGGGCGACGGCGTGGGCCGCGTCCGCAGGACTCAAGCCAACCGGCGCCGCGCCCGGGCGCACGAAGATGTTGTTGGCGACGCCCTGGAAGTTCAGATCGGTCGAATTGTTCTCGTGGCAGCTGTTGCAGGTGGTCGAAACATACGAATGGCTGGCCGCGCTCATCACGGGCGAGGTGCTGATCTTGAAGCCGCCCGTGACGAAGTTCGACGCGTGGCAGCCGCTGCAGACCGACCCGGCATTCGTCGTGATGTGGTTCGCGGCCGACGTGACGGTCGTCGCGCCGAACCACATCGTGTTCGTGGTCGCGTGGCAACTGTCGCAGGTCTGGCTGGAAACCGCCGCGTGGCCGGCCGCTCCCAGCACCGGCGTCGTCCCGATCTTGAACGCGCCGACGGCAAAAGTGGAGCCGTGGCAGGTCTTGCAATCGCCACTGCCCATCGCGATGTGGTTCGATGCTCCCGTCGCTCCGACCGCGCCCGGCGGGCCCTTGGCGATGGTCCCCAGCCAGGTGACATCCCCGCCGGTGCCGGCGGAATGGCAGCTCGAGCAGGTCTGAGAGGACACCGCGGCGTGACCGGGCGCCAGACCGCTCACCGCCAGCGTCTGGGTCGCAGTGAACTTGAAGCCGCCTGCCAAGTTCGAGCTCGCACTGTGGCAGCCGACGCAATCGGCCGATCCGATCGGAACGTGGCCTCCCGCTGCGCCGATGTTCGGCGGCTGCATCGGCTGGCCACCGGCCTCCGTCTGCGCCGTGCCGTAGAAGCTCTTGCCGGCCGCGTGGCAGCCGTTACAGCTCGCGGTGAAACCGGTGTGGTTCATCACCGTATTGGCCGGCGCATACGGAGCGCCCGTGCCCGTGTGGCAATTCGTGCACGCGGCCGCGCCCACCGGAATGTGATTCGGCGGCGTCGCGATGTTCGCAATGAAGCTGGTCGTCGAGGCATGGCATTGCGAGCAATCGCCGGTGCTCGGGTGGTTGGGGTCGACCGCGACGACGGGGGTCGCGGTGCCGGAGGCAACCGGCCGCAACACCAGTTTTCCGACCAGACCGAAGTAGGCGAGATCGGCCGCGTTGTTCTCGTGGCAGCTGGCGCAGTTCGACAGGCCGTTCAGTCCCGTATGAACCATCGTGGTGCCGGCAAAGCCGCCCGGCGTCGTGGTCGACTTGTGGCAGTTCTCGCACCCGGTGCCGTTGATCGGCATGTGAGAGCCCTTGGTGCTCTCGAGTACCAGCCCCGTGACCCCGACGAAGGGTCCCTGGCCGTCGGCGTGACAGTTCGCGCATCCGCCGGTGATGCCGGTGTGGGTCATCTTGCCAGCCGCAAAACCGGCGGCCTGCGCGGTCGGAGCCATCGGGGTCACGGGGGTTGCGTGGCACACGTCGCACGATTCGTTGATCGTGAAATGCGAGAGCGTTGATGTCGCGGGCAGATGGTAGTTCTGCGAGGTCGGGGTCAGCTGCACCGTCAGCGGCGGCGCAGGCCATGTCTGAACCGCCTGCATCGTGAACGTGATCGGCGCCGTCGCCGGGGCATCGGCGGCGTGGCAGGTCGTGCACCCGCCCGAAATGCCCGTGTGGACCATCTGCGTCAGCTGCATGCTGTAGCCGGCCGCGTGGCAGAGCGCACAAGCCTGCGTCGTGGGAATGTGGCCGGGCGGAAAGGCGGCAAACCCCCCCGCGAACGAGACCGTCGTGTGGCACTGGTCGCACGGGGCGCTGGTTACCACGTGATTCGGGCCCTTGCCGACCGCATTGATGTTGTTGTGGCACTGCTCGCAGCGCAGGTTCAGGTGCTGTCCGTCGAGCGGGAATCCGGTGGTCATGTGGTCGAACTTGCTGTAGTCGACCTGCTCCGCAAGGGCGGTTTGCGCGAGCGCGCCCAGCAGCGTCAGCACAGCGACCACCAGCAGGCTCGCCGGTCGGACGCCGCCGCCGCGGGTGAGTAACCCGGGCAACCCGGACCAACGAGCCACATTTCGCGATTCAGCGTTCATGGTCATTGGAGTATCCACCAAGGTGCCAGAGCGACGCCACCCCCCGCCAGCGACGGGCGCGAACGCCTCGACCGGGCCACGTGCTTGAGGCGGCCGAGTACAACCACGTAATTGGCATGGTCAGTTGTTATTCCGACGTTCAGCGCCATCTGTTCGCCCCCCGGCCGTTGAGACGCATTTTTGGTGCACCGCTGTATCTATATATACATAGATAGAGGTTTCGCACGTACCGCATCACCGTAGCTCCCGGGCCGCCAGCTCGTCGACCGCTCGCACGCAGCGCCGGCCGAGGTAGTTCGCGCCCCGCAGTATCGTCGCCTTGTGACGTCGGGCAGCGCGATCAGGACCCGATCGGACGCGCGCTCAGGCAACAATGCCGCGACAACGCGTGCGCCCGGCACGGCAGACGCAGACCGGCCACGCGCCTGCATACGCTCATTCGTTTCGGATCGCTGCCTGCGTCGCATTCCATCTCCATTCCAGAACTCCACCGGCCGGGCAATACGACAGGTAACCCTTGTGCTCGATTCGCTGCCCGGGTCAGCGCACACACGCCTCGACGAACCCTGACGTACGCGGCGTGTTGCCCGACACTTCTTCCTTAAGCATAGTCGGCACGTTCGCGCTTGCCAGTCATCCGGAAAGACGAAATATGGGCAGCCGAATCAAGGAGCCCATTCAACTGCGATTCACGGCGGCAAACGAGTGGGAATCGCATTTATTCCCGGCCGCAAAGAACGGGAATCGCAGTTCAACTTCTACTCAATTCCCCTCTCGGGGCCGGAATGGCAATCGCTTAACGACTCTTCAGCGAGTGGTAATCCATATCCAAGGCATGGCCTCGGCCAGCGGCATTGAGTCTCGCGCACTCGCGCCGGTTTTGATCGTTTTCCAGTCCTTGGTGATGTGGCAGCGCTCGCACTGCTTGCCGAAGCTGCCGCCGTGGACGTCGTCCGCGTTGTGGCAGGCGACGCAAGCCATCGGCAGCTTCGCATCGTCGACCGGCTTGCTGTGGCAGTCGTAGCAGTTCAGCTTCTTGTGCGCGCCGTCGAGCTTGAAGCGGGTCTTGGTGTCGTGATCGAAATCCCACCGCTTCCAGTCCACCGCGTTGTGGCAGGGCTCGCACAGCTTGCCCAGGCGCCGCTTGTGCGATTTCTTGTCGTCCTTCTCGTGGCACGACCAGCAGTCCCTCGGCGCGGATGCATAGGCCTGGGACTTGTGGCAGTCCTCGCACTTGATCTTCTTGGCGTCCGCGTGCTTGCCCAGCAGCGGAAAACGCGTCAGGCCGTGGTCGAACCTGTCCTTGGTCGTCTTCCAGTCGGTCTCCAGATGGCATTGCTCGCACAGGTTACCCTCGACGCCCCGGTGCTTGTCGTCCTTCTGGTGGCAGCCGATGCAGGTCGTCTTCGTCTTGTCCTTGTACAGATCGACGCCGGTGTGGCAGTCCTCGCACTTGGTATCCTTGTGCTTACCGCGCAACGGGTACTTGGTGTCACGATCATGGTCGAACTTGATCGTCTTCCAGTCCTTGTCACTGTGGCAGTCCTCGCACTTCTTGCCGAATCGGCCCCGGTGGCCTTTGTCGTCGTCATCCTTCTTGTGGCATGACCAGCAGTCCAGCGGCGTATCCGTATAGATCTTGGTCTTGTGGCAGTCGTCGCACTTGACCTTCGGGTCGGCGTGCCCGCCCTTCAGCGGGAACTTCGTCTTGTTGTGGTCGAACTGCGGCGTGTCCTTCCAGTCCTTCTCGGTGTGACAGTTCTCGCACTTGTCGCCTTCGACGCCCCGGTGCTTGTCGTCCTTCTGGTGGCAGCCGATGCAGGTCGTCTTCGTCTTGTCCTGGTACAGGTCGATGCCGGTGTGGCAGTCCTCGCATCTGACCTTCTTGGCGTCTGCGTGCTTGCCGCGCAACGGGTACTTGGTGTCGCGATCATGGTCGAACTTGAGCGTCTTCCAGTCCTTGTCGGTGTGGCACGGCTCGCACTTCTGGCCGAACCTGCCCCGGTGTCCCTTCTTCTCGTCGTCCTGCTTGTGGCAGGCGGTGCAGGCGATCGGCGTGTTCTTGTAGTGATCCTTCGGGTGGCAGTCCTCGCACAAGACCTTCGGATCGGCGTGCGCATTCTTCAGCGGGAACTTCGTCTTGTCATGGTCGAAGAAGACGTCCTTCTCCTTCCATGACTTGGCGTTGTGGCACTGCTCGCACTTCTCACCCACCGCGCCCTTGTGCTTGTCGTCCTTCTTGTGACAGCCGTAGCAGTCCGCCGGCGCCTCGCGATGCCACTTGAACTTGGGCAGGTGGCACTTCTCGCACTTGACGTCCTTGTGCTTGTCCTCCAGCTTGAAGTTGGTCACATCGTGGTCGAATTTCTTCTCGTCCAGCGGAATGATGTTGGCCTTGCGCCCTTTGTGGTCGGCGTGGCAGACGGCGCACGCCTGGTGCTTCATTTTCCCGTGGTAGCCCTTCTTCTGCGCGAGGTCGCGCCCGATGTCCTCGTGCGTGTGACACTTCACGCACAGCTCGTCCTGCTGCTTCTTGCTGAAATGGGAGTGGCAGTTCTCGCAATCGGCCTCGGCCGCGGCGTGCCCCTTGATCAGGTCACCCGGCTCCAGCACGCCCTCGAGCAGCGCCGCGCGCGCCGGCGCGCCCGCCAGCAGCGCAACAGCCGTCAGCGCGGCGGCCAACAGCGGTTGCAGCATCGAAGCTTTGCGACGCATGCGGGCAAATCGGGTCGGCGGCGACCGCTGGCGATCGAACGTCGGTGGGAAAGCGGGATGGCGCGACCCGGCGACGGGAACCACTCGACCGCGGCGGCGCTCCCCCGGAGCCACCGCGGCATCGCGCTCAGTACATGTGGACCGCGACCACGTGCGCGATACTGGCCAACACAAGTAAATATACCAGCGGCACGTGCGCCACGTGCCACAGTCGAAACATCCGGTCGTAGACGTCGAACTGGGACACCCGCTGCACCGACAGCAGGAAGTCGTCGACCAGGTGCGTGGCGCGCCCCAGCCGGCGGCGCAGCTTGTCCCGGTCCCACTGGCGGATCTCGGCCCGCTCGCGCATCACGCGCCTGAGCTCGGACGCGCACATGGCGTAGGCGAGCCGGCGCTGCGTGCCCAGCGTGAAAAGGCGCAACGCGGACTTGGCAAAACCGAGATTCTCGGCCAGTGCGTAGGCCTGGAACTGCGTCAGGCGGTTCTCCACTTCCGGCACGAAATGCAGTTTGGAGTGCATTTCTTCGGTCTCGAACCCCGCCTTGGCCTGCAGTTCCCTGAAATTGAGCTTTTCCCCGTGAAGGCCGCGATGGACCCGCACGTAGATGAAGCGGCCGACGATCCCGCTGGCCGCCACCAGCAGCATGCAGATGAACGCGACCGTTGCATTGGTCGACTTCAAAACGAATGTCGAGTGTGCGATCACCAGCACGGGCCCGATAACACCCAGCCACATGTGGATCGAAAACCAGTGGCGCACCGGCCCCCAGTTGCGGAACGAATGCAGGTACTTGCGCAGCGGATAGGTCAGCAGCAGCAGCATCATCACGCCGCCCACCAGTCCCATGTAGTAGCCGACATCGTCGCCCGGCGTGTAATAGCCGCGCCGGCTGATCAGATACGCCACCACGATCCCGAGCATCGTGAAGCTGATCAGGAAGCGCCCCGTGCGGTCGTCCTGTTCCGCCTTGTCCGGCAGGTGCGCCGAAATCTCGGTTACCGGCTCCGCTGCGGCCACAGGGGCCTGGACCGGCGCGGCTACCGGCGCGGCCGCCCGCGGCTGTGCGGGCGCAACGCCCGGCGCCGCCGCCTGCGCCGCGGAGCCGTGAGCCGGCGCCGCTGCCTTCGCAGTGCGGGCTGACTTCCTGACCCTTGGTGCCGTTATAACGATATCGTTCATATCCGTCCGTATGCTAAGTCGTATGCTACGTCGTAGCTACTTTGACCGGGCTTTCAACGACCGATCCCTGGACTTTCAGGCTTTCAGGGCCGCAATTCCCGGAAGTTGACAACATTCGAGCGCGACGTCAACGCCGAAATTCGCGGCGCGCCGCTCTTCCTTTCCCGCCCGGCTCCGGCGAATGCAAACTGGCCTCCCCTGGCCCAGTCCGCCCGCCGTTGGCAGAAATTACCCGGGGGATGGCGGCAGGTCCAGTCGTCCTTAAGGACTCGCTCGGAACGGCGAAACGTCCGCTAGAATGTGTGCACATACACCCGGGTTTCCCTAGCCGGCGTAAGGGCTCTTTGCCGGTGCACGGTCGCCGGCCGCCCTCTTAAGGCTTTTCAGGGCTTGGGCCGACCGGTGCGGGCATACTGCGTTTTTCGGGTGCCGAAATCAGCGCGCAAGCGGTCAGCGGGTGGGCGCGCCCGCGGCACGCCCGGGCATCCGAGCGGGCCTCGTTTTGGCGCCGTCGAACAGGCCGAATCTGAATGAAGACCTTGCTCAGCTGGTTGATCTACGCCATACCGGCCGTTTGGGCGGTCGTGCTGTACCTGCGCCGCTTCCGCCAGCGCAACAGGGAGCATCAGGAAGCGCTGAAGGCGTCCATCGAGCAGGGACTGATGGAGCCGCCATCCCTGCACCCGATCATCGATTCGACCCGGTGCATCGGATCGTCGTCGTGCGTGAAAGCCTGCCCCGAGGACGCGCTGGGCATCATCAACAACAAGGCCGAACTGATCAATGCCGCCCACTGCATCGGCCACGGAGCGTGCCTGCCGGCGTGCCCGGTCGACGCGATCAAGCTCGTGTTCGGCACCGAAAAGCGCGGTATCGATATCCCGCAGGTCAACCCCAATTTCGAATCCAACGTGCCCGGCATCTACATCGCGGGCGAACTGGGCGGCATGGGCCTGATCCGCAAATGCGCCGAGCAGGGGCGCCAGGCGCTTGACGCGATCCGCGCCGCGATCAAGCCCGGCACCCTGGAATACGATGTGGTGATCATCGGGGCCGGTCCGGCGGGCATCGCGGCCGGCCTCGGCGCGATCCAGTACAAACTCAAGTACAAGTTGATCGAGCAGGAGGAGTCCCTGGGCGGCGCGGTATTCCACTACCCGCGCAACAAGATAGCGATGACGGCGCCGGTGAAGCTGCCGCTCATCGGCAAAGTCAAGATGACCGAAATCAGCAAGGAAAAGCTGCTCGAGTTCTGGAATGCGGTGGTCAAGAAAACCGGCCTGAAGATCGACTTCCGCGAGCGGATGGAAGAGATCCAGCGGATCGAGGGCGGATTCACCGTCAAGACGCAGAGGGGCTCGTACCCGGCCTGCGTCGTGCTGCTGGCGATCGGCCGGCGGGGAACGCCGCGCAAGTTGAACGTCCCCGGCGAGGAAACCTCGAAAGTCGTATACCGTCTGATCGATCCGGAGCAGTACAAGGGCCAGCGCGTGCTGGTCGTTGGCGGCGGCGACAGCGCGCTGGAAGCGGCCGTCGCGATCGCCGAACAGAAGGGCTCGAAGGTCACGCTGTCGTACCGTAGCGAGGCGTTCAGTCGCGTGAAGGAAAAGAACCGCACGGCGCTCAAGGCGGCCGAAGAGACAGGGCGCTTGAGGGTAATGCTCAAGTCGAGCCCGACCAAAATCAAGCCCGATCTGGTGACGCTCAAGCTGGAAGACAAGTCGGTCGACATCCGCAACGACGCGGTGATCGTGTGCGCCGGGGGAGAATTGCCCACGCCGCTGCTGAAGAAGATCGGCGTGATGTTTGAGACCAAGCATGGAGAATGAGACGGACCGCGATCAATCGTCCATCGCCACGGTCGTACGGGCGGCCTGCCCGCACGACTGCCCCGATACGTGCGCGATGCTGGTCACGGTACGCCGCGACTACGGCGCCGGTGGGCGACGCGTTGCGGTGGCGATTGAGGGCGATCCGGAGCATCCGACCACCGACGGCAGCTTGTGCACCAAGGTGGCGCGCTATCTGGAGCGCACCTACCACCCGGACCGGGTTCTGACCCCGCTAAAGCGTGTCGGACCGAAGGGCTCGGGCCGCTTCGAGCGCACCACGTGGCAGCAGGCGCTCGACGACATCGCGAGCCGGCTTGGCCGCATCGCGGCGCGCGATCCCGAACGGATCGTGCCGTACAGCTATGCCGGCACGATGGGGCTGGTGCAGGGCGAGGCGATGGCGCAGCGGCTGTTCAACCGGCTGGGCGCGAGCCGGCTCGACCGCACGATCTGCGCGTCGGCCGGTTCCGAGGCCCTGACCTACACGCTGGGCGCGCGCCTGGGCACCGACCTCGAGCAGATCCAGAACAGTCGGCTGATCGTTTTCTGGGGCGCCAATTCGGTGACCTCGAACCTGCACGGGTGGAGCCGGGCCCAGCAGGCCAAGCGCAACGGGGCCCGTCTGATCGCAATCGATCCTTACCGTTCGTTGACCGCGGAAAAGTGCCATCAACACATTGCACCGATGCCCGGGACCGACGGCGCGCTGGCACTGGGCCTGATCCACGTCCTGGTGCGTGAAGGCTGGCTGGACCGCGACTTCATCGAACAGCACACGCTCGGGTTCGACGCCCTGGCGCAGCGTGCGCGTCAGTTCGCGCCAGATCGCGTGGCGACGATCTGTTCTATCCAGGCCTCCGAAGTCGAGCAACTCGCGCACGACTACTGGCACACCCGGCCGGCGCTGATCCGCCTGAACTACGGCATGCAGCGGGCACACGGCGGTGGCAACGCGGTGCGCGCGATCGCCTGTCTGCCGGCGTTGGCCGGGCACTGGCGCGACGCGGCCGGAGGCCTTCTGCTGTCGTCCAGCGGCGCGTTCGAAGTCGACGAGCCCGCGCTGGTTCGGCCAGACCTGCTGGCCGGTCGCGCTCCCCGCACGATCAATATGAGTGAAATCGGGCGAGCGCTGGCGGAGGCCGATCCGCCGATCGAGGCGATCGTCGTCTATAACAGCAACCCGGTTGCAGTGGCGCCGCACTCGGATAGCGTGGTGCGCGGATTTGCGCGCGAGGACCTGTTCACCGTGGTACTGGAGCACTTCCTGACCGACACTGCCGACTATGCCGACTACGTGCTGCCGGCCACCACGCAACTGGAACATCTTGATGTGCACCGCTCCTATGGGCACCTGTACGTGGTGGCCAACAACCCGGCCATCGAGCCGCTGGGCGAAGCGCTTCCGAACAGCGAGATCTTCCGTCGGCTGGCGGCGCAAATGGGCTTCTCCGAGGCCTGCTTCCGGGAAACCGACGAGCAGATCGCCGCGCAGGCCTTCACCGGACGCGCGACGACGGCGGGCTACGATTGGAACACGGTGCGGGAGCGCGGCTGGTGGCGCCTGAACGTTCCGACCCCTTACGCGCCGTTCGCCAGCGGGCATTTCCCGACCCCGAGCGGCCGCTGCGAGTTCTACTCGGAGCGATTGGCCGCGCAGGGCCTCGAACCGCTGCCCGACTACGTTGCGCCCTACGAGAGTCCGAGCAGCGCACCCGAGTTGGCGCGGCGCTTTCCTCTGGCGATGATTTCCCCACCCGCTCGGAACTATCTGAATTCGACCTTCGTCAACGTGCGCAGCTTGCGCGATGCCGAGGGCGAGCCGCGCCTGGAAATCCATCCTCGCGACGCGGCCGAGCGGAGCATTTGCGATGGTGACCGGGTCACCGTGTTCAACGACCGCGGCAGCCTGGAACTGAAGGCGCGCGTGACCGATCGCGCTCGAGCCGGGGTCGTGGTCGCGCTGTCGATCTGGTGGCGCAAGCTCACGTCGGACGGTCGCAACGCTAACGAACTGACCCATCAGCGTCTAACCGATCTGGGTCGGGCGGCCGCCTTTTACGACTGCCTGGTCCAGGTGCGCCCGGCAGGCCCTGTCCAGAAGGCGCAAGGGTAAGCGCGAGGATGCGCGGCCGAATCCGGCGGCGCGCCTGGCTCGGACCGGCGGCAGTCGTTACGGTTACGCTGACGATGGCCGGCTGCACCTCGCTCGGCTATTACATGCAGGCCGCGCGCGGCCAATGGGGCGTTGTTTCGGCGGCCCGTCCGATCGATGACTGGCTCGACGATCCTGAGGCGTCCGATCAGCTCAAGCAGCGACTGCGGCTGGCGCGCCAGATCCGCGAGTTCGCGTCACGGGAGCTGGCCGAGCCCGCCAACCGAAGCTACACGCTCTACGCCGATCTGAAGCGCCCGGCAGTCGTATGGAACGTGTTCGCCACGCCAGAGCTTTCGACCCGTTTGAAGACCTGGTGCTACCCGTTCTTCGGTTGCGCTTCCTACCGCGGATACTTCGATCGCACGGCCGCCGATCAGCTGGGGACCGAACTGATTGCACAGGGATACGATGTCAGCGTCGGCCCGGTTCAGGCCTACTCGACGCTCGGCTGGTTCGCCGATCCGCTGCTCAACACCTTTATCAACCTGCCCGAGCCGGAACTGGCCCGTCTGATCTTTCACGAGCTGGCTCACCAGGTCGTTTACGTCCGCGACGACACCGTGTTCAATGAGTCGTTCGCGACCGCGGTTGAGCGCGAAGGCGTGCGGCGCTGGCTGCAAGCGCGGGGCTCCGATCCGCTTCGAACCGAGTGGCAGGCAATCGAGCAGCGGCGCGCGCAGTTCCTGCGACTCGTGACCGGGACGCGCGATGCCTTGAACGAGGTCTATGCCGGTGCGTTAGCGGATCCGGACAAGCGCGGCCGCAAGCGGGCCCTGTTCGCCGAGCTGCAGGACCGTTACCGCGCACTGCGCGACGGCCCTTGGGGCGGCTTCAATGGATACGACCGGTTCTTCTCGCAGCCGCTGAACAATGCGCACCTGGCGGCGATCGGCGCGTATTACGACCAGGTCCCCGCGTTCGAGTCGCTGATGCGCCGCACCGGGCCCGACATGGCGGCTTTCTTCCGGGATGTCAGGCGGATTGCGGCACTGCGCAAGGACCGCCGCGATCTCGAACTGGGCGACTTGTCCAAACAGGTATCATCTCGATGAGTGATGATGCTGAGAGCATGGATAGCGTCGACCGCTTCTGGCTGAAGAGCTATCCGGCTGGCGTTGCCCCCACGATCGACGATAGCGAGATCGGCACGCTCGCGCAGCTGCTGCAGGATGCGTTCGCTCGCCACGGACGCAAGGTCGCCTTCGCCTGCATGGGCGCCGACCTGACGTATCAGCAGCTCGATTCGCTGTCGAGCGCCGTCGCGGGCTGGCTCCAGTCGCGCGGGCTGGCACGCGGAGATCGCGTCGCCATCATGCTGCCCAACGTGCTGCAGTACCCGGTCGTGATGGCGGGGATCCTGCGCGCGGGGTGCGTCGTGGTCAATGTCAATCCTCTGTACAAGCCGCGCGAGCTCGAGCACCAGCTGGCCGACTCCGGCGCCCGGGCCATCTTCGTGCTGGAGAACTTCGCCGCCACGGTGGCGGCCGTGCGCGGGCACGTTCCGACCGAGCATGTGTGCGTTGGTCGGCTCGGCGACCTTCTCGGACCGGCACGCGGGGCGCTGGTCAATTTTGTCGTTCGCCACGTGCGCAAGCTGGTACCCCCCTATTCGCTGCCGGGCGCCGTCGCGTTTCGCGAGGCCTTGCGCCAGGGCGCGCGCTCGCCGGCTGCGCCGGTTCCGATCGAACGCGGCGATGTCGCCTGCCTGCAGTACACGGGAGGCACCACCGGCGTGGCCAAGGCCGCGACGCTGCTCCACCGGAACCTGTTCGCGAACGTGCTGCAGGTCGAAGCCTGGTATGGGCCGGCGCTGAACGAGTTGCCGGCCGGCGATCAGTTCACCACGCTGGCCGCCCTGCCCCTTTACCATATCTTCGCGCTGACCGGCTGCGCACTGCTGTCGATCCGGCGCGGTGGAAAAAGCGTGCTGATCCCCAACCCGCGCGACATCCCGGCGCTGGTACGCGAGATGCGCCGCCATCGCGTGCATTGCTTCCCGGCCGTCAATACGCTGTTCAACGCACTGGCCAACGACCAGGGTTTTCGGGCGCTGGATTTTTCCTCGCTGCGGATCTGCGTCGGGGGCGGCATGGCGGTGCAAAGTGCGGTCGCCAAACGCTGGTTCGAATGTACGGGCCGCACGATCTGCGAGGCCTACGGCTTGTCCGAGACGTCGCCGGGCGCCACCGCCAATCCGGTGCAGACCGATCGGTTCACCGGCAGCATCGGGCTACCGCTGCCGTCGACCGACATCGCGATCCTCGACGAAGACGGCAACCGGCTGCCGGTCGGCGTCGCCGGCGAAATCTCGATTCGCGGGCCACAAGTGATGGATGGCTACTGGCTCAGACCCGACGAAACGGCGCGCGTGATGACGGCCGACGGGTTTTTTCGCAGCGGCGACATCGGCTTGATGGACGAGCAGGGCTATATCCGAATCGTGGATCGCAAGAAGGACATGATCCTGGTGTCCGGATTCAAGGTGTACCCCAACGAGGTCGAGGACGTCGTGGCCTCTCATCCCGGGGTGCGGGAGTGCGCGGTGATCGGCGTGCCCGACGAGCACTCGGGCGAAGCCGTGAAGCTTTTCGTGGTCCGGGCCGATCCGGCGCTGACGGAGCAGGACCTGGTCGAGTATTGCCATGAGAACCTGACGGGTTACAAGCGTCCGAAGTTCATCGAATTCCGCTCCGATCTTCCCAAGTCCGCCGTCGGCAAGATCCTGCGGCGCGCGTTGCGGGAAGCACCCCCGAGTGCGGTCAGCGCTTGACGATTCGAAATTGGTTATATTCGCGCGACCGATCCCGTAGGGAGTCGATCATGAATGGTTTGAAGTCTGTCGCCGTCATCGTGGCGCTCGCCCTGACCGCAGTTGCGCGGTCAGACGAGGGGACCGTGACGATCAGCTCTCCGGCAGATAAGTCGAAACTCTCCGGCACCAGCACCAAGATCGTCTTCGATGTGGCACCGGGACCGTCGAAAGGCGACCACGTGCACGTCTACGTGGATGGCGACGAGGTTGCGGTGTTGCGCCAATTGAAGGGCAGCTACCCCGTCGACAAGCTTGCGATCGGTAAACATTGGCTGTGCGTCCGCGTCGTCGACAAGGGAAACACGCCCGTTGGCCTCGAAAAGTGCGTCGAAGTTACCGCGGGCAACATACCGCCGATGGGCTACTGATTGATCCAAAGGCAGCTTCGCGCTGGGCAACTCTCGCTCGGCGATCGCACCGTGTGCATCAAGATCGTCGACAAGCGGCAGACGCCGACCGGAACTCATAGGTGCATCAAAGTGACGGCCGCCAACCGGTCGATGCGGACTTACTGATCGGCGCCGCCCGAACGAGCGGCCGTGTCGGCTTTCACAAAAAAGCGACAGCCGCGTTGCGGATGAAATATATCGCGCGGTCGGCTCCGCGTCCAAGCTGGTATATATTATTCGCGGCTGATCCGGACAAGGAGTCGACACCGACGCGGGCCGTTGTCGCCGCGGGGTCGGCCCGGTCTACAGGATCGAGCCTGGGGAGAGGCGGACATGCCGCAAGGCGATCAGACATCGGTTCTGTTGCGGCCTGCGCGCGCCCTGAACCTGCGCCTGATCTTTGAGCTGTTCAAGCTGCGGATCGGTCTGGTGATCGGATTTACGGCGATCACGGGACTGGCGGTCGCATCCGGGCGATCGCTGTCGACCTGGCAGGTGTGTGCGTTGGGGCTGGCCGTCACGATGGCTTCGGCCGCCGCGGGCGCTTTCAACCAGATCGCGGAGCGCAAGCTCGACGCGCGGATGCGGCGCACGCGCAATCGCCCCTTCGTGACCGGCCAGCTTGCGGCTGGCCCCCCCTGGCACGTCGCGATCGCGGCAACCGGCGCAGCCGGTGTCGGGCTCGCCGCGGTGGCGCTCAATGCGACGACCGCCATCTATACGTTCCTCGGTGCCTTCACGTACGCCGTCGTCTACACGATCTGGCTGAAGCGGCGTACCTGGTGGAACATCGTGATCGGCGGCCTTGCCGGCAGCTTTGCCGTGCTCGCCGGTGCGGCCGCGGTCTCGCCGCACACGCTCGAGCCCTTGCCGCTGACGTTCGCGATCGTGCTCTTCCTGTGGACCCCGCCGCATTTCTGGAGCCTGGCGATCGCATATCACGACGATTACGCCGCGGCGAAAGTGCCGATGCTGCCGGTCGTGGTCGGCAATGCACGCGCGGCGCGCGCCGTTCTGGCCGGCTCCGCGCTGCTGGTCGCCGCGTCGCTGGCCCCGGCTCTTTTCGGTATGGGTCGCCTGTATCTGATCACGGCGATCGGCGCCGGCGCCTACCTGTTGGCGAAGAGCACGCAGCTTGCGCGGGCGCCGAGCCAGCGCGCGGCGATCGCCAACTTCCACGCGTCGCTTGCCTACCTTGCGCTGCTGCTGGGCGCTGCGATCGTTGACGCAATGCTGAAGGCGTGAGAACACCGCGCCCGGAGAGGCAAAGAGATGCTCGACCGCGGTCCCGTCTCGGCTTGACCCGGATAACGCGCAGCGGGTAGAGTCTCGCGACCGAAAAAGACCCAATTCCGACCGAGGGAGGATCGCGAGTGACGTTCGGCGCAATCGAAGATCTGCTTGGGAGGCAGCCATCATGGCGTTAGCCATCGTGCTGATCATCCTCTTGCTCGGCTCGGTGCTGTTTCATTTCCTGAGCCCGTGGTACTACACGCCGCTCGCGTCCAACTGGATCATGGTCGATCACATCACCCGCACGACGATCGTCGTCACGGGCCTTGTCTTCATCGTTGTCAGTCTGTTCCTCGCGTATTGTGTGGCGCGCTTTCGACATCGCGACGGATCGCAGGCGGCCTACGAGCCGGAGAACAAGAAACTCGAGGCCTGGTTGTCGATTTTGACGGGGGTCGGGGTCGCCGCTTTGCTGGCCCCTGGCCTGTTCGCGTGGGCCAAGATCGTCGACGTCCCGAAGGACGCCCAGGCGGTCGAGGCACTGGGCCGCCAGTGGAACTGGATGTTCCGTTTCCCGGGCAAGGATGGCGTGCTGGGAGCCACCGATCCGCGCTTCGTCAGCGATTCGAATCCGTTCGGCATCGATCCGAACGATCCCA
The DNA here is from genome assembly GCA_005882215.1 of Betaproteobacteria bacterium. Classification (GTDB taxonomy): domain Bacteria; phylum Pseudomonadota; class Gammaproteobacteria; order Burkholderiales; family Burkholderiaceae_F; genus VBCK01. Next base: position 77,042 of record VBCK01000117.1, on the reverse strand, counting down.
AGGGACAAGACGACATCCTGGTGGCGAGCTCCGAGCTGCACTTGCCGGTCGGGGTTCCACGCCAGATGATGCTGCGCTCGCTCGATGTACTGCACGATTTCTCGGTGCCACAGTTCCGGATCAAGATGGATCTGGTGCCCGGCCTGGTCACGCGCTACTGGTTCACTCCGACCACTGCCGGAACCTTCGACCTCAATTGCCAGGAGCTGTGCGGCATCGCGCACTTCACGATGCACGGCCTGATCGTGGTCGAGGACGAGGCCGCGTTCCAGGCCTGGTTGAGCAGCTATCCGACGTTTGCCCAAGCATCGGCGCATCCGGTGGGGGACGCCGCGGCGGGCGCGAGCCTGTTCGCCGTGTGTTCCGCCTGTCACGGCCAGCGGGCCGAAGGCAATCCCGCGCTGCATGCGCCGAAGTTGAGCGGCCAGGCCGACTGGTACCTGGTCCGCCAGTTGAAGAATTTCAAGAGCGGCGCGCGCGGCACCGACGAACACGATATCAACGGCCGAACCATGGCGCCGATGGCTGCCACACTGCCGGACGACGACGCGATCGCCAACGTCGTCGCGTACATCAAGACGCTGCCCGACCAGCCCGCCCCGAGCACGTTGACGGCGAACCTCGACAACGGCCGATCGCTGTACAGCAACTGCTCGACCTGTCATGGCGAAGAGGGGCGCGGCATACTGTCCACCAATGCCCCGCGGCTTGCGGGCATGAGCGACTGGTACCTTGCCAGTCAGCTGGATAATTTCAGGCACGGCGTCCGCGGGCGCAATCCGAAAGACCCGTATGGCCCGCAGATGTCGTCGATGGCCCAGATGCTGACCGCTGAGCATGCTGCAGCCGACCTGGCCGGATACGTCAATTCCCTCCGATAGGAAACATCATGGTTGCGGTCACGCATGACGAGTCGGCCTATGCACCACCGGCCGAAGTCGAGGACGTGTCGAGCGAGCTTCACCACCCGCACACGTTCGTCGGGAAATACGTCTTCAGCCAGGACGCCAAGTGGATCGGCATCCAGTACGGGGTCACCGCGCTGGCCGTCGGCCTGGTGGGTCTGGTGTTGTCGGACCTGATACGGCTGCAGCTCGGTTTTCCGCACGCGTTTTCATTCATCACGCCGAGCAACTACCTGCAATTCGTCTCGATGCACGGATTGATCATGGTGGTCTATCTGCTCACGGCACTGTTCCTGGGCGGATTCGGCAACTACCTGATCCCGCTGATGGTCGGCGCCCGCGACATGGTCTTCCCGATCATGAACATGCTCAGCTACTGGATGTTTCTGCTGGCCGTGCTGGTCCTGATGGCGAGTTTCTTCGTTCCCGGCGGGGCGACCGGTTCCGGCTGGACGTTGTACCCGCCGGCGGCCATTCTGCCGGGCACCCCGGGGTCAAACTGGGGAATCATTCTGACGCTCATCTCGCTGGCCATCTTCATCATCGGCTTCACGATGGGCGGATTGAACTATGTCGTGACGGTATTGCAGGCGCGCACGCGGGGCATGACACTGATGCGGCTGCCGCTGACGGTTTGGGGCATCTTCACGGCCACGCTGCTGGCGCTGTTCGCCTTTCCGGCGCTGTTCGTCAGCGCGATCATGATGCTGCTGGACCAGACGCTGGGCACCAGCTTCTTCATGCCCGCGCTCGTCCTGAAGGGACAGCAGCTGGGGTACAGCGGCGGCAACCCCATCCTGTTTCAGCACCTGTTCTGGTACTTCGGCCACCCCGAGGTCTACATCGTTGCGCTGCCCGCCTTCGGGATCGCGTCGGATCTGATCAGCACGCACGCGCGCAAGAACATATTCGGCTACCGGATGATGGTGTGGGCCATCCTGATCATCGGCGGCCTCAGTTTCGTCGTCTGGGCGCACCACATGTTCGTCAGCGGGATGAACCTGTACTTCGGCTTTTTCTTCGCCACCACCACCCTGATCATCGCGATCCCCACGGCCTTGAAGGTATACAACTGGGTGCTGACCCTGTGGCGCGGCAACATCCACTTTACGGTCCCGATGCTGTTCGCCATCGGTTTCGTCTTCACGTTCGTCAACGGCGGCCTGTCGGGGCTGTATCTGGGTAACGTGCCGGTCGACGTGCCACTGTCGCACACGCTGTTCGTCGTCGCGCACTTCCACATGGTGATGGCGGTGTCGCCGGTGCTGGTCTTGTTCGGCGCGATCTACCACTGGTACCCGAAGATCACCGGCCGGATGATGGACGACACGATGGGCAAGATCCACTTCTGGGTCACGTTCGTCGGCTCGTACTGCATCTACTTTCCGATGCACTACCTGGGCTTCCTGGGAGTGCCGCGCCGCTACTACGCACTGGACTCGATGCGCTTCATCCCTGAATCGGCCCAGGATCTGAACGCCTTCATCAGCATTTCGGCGCTGATCGTCGGTGCCGTCCAGCTGGTGTTCATCTACAACCTGATCTGGAGCTATTACAGGGGCAGGCCGGCCGGAAGCAACCCCTGGCGCTCCACCACGCTGGAATGGCAGACCGCCCACACGCCGCCGCACCATGGCAACTTCGGCGAGACCTTACCGGTGGTGTACCGCTGGGCCTACGACTACAGCGTGCCCGGCGCCAAGGAGGACTTCCTGCCGCAGAATCAGCCGCCGGCCGGCCAGGCTGCCGCCAGCCACGGGTGACGCCTGATGATGAGTCCGCTTTACCTGCTGGTCGCGATCGTGGGCGTCGCGGTGGTCTGGCTGTTTCGCCAGACCCTGAACGTGAAGCCTTGGGTCGAGCAGCATCCGGTCGAAGGCGGGCCGTCCGGCGCTTCGTTTTCCGTCTCGCCGGGGACCGTAGGCCTCGGAGTGTTTCTCGCGGTGGCTACCGCCCTGTTCGCGCTGACGATCTGCGCCTACTTCATCCGGATGATGGCTGCCGACTGGAGAACGCTGGTCTTTCCGAGCGTGCTGTGGGTGAACACCGGCGTGTTGATCTTGAGCGACGTCGCGATGCGGTCGGCGCGCGCCGCGGCGCGGCGTGCCGAGATGGACCGCGTCAAGGTCCGGCTGATGGCCGCCGGGCTTTGCAGCTTTGCCTTCCTGGCGGGACAGGTCTGGGCGTGGCTGCAACTGAATGCGTCGGGCTACTTCGCGGCGGACGCCGGCGGTGCCTTGACGGCCAGTGCGGCCAATTCGTTCTTCTACCTGTTCACGGCGCTGCATGGCGTACATGTGCTCGGGGGGCTTTGGTTCTGGGGCAGGACGACAGCGCGGGCCTGGCGTGGAGCCGACATGGCCCGCGTTCGCCCGAGCGTGGAGTTGTGCACCGTGTACTGGCGCTACCTGCTGCTCGTGTGGCTGGTGCTGCTTGCCCTCCTCGCTCCCGCCGTGAGCGAGCTGTGCCGCGGCCGGTTTTTAGGCTGAGTCTTACGGAAAAACAAGGGAGATCCAATCACATGACGCAGCCCGCGCCGATCAGCAGCGACGCATCCGGCTCGCTGTCGCAGAGCCTGCGAAGCCTGCTCGCCGACATTTCATCCGACCAGCGGGTATTCAAGAACGTGCCGTGGGCCAAGGTGATGATGTGGGTCTTCCTGCTCGGCGACGTCTTCGTGTTCGGCAGTTTCCTGATCGCGTACATGAATGTACGGCTGTCGACACCAGTACCCTGGCCGCATCCGACCGAGGTGTTCGCCTTGACGGTCGGCGGCAAGGAAGTTCCGCTGCTGCTGGTCGCCGTGATGACGTTCGTGCTGACCAGCAGCTGCGGGACGATGTCGCTGGCGGTCGGTTACGGATACCGGAGAGATCGCCAAAGAGCCCTTCTGTGGTTGCTGATTACCGCGCTGCTGGGCGCCTCGTTCGTCTCGATGCAGGCCTTCGAGTGGACCAAGCTGATCCACGAGGGGGTGCGTCCCTGGGGCAATCCGTTGGGCGCGGCCCAGTTCGGCGCCAGCTTCTTCATGATCACGGGGTTCCACGGCACGCACGTCACGATCGGCGTGATCTTCCTGGTCATCACCGCGATCAAGGTCGCGCGGGGCGATCTGGAGAACATGCGACCGGGCTTCATGACCGGCCGCAAGGGCGGCTACGAGATCGTCGAAATCCTGAGCCTTTATTGGCACTTCGTCGATCTGGTGTGGGTCTTTATCTTCGCAGTCTTCTACCTCTGGTAGGAAAAACCATGGCACAAGAGCACGGGCAGCAACCTCCGATGGCAACCTATGTGAAGGTCTGGGGATTGCTGTTTGTACTGGCCGCAGCGTCCTATTCGGTCGGCTACTTCAATGTCCAGGGGCTTCTGAGGTGGTTCCTGCTGGTCGTGCTGATGCTGCTGCAGGCGGGGCTGATCGTTTCCTTGCTGATGCATCTGGCGTGGGAGCGGCTTGCCCTGGTGCTCGCGATTGTGCTGCCGCCGACGTTGCTGCTGTCGCTGATCGGCATCGGCGCCCTCGACGGTCTGTCCACGTACTTGACGCGGAACGCGTTTTTCGAACCCGCCGTGGCGCCGGCGCCCGCAGAGCACCACTAGGCATTTGCGACGGCGGCCCGCTGCGGTCTTAGTCGCTCCGGCTCGCCTTGGCCTGGGTAGTGGCGTCCGCCCCGCCGCCGGCCGCGTTGCGCAGCGTCGCAAGAAAGGCGACCACATTCTCGCGGTCCTGCTCGTCGGTCAGGCCCGGAAACATCATCTTGACGCCGGGCACGTACTTGCGCGGCGCCTTCAAATAAGCCTTCAGCTGATCGGCGGTCCAGACGATCCCGCTGCTCTTCATCGCGCTGGAGTATGAGAAGCTCGCGATACTGGCCGCGGCTCGACCGACCACCGAGAACAGCGACGGACCGACCAGGTTCTGGCCCGGCTCCGGGCTGTGGCACATCGCACAGTTCTGCCGAAAGATGTCGGCGCCGCGCGTGGCGTCACCCGCCGCTTGCGCTGCGCCTGCCTGTACCGTGATCAGAACGAGCACGGTCGTTCGCGAAATCGCGAGCCACCTCATAGAATTCTCCCATCGCTAAATCGCCAACCATAGAAACAGGTACAGCGTGTTGTTGTCGCTTGCGTTGCGGCCGGTGCCGTCGTAATTGGTGGTGGCGCCGTCGTACTTGGTGTAGACCGTGTACTGCAGGCCGACCCTCGCGTTGGCGAAGTCGTGCGCGACTCGGATGTCGGTGTTGTCGATCGACATCCCTTTGGTGTTGCCGTTGTAGGTCACCTGCAGCTGAGGTCCGAAGCCACCCACGTGGCACTTGATGCAGGCGTAGCCGGTCTGGCGCGCATAGCTCGGCAGAGCCGACGCCTGGCTGGAGAACAACAGCATTGTGCAAAGCAATACAATTGCTCGTGCGGCTCCCAAAAACACAATTCTCAGGTCCTTTCCGCCCCTCATCTGGGGGTACATACCCATGCGTTTGTTGTTTTTATCAATAGCGCGCATGTGGTATTACCCCTCTCCGTATTTGGTATATCAGATATGTCGGACTTCGCCGACGTTATCAGCGATAAATTTCAAGAAGTTATTAGTAATCAACAGATTACGCAAATACGGGGGTGATCCCATAATCTTGTCAATGCATCGTATGTCATCCGAATGCGTGATGTCAATGATAATCATCTACCGTTCGTCGGCTCCGCTTAGCGACCCATAACCTCAATGGTGCAGTGCACCAAACGCGTGCAAAACAAGGCGCTCCGCGGTCGTTTTTCGACGACGGATCAGCGGCTACTGCGAAACCAATTGAAACGCCTTGTCTCGCGCACCTGGCAAACCCCGGGACTGAAGCTCGAGGCCGTCGCAACGGCTATCGCGACGACAACTTGCTTGCACGCACTGACAAATCGTTCCCGAATCCGCTTGACCTTCGACCCGTTAATCCCGGTCCGGCAGAAAAAGTTCACTCTCAGCGGAGTTCGCTCCCGCTCGTTGGAGGTGCGCCTTGAGCAATCGAACGGAAAGACGGCACGAAAGGTAGTATTTCTCCCCACCTGTCCCAGGTAGGACATTTCCCCGGACTCTGCACCGGTGTCCGGCCGTCGGATTGCCGGCCCGGTCCGGCGGCGGCGCAATGGCGGACCGCGACGGCGGAGCGTGCCCTGACGGTCGACGGATCAGGACCCGCTCGACTTCACTCCTTGCTACAGACCTGCGCTGTGCCGATGTTGAGTAAGGTTGAACTCAAGCTTTCGGCCCTGGTTTACTCAATCGAGCGACGGAGCGCGGATTCTGAACGGCAGTGCCCAGCGCATAGGCCGTCCAGAGACTGCTCGCGTACACCAATACCGCGCCGGCCTGATGCGCGGCGGCCAGCGGCAACGCGACGACCGACAGCAAGGTTGCCACACCGAGAGTGACCTGCACGGCGAGCGCCACCAGCATCAGATTCGACTCCAGTCGCGCCTGCGGGGCGGGCACCGATCTGCGGATCGACACCCATAGCACCGGCACCAGCACCATCAGAATCCAGGCGATGGCGCGATGCACGAACTGAACCGTCGTCACGTTGTAAAAGAGGTTCAGATACCACGGGCTGATTCGCAGCAGGTCCGGCGGCACGATCGCGCCACCCATCAGGGGAAACGTGTTGTAAGCGAAGCCGGCTCGGGTTCCCGCGACCAGACCGCCCGTGATCGCCATCAGGAACACCATCGCTACGGTCGCGCTCGCGAGCCGGGGAACGCGCCGCCGCTCGACCGGCGCCGTCCACAGGCCCCATGCGTTCCACAGGATGGCCCCGATGATCAGCAACGCAAGACCAAGGTGCGCCGTCAGCCGGAACGGGCTGACGCGCGGATTGTCGACCAGGCCGCTCGCCACCATGTACCAGCCAAGCGCACCCTGCGACGCTCCAAGCGCGAAGATCGCCGCCAGGCGCCAGGCCAGGCTCCGCGAAATCATCCGCGAGCGGATGAACCACAGCAGGGGCAGCAAGAAGACCAGGCCCGCCAGGCGTCCCATCAACCGGTGCGCATACTCCCACCAGAAGATGCGCTTGAAGCCTTCGAGCGTCAGGTCGAAGTTCACCAGCCGGAATTCGGGCGTAGCGCGATATTGGCCGAACAGCCTCGCCCAGGCGCTGTCGGACAGCGGCGGCAGCGCTCCGACCAGCGGCTGCCACTGGACGATCGACAGCCCGGAGTGCGTCAGCCGCGTGATGCCGCCCACGACCAGCACCGCATACACGAGTCCGGCGCAAACGAACAGCCAGACGGCGACGGCGCGCCCGTGCGCGAATCCGGCAGGTCGCGTCACCGTTGCGCCGGTTCGGCTGGCGTCGGCGTCGAGATGCGCCCGCCGCAAGCCTGCGACGACCGCCGTCCGATCAACGGATGTCGCGCCAGAACACGGAGTTCAGCCACCACCCCACGCCGACGAAAACCACCAGGAATGCGATGGCCCATACGCCGATCCGGCGCCGCGTCTGCGCCGCAGGCTCGGACATCCAATTCAGATACGCCACCAGGTCGGCCACCTGCGAATCGACCGCCTTCGCCGCTGCCGGATCGACCGGCCTGAAGCCGTACGCAAAGCCGGGCTCGCCCTGGTCCAGCTCGGTCCGGTTGAGCACCGCGACGCCGTTTGCATCGAACTGGCTGACGGTCTGCACCAGGCGTTGCCGGGACGGACCCTTGTCGGCGGCGGCCGGCACATCCTGATACTCGATCCGCGTCAGCGTCGCCTCGCGCGGTCCCTGGCGCTCCCAGAAGATATTGGGCATCGAAATGTTCGGGTAGACCACGTTGTTCCATCCGGTCTGCGTGGATCGGTCGCGGTAGAACCCGCGAAGCAGCGTGTACAGGTAATCGGTGCCGGAGTGCTCGACCGCATTGCGCGCCCGCACGATCACGGACAGATCGGGCGGCGCCTTGCCGAACCACAGCTTGGCGTCGTGCGGGTTCATCGCCACGGTCATCGTGTCGGTGACCCGCTGATCGCCGAAAATCAGGTTCGCCTTGATCTGCTTGTCGTCCAGAGCGATGTCGTGCAGTCGATTCCACCGCATCAGGCTGGCACTGTGGCAGTTCAGGCAATAATTGGCGAACGTGCGCGCGCCGCTTTGCAGCGCCTCCAGGTCGGCGGCACGCTCCGCCGGCCACGGGTCCAGCCTGGCCTCCTGCGCGCTCGCGCCCAGGCATGTCAGCACCCATGCGGCCGCCGCCAGCCCCTGCGATATGCTTCTCATCGATGGGTCCCCGTCAATGGGCGGCGAAGGTCACGCGCGCCGGAACCGGTTTGAATTCGCCCATCCGGCTCCACCACGGCATCAGGAAGAAGAAGCCGAAGTAGCACGCGGCGCACAGCTGCGCCACCACCGTGCTGACGGGCGTGGGCGGATTCATCCCAAGGTAGCCGAGCACCAGGAAGGCCGCCACGAAAACGCCCACCAGGACCTTGTGCCAGCCCGGCCGGTACCTGATCGACCGCACCGGCGACTGGTCCAGCCAGGGCAGCAAAGCGAACACCATCGTGGACAGCGCCATCAGAATCACGCCCCACAACTTCGGGTCCAGCCGCACCTGCGGAACCGTCGTCAGGATGAACACGATGAACGTAACGAGGGCCACTCCGAAGCGGGCCCAGCGCTTGCGCACCCGCAGATAGGCCAGTACGCCGAGGAACAGCGCGCCCAGGCCGAGCCAGATCACGAACTCCGAGGTGGTGGCGCGCAGGATCGAGTAGTAAGGCGTGAAATACCACAGCGGCGCGATGTGCTGCGGCGTCTGGAACGGGTCGGCCGGACTGAAGTTGTTGCCCTCCAGGAACACGCCGCCCATTTCCGGCGCGAAGAACAGCACCGCGCAGTAAGCGAGAAAGAAAAAGCCCAGCCCGTACAGGTCGTGCACCGTGTAGTACGGGTGAAAGGGAATGCCGTCCAGCGGCCGCCCGTTCGCGTCCGTGTGGTCCTTGATCTCGACTCCATCCGGATTGTTCGAACCGACGTCGTGCAGCGCGAAGATGTGCGCGACTACGAGCGCAAGCAGAGCCAACGGGACCGCGACGACGTGCAGCGAGAAGAAGCGGTTCAAGGTCGCATCGCCCACCACGAAGTCGCCGCGAATCCAGAGTGACAGGTCCCGGCCGATCAGCGGGATGGAGTCGAACAGATTGATGATGACCTGCGCTCCCCAGAAGCTCATCTGGCCCCAGGGCAGCAGATAGCCGAAGAAGGATTCGGCCATCAATGACAGGAAGATCAGCCAGCCCACGACCCACACCAGCTCGCGCGGCTTCCGATAGCTGCCGTACAGCAGGCCACGGAACATGTGCAGGTAGACGACGATGAAGAAGAACGACGCTCCGGTCGAATGCATGTAGCGGATGAACCATCCGCCGGAGACTTCGCGCATGATGAATTCGACCGACCAGAACGCCAGATTCGAGTCCGGCTTGTAGTGCATCGCCAGCAAAATTCCGCTGACGAACTGGATCACCAGCACCATCAGCGCAAACGAACCGAAGAAATACCAGAAATTGAAATTCTTCGGCGCGTAGTACTCCGACATGTGGGTGCGGAACGCGCTCATCAGCGACGGCATCCGCGCGTCGATCCACCCCAGCAGGCCCTTGTAGTTTGTCGTGTGAAGACCCATGATCCTCCCCTCGATTCCCTCTGAGGCGGACCGGCCGCGAACGCCGCGCGGACGCCTGTCCTCGATTACGTGCTCTTCTTGTCGTCGCCGATCACCATTTGAGCGTCGGACACGAACCTGTACGGGGGAACCTCCAAATTGTCCGAAGCCGGCTTGTTCTTGAAGACGCGCCCGGCCACGTCGAAGGTCGAACCGTGACACGGACACACGAATCCCCATTCGTCGCCCAACTGCGGATTCTCCCCCGGCGCGAACGGACCGCTGGGCGAACAACCCAGATGCGTGCAGATGCCGACCGCGACGAAGTAGTCGGGCTTGATCGAGCGGAGCGACGGATCCTTCAGCACGTAGGCCGGAGTCGCATAGGCCGTGCGCTTGGACAGCGGATCGGCCAGCAGGGTCTCGTCCTGCTTCAGCGAAGCGATCATCGCCGGGCTGCGGTGCAAAACCCACACCGGCTTGCCCCGCCATTCGACCACCCGCATCTGGCCCGGCGGGATCGAGCTGATATCGACATCGACCGGACCGCCGGCCGCCTTTTCCCGCTCCGAGGGGCCGAACGATGCAACCATCGGAACCGCGACGCCGACGCAGCCGACCCCGCCGACCACACACGCGGTAATCACGGCGGCGCGCCGTTCCCGGTCGAGCGGCGTGTCCGGCACGACCGGCCCGTCGGCGGTTTGCAAAGACGCTGTCATGATGATGAGACCCTCGAAGGGTGAATCTGAGAGGCGGCGGTCGCGAACCGGCGAATATTAATGCATAGCAGCGGTCCGTCTCGGCTGGAGTGAAACCAGTCGTCCCTGCGCGCCGCCTCGGAACCGCAGGCCTCAGGCGCGCCAGGCGGCGCGCCGACCCTCATCTACGCAGCAACCCCGCGACCTTGAACGGATCGCTCGCAATGACTGCGGATCCGAACAGTTCCATGGTGCCGATATCCCCGTGCGTCACTTCGGGATTCCCCCGATCGACAAATCGCCACACCACGTTCGGCCACCGGGCGAACCGTCCCGGGCCATCGCGCCCCGCAACGTGCCCGGGCGAGAGAATCGCGGCGAGCGAGAAATTCCGGGTCCCTTCCCGCGCGAGATCGCGCCAGATCCGGTACATGAATCGCGCACCATCCGCGACATTCACGGACAGTGCCGTGAAATCCCTTTCTTTGACCGGCGCCAGGCTGACCCACCCGACACATTCGCCCTCGGTCACCGTGAGGCCCGCCAGCTCGTGCGCAGCAAACAACCGCTGCCAATAGTCGATCGGGCAGCGCGCGGCGATCAATTCGGGATAGGCAAAATGCCGATCTTCGCGGGCAACAATTTGAACATGCGCGTGTTCCACACTGCTGGCCGACTTCGGCCCGCCATTGAGGAACAGGACAGCGAAGCGAATAGGCGCACGCACGGAGCGTGCCGCGCTCAGGTAGCGCTCGCCGGTCTCGAAGAGGCCGATGAACTCGGATTCGGAGAGCGAATCAAGATGGTGCATCAAGCCTGTTGGATGTCATAGAGCTCTCGAATCGAATCGAATTCGGGCGAGCCGATTCGAAAGGCGAGGTCCGCGACGGACACCATCGCCTGGTCGAGACGCGCACCCTGCGCAGAAGAAGAAGCGAGCGAGCTGTCCATCATGTTGTGTGAACGGGGTTCAGACGCGTCGGGCCGCCCGGCTCGATCACCGGGAAGGCGCGGCAACCGAGCGGGCGCGCAAGATCGAAGCTTATCCGCAGCATGACGACCGGACCGGTTGACCGCAGTCCGGCACGGAGCCTGCCTGCGCCGGGCGACCTAGTCCAGCAGGCCCTTTTCGAGCACGTAGCGCGTCAGTGCCGCGTTGTTCTCGAGTCCCAGCTTCTCCAGCACGCGGGCCCGATAGGTGGTGACCGTCTTCGGGCTGATGTGCAGATTCTGCGCGATCGACACGAGGCTGTTGCCCGACGCAATCATCCGCATCACCGCAAATTCGCGCTCCGACAGCGCTTCGTGGGCAGCGGGATCGCCGTGCCCAAGCACCTGCGCCACGTGTGCGGCAAATTCCGGGCTGACGAACTTTCCGCCGGAGGCCAGGCGGCGAATCGCCGAGATCAGCGTTTCTGCTGCGCTGCCCTTGTTGACGTACCCGTCCGCGCCGCTTTTCAGCGCCTGCACCGCGTATTGTTCTTCGGTGAACGCGGACAGCATCAGCACCGGCAGCGGATGGGGACCGGACTTGACGGCCCTCAGCACGTCCCAGCCCTGTCCGTCCGGGAGCTTGACATCGCAAACCACCACGTCGAAGCGTTGCTCGTCCAGCAACTTCAAGGCCTCGGCCCGGGTCGATGCCTCGCCCGCAACCAGCATGTCCATTTGGCGACTGATCACGTGCTTCAGTCCCTCCCGCACCACGGCGTGATCGTCGATGACCAATACGCGAATCAGTTCCTTGTTCATGACACTCCAGTCATCCGCGCGCTGCCATTCAACCACGCCCAGGGGACCGGTGCGGATCTTAAGACTTCGGCGGGTGGAGTCTAGATGGACGTCGGCCATCGTTTGCGTTTTTCGATCGACTAAACCCATATACGCGTCAGTCGTATTGCAGCGCGGCGAGCGGCCAACCGGCATGGGCCGTCCCGTCCTGGTGCGGCCTGACGTGCTACCCCGACTGCGACCCGCCCGGTAACATCGACGCCGCAATCCCGGAGCCACGCCTATGCAACTGATCCAGAGTCTGGCGCAGTCGAAGCCCGAACTGCAAGCGATCCGGCGCGACCTGCACGCGCACCCGGAGTTGCGCTTCGAAGAGCATCGGACCGCCGATGTCGTGGCTGGCACGTTGACCGGATGGGGCATCGAGGTGCACCGCGGGCTGGCGGGAACCGGCGTGGTCGGTCTGATCCGGTCGGGCCGGTCGACCCGCGCGATCGGGTTGCGGGCCGATATGGACGCGCTGCCGATCCAGGAAACCAATTCATTTTCGCACCGCTCGACCCATGACGGCCGGATGCACGCCTGCGGCCATGACGGCCATACCGCGATGCTGCTGGCCGCCGCCCGCCACCTTTCCTCGTCCCACAGCTTCGACGGCACCGTCGTGCTGATCTTCCAGCCGGCCGAGGAGGGTGGCGCCGGTGCCGACCGGATGATTCGGGAGGGCCTTTTCGACCGTTTCAACTGCGATGCGGTGTTTGCGCTGCATAACTGGCCCGGGCTGGCGGTGGGCCAGTTCGGGGTGGCACCGGGCCCGATGCTGGCCTCGACCAACGAGTTCGACATCCAGGTCACAGGGCGCGGAGGCCACGCGGCAATGCCTCACCTGACCGTCGACCCGGTTCTGGTCGCGGTACAGATCGTGCAAGGGCTTCAGGGCATCGTCACGCGCTCCAGGAACCCGATCGACGCCGCCGTACTGTCGGTGACGATGATTCACGCGGGCGATGCGACCAACGTGATCCCGGATGTCGCAAGAATCGGCGGCACGGTGCGGACGTTCAAGGATTCGGTCACCGACTTGTTCGAGCGGCGGATCCGGCAAGTGGCGGAGTTGACCGCGCAGGCGCATGGAGCGAGCGCCACGGTGGGTTTTCAGCGCACCTACCCGCCCACGGTCAATCATGCCGCGCAGGCAGAGCTGGCGGCCCGCGTCGCCGACGGCATCGTCGGGGCGGACAACGTGGTGCGAAACGTGGACCCGACGCTGGGCGCGGAGGACTTTTCGTTCATGCTGCAGGCGCGGCCCGGCGCCTACCTGCTGATCGGCAACGGCGGCGGCTCGCACCGCGACGCCGGCCACGGAGCCGGCCCCTGTACGCTGCACAACGCGTCGTACGACTTCAATGACGAGCTGATACCGATCGGCGGAACCTTCTGGGTACGACTGGCTGAGCAGTTCCTAAGCTAAACCATTGCTACAGCCTCTGTCCAGGGCAGCGGAGAACCGTCAGAGCGCAAAGAGGAGCAGACATGCAGAAATTCTTCACGATTGGCCGGATCGCGACTCCCGCAGCCGTGTTGGCCGGTTTGACGATGGCTGCGCTGCTGATGCGACCGTCGTTCGCCGCACCGGTCTTTCCGGACCCTTCGAGCGCCCGATCCGACATCGACTCGGCGCTGAAGCAGGCGGCGAGCTCTCACAAGCGTGTGCTGGTCGATTTTGGTGCCAACTGGTGCGGCGATTGCAGGGCGCTCGACGAAAATCTGCACAAGCCTGAAAACGCGTCGCTGCTCTCCGCCCATTTCGTCCTGGTTCGCGTCAATGTCGGCGACAAGGGAATCGACCACAACATCGACCTGGCGCAGCGCTATGGCATCCCGTTGAACAAAGGCGTGCCCGCGCTCGCGGTTCTCGACAGCGACGGCCGCGTCGTTTTCAGCCAGAAGAACGGGGAGTTCGAGTCGATGAGCCGGATGGATGCGCGATCGGTCAACGAGTTTCTGACGCGCTGGAAGCCGGGAAATTAGGTGGAAAAGATACCGCGGGGCCAAAAAAAAGCGCGGCGGTGCCGCGCTTTTTCATTGCGGTGACGAACTGAGCTAGGGCTGAACCACGCCGTCGATCACCTTCGGCTGGGTGGACGCGGGTGTCGGCTCGGTGCCCAGGTAATGGGCGTCCGACGACGAGCTCGGATCGTGCGTGCCTCCGGTGGGCACCGCCTGGCTCGTCAGCGTCACGTTGCCGACCGTGCACGCCGCGTCGCTCAGCAGCAACTTCTTCAGCCTGAGTTCGGCATCCAGAGCCTTGACGATCAGCGGTGTCGGCGTGGAGCCCGGCAGCGTCATCGTCGCATCGCCATCGGGCAGCGAGAACATCGACACGTAGCGCGAATTGTTCGCACTGCAGTCGACCGGGCTGTTGTCCGCCGGACTCACGCAATAGCCGGGGATTCCGAACAGATTGCCGAAGCCGTTGAACTGCAGCAGGATCGTCTTGCCGGCCCAGCTGCCGTAGGCGGCGCCGGTCGGAACGACGTAGGCCAGGTTCACCGGGGGATCAAGCGCCACGACGCTGCTGTCGGCGGTCTTGGTCAGCCAAAGCGACTGGCTCCATTGGTTCGGGCCGGTTTGCCATTGGTAATACACCTGCGGGTTGCCCGGCTCGCACACGGTTCCGGCGGGCATGCCGTTCGGGCAATTCGAAGAGGCAAGCGCCGTATCGAACAGCCGTCCCGTCATGATGCCGTTCTGCGCGTACATCGAACCGGATGGGTACTGGCTGGCCTGCTCCAGAACCATCGAGGTGGAGTTCTCCACCAGCCCTGTGGCACCGAAGGCGTAGGTGACGGTGTTGGCGCCCTGGGCGCTGAACCACTGGTGGTCGGTATTGGCGCCGAACGGTGATGCCGAGCTGCCTCCGCCGGGGAACGCCGAGAGCGCGGCCGCCGTAGGACACTGGCTCAGGCAATACAGCGCTGTCGGCTCTCCACTCGATCCGGGTGTTACGGTCGATTGCGTGTAGAAATAGACGGCGTCCGTATCGGCGTGAGCCGCTCCGGTGGACGGAATGCTGATGTTGCCGCCAAACGAATCGGACCAGCCGTTGATGGGCGTGTTGCTGAGCGCGCTCGAATTGATCGTGACTGCGGGGCTGATCGAGGTCGTTACGCAAGGGCCGCCGTTGCAGACCTGGTGGCCAGTCACCGTGAAACTCTGACTCGCGTGGTCCCATTGCACGACCCAGTTCTGCCATCCGGTTACCGACAGAGCGGGGGTCGTCTGGTTCGACAGATCGCCGCCGAAGCTGAACGGAATACCGTCCAATGCCAGCAAGGTCGACGCGTGCTGGGTGAACTTGGTCAGCTTGCCGCCGATCTTCGACACGTTATAGGTCGTCGTGTTGCCTGGCCGCTGGTCGGTGACCGTCAGCGACGGGATCGGTTGCGCATCCGCAATCGAATTCAGATCCAGCCCCTGGAAGTTGATGCCCCAATAGCTCGCGAAGCCGTAGTACGACGCCGCAGCGTAGGTTGCAGTGACCGGAAAGCCCGGATTGGCCACGTCGACGCGGGTACCGTCGTTGCGGTTGTAGGTGCCGTACTGCCACACCGAGCGGTCCGCGTGGGTCTTGGTGCGGTCGAAGCACTGGGTTCCGAGCGTGTCTTTCCGCACGAACGAGCTGGCGTCGAACGCGAAGTCGAAGGTGCCTCCGCCCGGCACCGCCATCGAGCCGCTGCCCGACGAGGTCGAGCTGCTGCCGGTCAGCGCCAGCGCGGTCACGCTGCCGGACTGGCCCTGGTTGGCGTCGCCTTCGTAAAACGTGAGGGCGCCAGAGGCGGCATCGATGAAGCCGTTGAATTGCGTGACGCCTTGGACCTTGCCAAGGTAATCCAGGTGAAAGGCGCCGTAGGGCATCGTCGCGCTGGGGGCCTGGGTCGCGCTCAGATACGCGTAGACGGTGGTGACGTGACCCTGCTCGGTCAGCGACATCCAGATTTTCGCGTACATCGGGTCGGCGTCGGTCGCTTGCGTCACATTGACGACTGCATTGATGTAGCTGGGCGTCGCGGTCGACCCCGACGATCCGCCGGTCGAATTGCTCGCGCTGGAGCGGCTCTTGGTGTCGCACTTGTTCTTGTCGACCAGCGCAACGTAGGCCCCGGCATTGACCATGTCGGACAGGCTCATCCCGTGCACGATGCACAGCACCATATTCAAGTTCGAGATGCCGTCGGAGGTCTGATCCTGAACATATTCGTTCTGCGGATCGGTGTTGTACGGGGCAGTGGCCGGAATCTGCGACCACGCCGAGCCGCCGAAGGCCAGCATCGAAGCGAGGATCGCGACGTGTGTGGTTTTCCTGTTCATGATCGCTCCTTACTTGGCGGTGACGACGGACACGGCACCGGGCGTGGCGATGCCCTTGGCGGCCGCGACCGTCGGAGTGGCGCCCGAAGACGATGGCGACGAGGATCCGCCGCCACATGCCGACAGTTGGAATGCGAGGACTAGGGCCGCCAGCGCGGCGATGCGCAAACTCATGGGATCTGCTCCTCAGCAGGGACTCGATGGCCGCCATCTTCGGAGAACGAATAACCATGCAGTGAATAGAGAACAAGGCGACGGGGCATCGAATTCTTCGCCTGTGCGGCCTCAAGGACCGGACACCGCAACCGATAGGGGCGGGCCCCGGCGCAGGCGCAACGGGAGCCCCCGGCCGGGGCTGTTCGACAAATCAGCGAAAATGGGGGCTATGTCGGCTCGTCATCACGCGATCCGCGTTCGCGGCGCGCGTCAGAACAATCTGAAGGATCTCGACCTGGACCTGCCGACCGGCGAGCTGATCGTCGTCACCGGCGTGTCGGGGTCCGGCAAGAGCTCGCTGGTTTTCGACACGCTGTACGCAGAGGGTCAGCGCCGCTACGTCGAGACATTCTCGCCGTATGCGCGCCAGTTCCTGGACCGGATGGACCGCCCCGCGGTCGACCGGATCGACGGCGTACCGCCGGCCATCGCGATCGACCAGACCAACCCGGTGCGCACCTCGCGCAGCACGGTCGGTACGATGACCGAGATCAACGACCACCTGAAGCTGCTGTTTGCGCGCGCCGGACAGCTGCACTGTCGCGGCTGCGGCAAGCCGGTGCGGCGCGACTCGCCGCAGTACGTGGTCGACGAGCTGATCCGGCGCTGCGCACAGCTGAGCGATGTGCGATTGACGATCACCTTCCCGATCACGGTGCCGGCCAACTTCTCGTCGGACGAGATCCGCACTCACCTGGAGGCTCAGGGCTACGCGCGGCTGCACGGGCAGCAGGTGACCGCATCGGGCCAGCGCATCGATGTCGTGCAGGACCGGCTGAAGGCGCAGGCGGCGGATCGCCAGCGGCTGATAGAGTCGGTCGAAGCGGCGATGCACCGGGGCGGCGGCCGGGTCGACGTGTACGCGGGCGACGGCGGATCCGCGGACGAGCTCTGGCGCTTTTCGTCGGACCTGCATTGCGCCGACTGCGACATCCATTACTCGGATCCGACCCCGAGCGCGTTTTCGTTCAATTCGCCGCTGGGCGCCTGTCCGACCTGCCGCGGCTTCGGTCGCGTGATCGGAATCGACCTGGATCTGGTGATTCCGGACCCCGGCAAGACGCTGCGCGGCGGCGCCGTCAAACCGTGGCAGACCGAAAGCTTCAAGGAGTGCCAGCGTGACCTCGAAAAGTTCGCGCCGAAGTTCGACATCGCGCTGGACCTTGCCTGGAAATCGCTGAGCGAACGGGAGCGCCGTTGGGTCATCGACGGCGATCCGGCCTGGACTGGACGCTGGCAGACCCAGTGGTACGGCATACGCCGCTACTTCGAGTGGCTCGAGTCCAAGGCCTACAAGATGCACATCCGCGTGCTGCTGTCGCGCTACCGCAGCTACACGCAGTGCCCGGCCTGCGCCGGCAGCCGGCTGCAACCGGACGCGCTGTTGTGGCGATTCGAGGGGCACACGATCCAGCAGTTGGTGCTGCTGCCGCTGGACCGGCTGCGGGGATTTTTCGACGGGGCGCGCCGCGACGCTGCGCTCGACCCGGCGATCGAGCTGCTGCTGAAGGAGATTCGCACGCGCCTGCGCTTCCTGTGCGAGGTGGGAGTGGGCTACCTGACGCTGGACCGGCAGAGCCGCACGCTGTCGGGCGGCGAGGTGCAACGGATCAACCTGACCACGGCGCTGGGCACCTCGCTGGTGAACACGCTGTTCGTGCTGGACGAACCCTCGATCGGGCTGCACCCGCGCGACATGCATCGCGTGATCGGCGTGATGCGGCGCCTGCGCAGCGCAGGCAATTCGCTGGTGGTGGTCGAACACGATCCCCAGGTGATGCTGGCCGCCGACCGCGTGCTGGACCTGGGACCCGGCCCCGGAGAACGCGGCGGACAGGTCGTGTTCGAGGGCACGCCGGCCGCGTTATGCCGATCTTCGACGCTGACCGGACAGTACCTGTCGGGTCGCCGCCAGGTCGATGTTCCGCGCGCACGGGCCGTGAGTGCGGGCACCGCCAGGATCGTGCTGGAAGGTGTGCGCGAGCACAACCTGAAGGACATCGACGTCCAGTTCCCGCTGAACCGGCTGGTGGTGGTCACCGGAGTATCCGGGTCGGGCAAATCGACGCTGGTGCAGGGCGTGCTGTACCCGGCGCTGCGCAAGGCGAAGGGCAAGCCGGCCGAGACTGCGGGCCTGCACCGGCGCTGCTCGGGGGCCGATTGGATCGCGGATGTGGCGCTGGTGGATCAGTCGCCGATCGGCAAGACCACGCGCTCCAACCCGGCCAGCTATGTCGGCGCATTCGACGCGATCCGGCGCCTGTTCGCGCGCGCGCCGTTGTCGCTGGAGCGCGGCTACTCGGCCGGCACCTTCAGCTTCAACGCCGGAACCGGCCGCTGCCCGACCTGCGGCGGCAACGGCTACGAACACGTCGAGATGCAGTTCCTGTCCGACGTGTACTTGCGCTGCCCGGATTGCGACGGCCGGCGCTTTCGCGCGGAGGTGCTCGAGGTGACGCTGACGCGCCAGGGTCGGGCGCTGTCGATTGCCGACACGCTCGATCTGACCGTCTCGGAAGCGCTGCAGCGGTTCGGTCAGGACGCGGAAGTCGTGCGAGGCCTGGCGCCGCTGGCCGAGGTCGGGCTCGAGTACGTGCGATTGGGCCAGCCGGTTCCGACCCTGTCGGGGGGCGAAGCACAACGACTGAAGATCGCCGGCTTTCTGGCGCGCGCAGAGCCGGCGCCGGCCCACGGCGCGCAATCGGCCCGCAAGGGGTCGCTGATGCTGTTCGATGAGCCGACCACCGGACTGCACTTCGACGACATAGCGCGGCTGATGCGGGCGTTGCGCCGGCTGATCGACTGCGGCCATTCGCTGATCTTGATCGAGCACAACCTGGACGTGATCCGGGCGGCGGACTGGATCATCGACCTGGGACCGGAAGGCGGCGAAGCGGGCGGAACGATCGTGGCCGAAGGCGATCCGCGCTCGATGGCTGCCCACCCGGGCTCGCATACCGGGCGGGCGCTGCGCGAGTACGAAGCGGCCCTCGCCCTCGGCCCCTCGACCCTCACCCCCGGCTTGGCCGGACCTAGCCCGGCTACGGGCGAAGCCCGGCATTCCATAACAGCAGAGGAGAGCGACGACGCTTCTCTGGGAGAGCAGAGATACGGCACTTCCTCCCTTCTCCCGCTTGCGGGAGAGGAGCCGGGGGTGAGGGTGCTCACGGCCGATGAGGGGCCGGGGGCGAGGGCTGGCTTGCCAGCCGTAGCTCGCGGAGCGAGCGAAGGCTGGATCGAGATCCGCAACGCGCGCGAGCACAACCTGAAAGGGATCGACGTGGCAATTCCGCGCGATGCCTTCACGGTCATCACCGGCGTCTCCGGCAGTGGCAAATCGACGCTCGCGTTCGACATCTTGTTCAACGAGGGTCAGCGGCGTTACCTGGAATCGCTGAATGCGTACGCCCGATCGATCGTTCAGCCGGCCGGGCGGCCCGATGTCGACGCCATCTACGGCATCGCGCCGACGGTGGCGATCGAGCAGCGCGTCAGCCGCGGCGGCCGCAAGAGCACGGTGGCCACGCAGACCGAGGTGCACCATTTCCTGCGCCTGCTGTACGTGAAGCTCGGCGTACAGCACTGTCCCGACTGCAACATACCGGTTACTCCGCTGTCGTTCGACGCGATCGTGGCGCAGATCGGACAGAGCCTGCGCGGCCGGCACATCGGCGTGCTGGCCCCGTTGATCATTCACCGGAAGGGCTACTACACCGAGCTCGCCAAGTGGGCCGCCAGCCGCGGCCACACGCATCTGCGCGTGGACGGCAAGTTCGTGCCGACCTCGCCGTGGGCGCGCCTGGACCGGTTCCGCGAACACACGATCGAGCTGCCGCTCGGTGACCTGCAGGTGGGACCGGACAGCGAGCCGCAGCTGCGCGCGCTGGTGGAGCGCGCGCTCGAGCTTGGGCACGGCGCGGTGCAGGTCCTCTGGCCGCTGGATCGGCTCAGGACCGCGTTGCAGCGCCAGCAAAGCGCCGAGCTCGAGCATCGGCTGTTTTCGATCCACCGCACCTGCCCCTCGTGCGGCCAAGCCTTCCCCGAGCCGGACCCGCGCCTGTTCTCGTACAACTCGAAGCACGGCTGGTGCCCGGATTGCTTCGGCACCGGTCTTCGCCTTGCCGGCTTCAGCGCCGAGCACAGCGGCGAGGAGATCGGCTGGAACGACTGGTACGAAGGCGAGGAGTCGCCCTGCCCGACCTGCGCCGGACAGCGCTTGAACCGGGTCGCGCTGGCAGTGCGCTTCGACTCGCGCAGCATCGCGCAGGCCGGAGCGATGACGGTGGCCGAGGCGCGCACCTGGCTGGACGCGCTGCAGCTTTCCGGCCGGCAACTGGCGATCGCGCGGGACATCGTCAGCGAGATCCATGGGCGCCTTGACTTTCTGATCGAGGTCGGACTGGGCTATCTGACACTGGACCGCGCCGCGCCCACTCTGTCCGGTGGGGAGTCGCAGCGGATCCGGCTGGCCGCGCAGCTCGGCTCCAATCTGCAGGGCGTGTGCTATGTGCTGGACGAGCCCACGATCGGGCTGCACGCGCGCGACAACCGGATCCTGCTGTCGGCGTTGTCGAAGCTGCGCGAGCGCGGCAATTCGCTGGTCGTGGTCGAACATGATGAGGAAACGATCCGCGCCGCCGACCATCTGATCGATATGGGCCCGGGCGCGGGCACGCGCGGCGGCCGCGTGGTGGCACAGGGGACGATCCAGGACATCATCGCCAACCCGCAGTCGGTCACGGGCCGCTTTCTACGCGAGCCGCCGCGGCGCAAAGGCGGTCCGCGCCATAGCGCCGCGGGCGAGGCGGCGCGCCTGACGATCCGCGCCGCGAGCCTGCACAACCTGCGCGGCATCGACGTCGACATCCCGCTGGCGCGGCTGACCGTCGTCAGCGGCGTGTCGGGCAGCGGCAAGTCGACCTTGGCGCGCGACGTGCTGCTGAGCAACCTGCGGTCGGCGCTCGCGCAGCGGCCGTCACGCCCTCGCGCCCCCGCCTCCGATCTGTTCGTCGCAAACGGAAAAGGGGAGGAACAGCCCGCGTGGAAAGCTTGCGCGCGAATCGATGGCTGGGCCCAGGTGGCGCGGGTGCTCGAAGTGGATCAGACCCCGATCGGAAAAACGCCGCGCTCGTGCCCGGCCACGTACGTCGGCTTCTGGGATGCGATCCGCAAGCGCTTCGCCGACACCGGTGAAGCCCGGATACGAGGCTATGGTCCCGGCCGCTTCTCCTTCAACACCGCGGGTGGGCGCTGCGCGGCCTGCGATGGACAGGGCCTGCGAACGATCGAGATGAATTTTCTGCCGGACGTCAAGGTGCTGTGCGACGTGTGCAGCGGGAGCCGGTTCGATCGCTCTACGCTCGAGGTGCGCTGGCGCGACCGGAGTATCGGCGACGTACTGGCGATGCAGGTGGACGAGGCGGTCGAATTCTTCGCGTCGACACCGGCCATCGCGCACCCGCTGGGACTGATGCGCGACGTCGGCCTGGGTTACCTGACGCTGGGTCAGCCTTCACCGACGCTGTCCGGCGGCGAAGCGCAGCGGATCAAGCTGGTGACCGAGCTGGCGCGCGCGCGCGTCGCCGACGCCGCAGGCGGGACCACGCTGTACGTGCTCGACGAGCCCACGGTCGGACTTTCGATGGCCGATATCGAGCAGCTGCTGGACGTAATCCACCGGCTGGTCGATGCCGGTCACACGGTAGTCATCATCGAGCACAACCTGGATGTGATTACCGCCGCGGACTGGATCATCGACCTGGGTCCCGAGGGCGGCGCTGACGGCGGACGGCTGATCGGACAGGGCATTCCTGACCAGATCGCCCGATGCGACTCACCGACCGGGGCAGCGCTGCGCGCTTACCGCGATCGAGGCAGCGGGTCGATCGCGCAGCAAGGTTTGGACTCGGCACAGCTGAGGCAGGCTTAGCTACAAGCAGGGATAGGGATCTGCCCGCTCATCCGTTTGAGCGCGTAAGGGCGCGACTGCGTCCCGTCGGCACTTGAACGTACGATCAGTTCATCGCACGCCGCATCCATTCGTGAGCAGACCGTGATCCATCCGCTGATTCGCAGGTCGATCGTTGCAGCTGTGGGCGGGATCCAGCTCGCGCTGTTGAGCGGCTGTGCGACGATAATCGGCGATCCGACCCAGGTCGTGCACATCGAAACGCTCGACGAGCGCGGTCAGCCGATCGAGGGCATGCGCTGCCACCTGAGCAACTTCTCGTCCGAGTACTACGGCGACTCGCCCCTGTTTGGACTCGAAGTGCACAGGTCCGCATCGGACCTGAAGATCGCCTGCCGCCTCGGTGACCGGGTCGCCGAGGGCACGGCGGTCTCCCGCGCAGGGGTCCGCGGCGGAGTCACGGGTGCCGCCAATCTGCTGGTGCCGGGTGGATCCGCTTACTTGGTGATCGATCATCTGACCGGTTACCGTTACACGTATCCGAGCTGGGTGCGGGTGCAGATCGGGCAGAAGCTGGTGTTCGACGCCGGCGACGACGACAGGGCCGGACAGCCGGTCCCCGCAGCGCGAAAAGAACCTGCGCGACCCGCGCCGACGCCGGCGCGCACGCCGACCGTCGAGCGCGGTCTGGCGCGCGCGGGCCAGCCGTCGCAGAAACCGGCGCCCGCCGCCGGCGGACCGATCACCGAGGACGCCCTCGTCCGTACGGACTAGCCGCCCGTCCAGGGCAGTTTGCTCCAGTTGCAGGCCCCGACTCCGAAGGATTGGAGACGGGGACCTGCTCCGGGGGGCAAATCGATGAAGCGAAGTGTGGTGGCCAGCTCGTGCATGGCGTTGTGGTTGTGCGGCTGCTCTACCTTAACGGGCGACTTCCACCAGAAACTTCAGATCGACGCGCTCGATGCCCGCAATCGCCCGCTCGAGGGGATGCAGTGCCAGATCGGAACCGGGTCCTCGGCCAAGACCTTTGTAACGCCGGCGACCGATGTGCGCGTGCGCCGCGCACTCGAGCCTCTGGCCATCGAATGCCGCCGTGACAGCCTGATCGCCACCGCAACCGTGAAGTCGCGGCGCGAGCGAATGGAAGAAGCGCTGCTGCCGTTCGGATCGGTCGGCGTGTTCGTCGACCACCTGAGCGGCTCGCTGTACGCCTACCCGACCACGCTGCACCTTCGCGTCGGTCAGCACCTGGTGCTGGAGCACGGTGGCGAGGCCCAGGTCGTGACGGCCGAGCCGATCCCGGGTGCGGCGAACCCCGTAGCCGCATCCGCGCAACGCACTGAATTGGCCGTGGTGCAGCCGGCGGTCGGCGGGATCGCCGCCAGCACGCAGTCCACGCCGACCGCTCCGCAAAAAGCGCCCACGGCCGCACCGAAAGCGGAGCGTGCCGTGGCCAAACCGGTCAAGACCGCCAGCGCCGCGGCCACAGCAACGAAGCTGCGCGCAGCCGCGGCCGCAACCGCCACCCCCACGCGCCAGGCACCGCTGAACTGGTAGAGGCCTTAACAAGCCTCGCATCGGCCCCCGTGCGTCAAGACTTCGTCACGCGGCTCATGGTTCATCCGGTCCAAAGCGCCCGAAGCGCAACGCCAGCGTCGGCAACAGCAGCAGATTCAGCAGCATAGAAGTCAGCAGGCCACCGAGGATCACCACCGCCATCGCGCCTTCGATTTCACGGCCCGGCTCGTTGATCCCGAGCGCGAGCGGCAGCAGGCCCAGCGCGGTCACCAGCGTCGTCATCAGGATCGGAGCCAAGCGGTCGGCCGCGCCTTCAATTGCGAGCTCCAGGCCCCAGGGCCGCCCCTCGATACGCACCAGCCGGTCGTAGTGGGCGACGATCAGGATCGAGTTTCGCAGCGTGATCCCGAACAGCGCAACCAGGCCCACCATCGAGCCCAGCGACAGCACACCGCCGGTGGCCGCCACCGCGGCAACGCCCCCGACGAATGCGAACGGCAGGTTCGCCAGCACAATCGCCAGATTGCGCCCGCTGCGCGCGATGATCGAGATCAACAATGCGATACCCAGCGCGGCCACCGCTGAATAAGCGAGCAGGTCGCGCTGCGAGCGTGCCTGTTCCTGGGCCTCGCCGGCGAATTCGAGGTGCGTTCCGGACGGCAGCCTCACCGCAGCGACCTGCCGTCGCAACTCGTCGACAAAGCCGCCGACATCGCGTCCACGCACGTTGGCGGTCACCGTCTGCATCCTCTGGCCGCCCTGGTGCTGCACCTCGTAGCGGCCGGCGGACGGGTGGATCTCGGCGATTTGAGCCAGCCGCACGAAGTGGCCGTCGGGCGTACGCAGCGGCAGCTCGCCGATCCGCGTAACCGCATTGCGGTACGCCGGATCCAGCACGACGATCACGCTCACCGTCCGGTTGCCCTCGTAGCTCTGCCCGACCGCGGCTCCTTCGTAGGCAGTGCCGATCAGATCCAGCACGTCGAGCTGGCGCAAGCCCCAGCGCTGCAGCTCGGCCGGAATCAGCCTGATCGACAACTGCGGCGTGCCCGGCAGCGCCTGCAGCTGCACGTCGGCCGCACCCCGGATCCGGTGCAGCGTCCGCGCGATGTCACGCGCCGCGCGGTCGAGCGCATCGAGGTCCGGGCCGATCACGTTGACCGCGACCGCCGCCGTGTAACCGGACAGCGTCTCCTCGATGCGCTCGGTCAGGAACGACTGCATCGCGAAGTTGACGCCCGGAAACTGCGTCAGCACGGAACGGATCGCGGACTGCGCGGCCTCGAGCTGCGCTCCGCTGGCACGCTTCAGGTCGACATCGAACTCGCTGTAGTGCGACCCCAGGATATCGTCGGACTTGTCGGCGCGGCCGATCCGCTGTGCCACCGCGCGAACCGCCGTCAGCTCGTGCAGCGCGGACGACACGCGCGATCCGAGCCGCATCGATTCTTCGATCGAGGTCCCCGGGGCAGCCGACATATGAACGATCAGGTGACCTTCTTTCAGCTCCGGAATGAAATTCACGCCGAAGCCGGCCGCGGCGGCCGCGCCGAGCGCCGTCAGCAACAGCGCGGCCGCCATCACCGGCCACGGATGCCGGGTGACCCGCGCCAGCATCCGTTCGTAGCGGGTACGGCACCAGCGCAGCACCGGCGGCTCCCCTGCGCGCATCCGTTCGGGCCGGAACAACAACGACGAAAGCGCCGGGATCACCGTCAGGCTCACCAGCAGCGACGCGATGATGGCCAGCGCGTATGCGTATCCGAGCGGCGCAAACAGGCGCCCCGCGACGCCCGACAACGAGACGATCGGCAAAACGACCAGCACGACGGCGAAGGTCGCGTAAACCACCCCGCTGCGCACTTCCAGGCAGGCGTCCAGGATCACGCTCGCCGTGCTGCGAGGCTGCGCCAGCAGCCGGTTGGCGCGCATCCGCCTCAGGATGTTCTCGACGTCGATCACCGCATCGTCGACCACCACGCCGATCGCAACCGCCAGCCCGCCCAGCGTCATCGTGTTCACGCTGACGCCGAAAGCCTGCAGCAGCCTCAGCGTGGCCAGCAGCGACAGCGGGATAGCGGCGCACGAGACGGCGGCATTGCGCCAATCCGCCATGAACAGCACCAGCACCGCGACCACCAGCGCGGCTCCGAGCAGCAGCGCCGACCATACGTTGCCGGTCGCCAGATCGATGAAGTCGGCCGGACGAAACAGCGTGGCGTCCAGCTCGACGCCGTCGCGGGCCAGCAGGGGCCGCAGCCCGTCCAGCGCGACCTGGATCCGGCGCGTGACCTCGACCGTGCTGGCACCGTACTGCTGCGACACCACGAGTTGCACGCCGGGCCGACCGTCGATCGTGGCGCCGCCCGTGGCCGGCTCCGGCGCAAAGAGCACGGTCGCCACGTCGCCCAGCGTCGCGAACGGAGTGGAGTCGGAGCCGAGCACGGCCCGTTTCAAATCGTCGACCCCGAGCGGCGGATATTCGGTTTTCAACTCGAGCCGCTGATTCGCGCTGTCGATGAAACCGG
The DNA here is from genome assembly GCA_005882215.1 of Betaproteobacteria bacterium. Lineage (GTDB taxonomy): Bacteria > Pseudomonadota > Gammaproteobacteria > Burkholderiales > Burkholderiaceae_F > VBCK01. The sequence continues at coordinate 50,530 of VBCK01000117.1, read as the reverse complement.
CTCCGCGCACGCCGGCCGCGCGAGCAGCCGCCTCCGTCACGTCGTTCAGTCCGAAGTTCAGCCGAACCAGCCGGTCGGGGTTCACCTGGACCTGCAGCGAGCGCATCCCGCTGCCGAAGATGGCCACCTTGGCCACGCCCGGAACGGCCATCAGCGTAGGCTTGATCAGCCATTCGGCGCTGGTGCGCAGGTCCATCAGCGAGGCACGGGACGAGGTCAAGCCCGCCACCAGCACCGTGCTGGTCGACGAAGTGAGGGGGGTCAGCGAAGGAGCCTGCGCCTGGCGGGGCAGCAGGCCGACGCTGGACGCAAGCCGCTCCGAAACGACCTGCCGGTCGCGCAGCACGTCGCTGGCCGGATCGAAATTGGCGGTAATGATCGACAAGCCCTGAATCGAGCTCGATCGAAGCGAGGCCAGGCCCGGCGCACCGGTCAGCGCGTTTTCCAGCGGCTGCGTGACCAGCACTTCGACCTGGTCGGGCGACAGGCCGGGCGCCCCGGTGTGGATCACGGCCTGGGGCGGTGCGAATTCGGGGAATACGTCGTAGGTGGCGTGACCCAACGAGTAGGCGCCCGCTGCGATCACCAGCGCAGCCAGCGCGATCACCACACCGCGAAACCGCAGCGAAAAGGCAATCAGCGCAGCCTGCAGACCGGGACCGGCGGACGTCATCGTCCGCCGACGTCGGTGGGCAAATTCTCCGCGCGCAACTCTCCGGACACGAAATCACCCCGCCCTGCCTGCACGGCTCCTCTGCCAGGACCCGTGCCGCGCGATCTTACCGCGCGCACCATGAGCCCCAGCGCGCGGGAGGGCGGGCCACCGAGGTCAATAGGCGCCCCGGTCCGCCGCGGCTCCTCTAGTAGCTGCTCGAGGCGACGCTGCAGCCCACGATATGCTCCTTGTAGTTGACGCGCGGTTCGAAATCCTGCTCACGCTCGCTGGCTCGCTTGGCTTCGAACCAGTAACGCGTACACGGCTCGACATTCAAATCGAGCGACTTTTCAGGGCTGGTAGTAAATCCTGGAACCGGCAGAGTTTGAAACACGATATGGCGCGGTCCCGGATCGACCCAGATCCGGGAGTTCTGGATATAGCCTTTGCCGTCGACCGAGACAATGAACGTGTCGTAGGTGTTCAGTTCGGCCTTGTTCCAGCGGTAGCCATTCAGATACGCCATCGGCTTCGAAGTGGTACACCCCACCAGCGCGGTGCATGCCGGAATGAGCGCCAGCACCAGCGCCCTGGCTGCCCGGTGAGCCCGGGACGATCGGTTCCAATGTTTGAGCACGGCGAGTCTCCCGAATGCTTGTTTCGATTGGACTGCGGCGGTTCGCAAAAGTTAGCAGATGTGTACCACCGACGTGGTAACGAATCGTTGCTCGACTGCTGCAGGAGCCCGCGGACGTCACCGTCCGCCGACGTCGGTGGAGAAATTCTCCGCGCGCAGTTCTTCCGACAGCAGGACCTGGGCGCCCTGAACCACCACCTCGGTGCCGGCATCCAGGTCCGCCACCAGCGCCGGCTCCTCGGTGGCGCCGTCGAAGGCGATCTCACGCCGTTCGAAATCACCCGAGCGGCTGCGGACGAATACCCAGACCAGACCCTGCCACCAAACCAGTGCAGAGGACGGGACCCGCGCCGCTTCGATGCTTCGGCCGCTCGGCAGGCGCACGGTCACGCTCGCACCAGGCAGCAGTGCGGCGTCGGGGAAGGCCCGATAGAGAAAACTGCGTCCCGCGAGGCGCGGATCCGCGTGCGCCGCCGCCGATACGAGCTGAATCGCCAATCCGTCCCGTCGGTCCAGCAGCACGCGACCCTGCGTCGGCGGGCGATCCTGGGTCCAGTCCGACGGCAGCGTGACCTGCAGCAGGATCTGGCGGCGGGCCACCAGGTCCTCGGCCAGGGCGCGCTGCTGCGGATCGGCCGTCGCCAGCGCGCTGGCCAGCACCGGGCCCCAGCTCAGGCGGGCGCTCGCCAGGATCGCGTCGACCTGGGACTGGGCCGCCTCCAGCGCAGCCTGGTCGGCCAGGAACGCCGCTTGCGCCGATTGCAGACGAGCGGCCGATACGGTCTGCTCGTCTTCGAACAGCCGTCGGGCCCGCTCGTATTCGGGGCGCGAGGCGGCGAGCTTCGCTTGCGCGGACTTCAGCTGCGCTCCCGCCGCCTGCAACGAAGCGGCCGCCTGGGCCAGCGGCTGCAAGTCCAGAACGGTCGCGAACGCCCGCACCGTTTCGGGCTGCGCACCCCGGCGCACTACCTCGGTCCGGATTGCCGCCCGTTGCAAGGCAGCGGCGTCCAGGCGCACCAAGCTATGGCCGTTTTCCACCGCGACGCGCGGCGCGGTCACGATCGGGTGTTCGCGGTCTTCCCGTTGGTCGGCGTCGGAACACGCGGCGAGCAACGCAAGCAAGCCACACGCACCGACGAGTGAAAGGCGGGACAATACGGAGCCGGCAAGCACGGGAGAGCTAGCATGGAGCCCCTGTACGACGATGCGGAATGGAAGCGACGCCTGACCCCCGAGCAGTACCGGGTGCTGCGCCGGGAAGGAACCGAGCCGGCGTTCACGAGTGCGCTGAACCAGGAAAAGCGCCGGGGCACGTTCCGTTGCGCCGCCTGCGGGCAGCCGCTGTTCAGCAGCGACGCGAAGTTCGACAGCGGCACCGGCTGGCCGAGCTTCTTCGAACCGCTGCCCGGAGCGGTCCAGACCAAGCGCGACTTCCACCTGATCCTGCCGCGCACCGAATACCATTGCTCGCGCTGCGGCGGCCATCAGGGACACGTGTTCGACGACGGCCCGGAACCGACCGGCAAGCGCTTCTGCAACAACGGGGTGGCGCTGAGTTTCGAGCCGGCGCAGAGCGGTGACATGGCTGCAAGACAGGAATAACGCGGCGCGGACTCGATGGATCGGTTGACGCTGCCGATCATCGGGTCGATCGCGCGTCGACCTTGGACAAGCCGATCAGGCGCGGATCGCGTCGGCGCCACGCGGCGCGGAATGCGCGATGCGCCGTCGCGTTTTTCGAATCGACCTCACACGCGGCGTCGAGCCACGGGCGCGGGTGCGACATCAGCTCGAAGCCGAACTCGATCATCGCATCCGGGCTCGCGCTGCCCATCCGCCCGGCGCCACGCAATTGCGCGTAGGCCGCCACCTCGGTCACGCTGCCCAGCGTGTCGGCCAATCGTTTCGGTTGCCGCGCCAGCCGGTCGAGCGCGATGCGGTCCTCGACCGGCTGCAATTCGCGCACGATGAACGGCCGCCCGCCGATCGACATCGCGGTCAGGTACGCCGGGCACGCGGCCTGGCAGATGTCCTGCACCGTGACCACGCGCTGCGCCTCGTCGACCCAGGTCACCTGCGGCAAACCCGGCAGCGCCGCGGACGCCGACGAAGGCGCAGCCAGTTTGAAGTCGATCAGCGCGTTGCGGTCCGGATCGGCCCGGCCGCGCACCAGGGCCACGTAGCGCGGAAGTCCAAGACTGCCCATCCCGGCGACGCGCCGCGCGAAATCGCGCGGCAGGAAGTATTCCGGGCTCTCGTAGAGGTGGCTCAGCGACCTGAGCGCATCGGCCAGTTGATCGCGCAATGCGCCGTCCGGCGGTAACGGCAGCGTGCGTTGACCGTCGATCACGATCACACGCCGGCCGCGCCGCACCTCGGTGCGGCGCTCCAGCAGGTCGCGCCGGCGCCGCGTCGAGACCTGCTCGAGCAGCAACCGGATCGGCCCGCGCGCGGTCTCGGGCTCGAGCCAGAATGCCTTGGCACGCGCCATCGCCTCGGCATAGCGGATCAGCGCGTCGGACGCAAGGGCTTCGGCCTCCTCTCGGATCAGCCCGATTCCCGGCGCCGCGGTCAGGATGCTGCCCAGCAACCGCAGCAGGTCGATCGCAACCGGCAGGCGCGCCGCTTCATCGAAATCGTTCAGGTCGAAGTAGACCAGCCGGTTCAGACCGCGAAAGCAGCCGAAGTTGTTCAGGTGCAGGTCCCCGCAGACCCAGGCGACGGGCGAGGGCGGCAGCGCCGCCAGGTCCAGTTGCGCGTGTGCCAGGCCGGCCGAGCCGCGCAGGAAGGCAAAACGGTCGGCCGCCATTGCCTCGAATTTCCGCGCCAGCAAGGCCGGGTCGCGCCCGCGGTTGAGCGCAACGATCGCATCGACGGGATCGCGCGCGACTGACCGGGGCGTCATTTGTGACCCGAAGGTGCCGGTTTGAGAGTCAGGGTGAGCGCCGCGCCGGCTGGCGGACCGATCGGACGATATCGCACTTTGCTCCACGCCTCGAGCAAATCCCCGAACTGGGGAGAAAACGGGTTGCCCGACTGGCCGGGACCGTACATCCACACGCCCGAGGAGCCGTTGGACAGGTCGTAGATCGCCCGCAAGCTGGGAGCCGCCCGCGCTTCGAACGGCCGCTCGCCCCTGAGGCGCAGCACCCCGACGTTGATCGTGTCGCCGTCGCCCGGGTCGCGCACCCGCTGTTCGAACCAGCGGCGCAGCAGCGGGACGCTCGAGAAGGGCCGATGCTCGAATACGGCCCGGTGCGAGCGGCCCCAGCGCAGCCGCGCCAGATCGCGCGGTTCGCGCGCCAGCTCGCCGGCAGCCTGATCGAGCGCCTGGGCGGCCAGGGTCGCGCAGTCGACGTGCCGCTCGGGCGCGGCGGCGTCGTCGCACCAGTTGCGCGCGCGGGCCCGGCCCGTCAGCACGCCCAGCATGGCTGCGGTGAGCGGCTCCGGTTCGACCAGGTCGTGTGCCAGCGGACCCAGATCGTCGTTGAAGATAAGCTCCTTCAGCCGGCGCATCCAGGTCTGATAAATCAGCGGCTCCGGTGCGTCGGCCCGCATTGCACCGTCCCAGGCGCGCAAGCGCTGCAGCGCGGCGCGTCCGACTGCCGTAGCCGGCTGAGTCCCCGCCAGCGCCATCATCATCTCGCGCGCCGCCAGCGACGTTACGTCGGCCTGGATCCGCTCGAACGACGCCAGGTCGTGCCGCGGCGCTTCCCGCAACAGCTGCTCGATCCGGCGCGCGCGATACGGCGCCCGCCACTCCATCGTGATGTATCCCGGGTAGCCGGGCGGCGTGATCTTCTGGTTCGCTGTGACGATGATCGCTTGCGGCGGGTCCAGGCTGTGCGGCAGATCGTCCGGGTCCATCCAGCCCTGCCAGTCGTAGCGCGCGTCCCAGCCCGGCGAAGGCACCAGCCCATGCAGGTCGTTGTCGGCACGACGCACCGGCACCCGCCCGACGACCCGCAATCCAATGTGACCGTCGTCGCCCGCGAACACGACGTTCTGCACGACCACCGTCACGCCGCGCAGCGCGCGTTCGAATTGTCCGGCGTCGGCCGCGTGATTCATCGCCCGGAACGCGCGCAGCGCACCGGCTCCCGGCTCCAGAGAGGCCCAGCGCAGCGCCAGCACGTAGCGCGGGTCCGGCCCGGCCGGCAGCGCCGCGTCGGCCGACCCAAGGGCGCCCGATATCACGGGGCCGTGGCGTGTGCTGCGCACCGTCAGCGACACCGGATCGGCGCCGCGCACCCGGATCGTCTCCACGCGCGTCTCGAACGGCGCGTAGCCGCCCGGCGTCCGGTACAGGTCACGGTGGTCCGGGTCGATCCGCTCCAGGTACAGATCAAGCGTATCGGCATAGGTCGTCGTGAATCCCCAGGCGACATGCGCGTTGCGCCCGAGCACGACGAACGGCACGCCCGGCAGCGTGGCGCCGAAAACATCCAGGCCGGGCGCCTTCAGTCGGGCGAAGTACCACACGGACGGCGTCGACAGCGCCAGGTGCGGATCGTTGGCCAGCAGCGGGCGGCCGCTGACGGTTCGCGATCCGCCGACCACCCAGCTGTTCGAACCCTCGGCCTGTGCTGCGGCAAAACCGAAATCGGGCAACCGCTGCGCCAGTTGGCCCGCTTGATCCGTCAACGCATGCCCGGGCAAACCCAGGCGGCGATACAAGTCGACGTAGTCGGCGGTGGGCGGAGCAGACGGGTCCCATACCGGCAGAAAGTCGTCGATCTCGGCCTTGCTGAAGCGCTCCGCAAGCCGCAGCCGCGTCAGCTCGCTACGCATCGACTCGGCCGACAGGTCCCATGCCATCATCAGCGTCCATGCCGCCACGTCGGCGGGCACCCAGTGCTCGGGCGACGGCGCACGCAGCAGCAGGAACTCGGCCGGCGGAAGGTCGTGGTGCCCGTCCAGATAGGCGTTGATGCCGGCGCAGTACGCTTCCACCAGCGTTCGCGTCTCCGGATCGAGATCGCGAGCCATCGCCTGCGCCTGCCGGTACACGCCCAGGGTGCGCAGAAAGCGGTCGGTGTCGACCCCGGCCGGCCCGACGATCTCGGCAATCCGACCCTGCCCGATCCGGCGGTTGAATTCGATCTGCCACAGCCGGTCCTGGGCGTGCACGTAGCCGAGCGCGAACAGCGCGTCGGACTCGGTCTGGGCAGAGATGGTCGGCACGCCGGCCTCGTCGCGGATGATTTGCACCGGGCGCGGTAGCCAGGTGACTGGCAGCGTTCCTTCGTGCTCCGGCAGGCTCGCCTGCCGGTACCAGAACCAAAGGCCGACCATCGCGATCAGCACGATCGACATGGTGGCCAACAACCAGCGTACGACGCGCATGGTTCGTCCGGCTCCGGGATTCACCCGAGCGATCGGCGCGATTATTGCAGTCTATGGTCCCCGAATGCAGTATGCTGCGCAGCAAACCGGCGTCGGCCCCGTCGTCCTCGCCGCGCAGGCCGGGCACTCGCGATGAACTATCCCGCCGTTTCGAACGAATCTGAGCGCTGGAGCGTCGAACAGGTCGCTGCGCTGTTCGAGCAGCCGTTCAACGACCTGTTGTACCGGGCGCAGTCGGTGCATCGGCGGCATTTCGACCCGAACGCGGTGCAGATCAGCACGCTGCTATCGATCAAAACCGGCGGCTGCCCCGAAAATTGCGGCTACTGTTCCCAGTCCGCGCACCACAGCACCGGCGTCGCCCGTGAAGCGCTGATGTCGCGCGAGCGCGTGCTGCAGGCCGCCAGCAAGGCCCAGCAGGCCGGCGCGACGCGCTTTTGCATGGGCGCGGCCTGGCGCGGTCCCAACTCGAAAGAGCTGGCCGACGTGGTCGAGCTGGTCAAAGGCGTGCGCGAGCTCGGGATGGAGACCTGCGTGACTCTGGGCATGCTGCGACCTGGGCAGGCCGAGCAGCTGAAAGAAGCGGGCCTGGATTATTACAATCACAACCTGGACACGGCGCCGGATTTCTACGGCTCGATCGTCACCACGCACGGGTACCAGGACCGGCTGGATACGCTGCAACGCGTGCGCAAGGCCGGCATCAAGGTGTGCTGCGGCGGAATCATCGGCATGGGCGAAAACCGCCTGCAGCGCGCTGCGCTGATCGCCGAGCTGGCCGCACTGGATCCGCCACCCGAATCGGTGCCGGTCAACATGCTGGTGCCGATCGCCGGCACGCCGCTGGCGGATGTCGAGCGGCTGGATCCGCTCGAGTTCGTTCGCACGATCGCGGTGGCGCGCATTGCCCTGCCGACCAGTGTCGTTCGCCTGTCCGCGGGACGCGCGACCATGCCCGAGCCGGTGCAGGCGCTCTGCTTCCTGGCCGGGGCCAATTCGATCTTCTACGGCGACCGGTTGCTGACCACTGGAAATCCGAGCACCGATTCGGATCGGGCGCTATTCGAACGGCTGGGACTGCATCCGACCGAGCCGCACACTGAGCCGGACCGGGCCGCGCGCTGAGTGTTGCGGAACAGAGGGAGCTCGAAATGGAAGATGTTTCCCGGGACGACCTGTCCGATTCGTTCGGCGAAATGAGCGCCCAGGAGCTGATGGAGCGGTGGTCCGGCGGCTATCTGACCGACCTCGCCGTGGAAGTGGCCCGCAAGGAATTTTCGCTGCGGGGCATCCAACCGCCGCCTTACGTGGCCAAGGTTGCCGATAACCTGGCTGTCACCGAAGGGGAACCCTCCGAGCTGGTTGAAGTGGCGCGCTCACAGGTGAATGTGGAACTGGAACTGCTGGGCGCCCGACTGAGCGGTGAAGGTATTCCCTCTTTCATCGTCAATGCGAATTCGAATCGCATGGGCCCGCCATTCTCGAATGCAGCCGGCGGGGCAAGATTGCTGGTGGCGTCGCAATATGAAAAGGATGCAAAGCAGATCGTCGCCCTCCTGAAGGCAGGAGCCTTCACGCTCAGGGACAGCGATGACGTGGGCTGAATAAGCCTTGTCTCCCGTCGAAAAGCATCAGAACAGCGGGGCCGCGTCCGGTCTCGACGATCGAGTCGGCGCGGAACCCGGCCGACGGCTCAACCCACGAGCTTCCGTACGACCTCCGCGAGGCTCGTGTTGCCCTTGACCAAGGTCGCACCGTTGCCCTCGAACTTGATCCAACCCTCGTTGAATCCGTCCAGCATCTGGATACGTGGAATCGGATCGCGCATGCCCTGAGCTCGAAAGATCATGCCCCAGTTCTCACGGGGGACCGCTTGCGCTCGAACCGGACGATGCAGCGCCTTCGCCAGTTCCGATGCGATCTCGTTCTGGGTCACCCAATCCGGACCCTCGAGTTCGACGACTCGTTTCCCACTGTCTTGCAGCAGCAGTTCGGCTGCGACGCGGCCGACATCGGCGGTGGCCACCATGGGTATCGCCTTGTCGAGGGGTTGCAGGAAGCAGGAGACAACGCCCTGTTCCCGAGCCTGGTCAATGTCCCAGCTCAGATTTTCCATGAACCAGGCCGGACGGAGGAAGGTGACAGGCATCGGCAGCTTCGACAGAGCCTGTTCCATCAGCGTACGTTGGCTCAACAGGTTCGACTGCAGCGCCTGCGCGCCGATGGTCGAGAGGCAAACCACTCTGGCTGGACGGGTCGCATCGAGGGCTTGACGCACTGCCGAGATGACGGCCTTGGCCTCTGGAAATCCGGGCTCCGGGTCGAAGTTCGAGGGAGGCAGGATGAATACGCCCGTGACGTCAGTGAACGCGCGGGTCAGCGCCGCAGCGTCCTCCATTTGGGCGATCGCGACCTGGCAGCCGAGGCCGGACCAGAGCCCGCCCTTGTCCGCATTGCGGACGACAGCGCGGATGCGTTGACCTGCAGCCAGCAAGGTGCGCGCGGCGACGCCGCCCACCTTGCCCGTGATACCGGTGATTGCATACATCAGACGTTTTCCTTTTGACGAGGCCGAAGACGATGTGGAACGAATGGTAGGAAGCTGGCCTCATTGAGTAAAGGTACTGCATGGCATATCATTCGTGACAGCCAATCACGAATCCCCGAATGACTCTCGACGGACGGCTGCTCTCCAATGTGGGCGTGCTGGCTGCTGTCATCGAAGGCGGCAGCTTCGCCAGAGCGGCTCAGGCCCTCGGCATGACCCCTTCCGGAGTCAGTCGCGCGATCGCGCGGCTTGAAGCCCGCATCGGGGTGCGGCTGCTCGACCGAACAACGCGCTCCCTGAACCTTACGGACGAAGGTCGGCTTCTTTACGCCAACGTCAATCCGTTGGTGCTGGGAATCGAGGACGCCGTGACTCGGGCAACGGGTTCATCCATCTCCGTGCGGGGCCGTCTGCGCGTCAACACGGACGCCTTCACGTCCCGCCTGTTGCTGTCGCCTCATATCCCTCGGTTCCTGGCGCTTTACCCGGAGCTGTCGCTCGAGCTGATCGCGCGCGACCAGCTCGGTGACCTGGTCGGCGAGGGTTTCGACATTGCTGTTCGCTTCGGCGAGCCGCCGTCGTCGTCGCTGGTCGCGCGCAAGCTGATCGACACCCGCATCGTCACCGTGGCGACTCCTGGCTACCTGAAACGGCACGGGCGGCCGACCAGACCGGCGGAACTGTCGAACCACGCTTGCATCCAGGTGCGCAACCCGGTAACCGGGCAAGCCTTCCCCTGGGAATTTCAACGCGGGCGAAAGCTGATCCAAGTGCCGACCTCGGGGCGACTCCTCGTGACCGAAGTCGGCACGATCCTCGGCACCTGTCTTTCGGGCCTTGGCGTGGCACAGATCAAGGCCCTGGGGATACAAGAGCTGCTTGACGACGGCCGGCTGATCGATCTTTTCCCGGACTGGCCCGACGAGCGGTTCCCGCTTTATGCCCTTTATCCGTCGCGTCACTTGCCTGCAGCGAAGGTGCGCGCTTTCATTGATTTCGTCGTGGCAGCCTTGAGGACAAAGCGCGACTCGCGCAATCAAAAGTCGTGAGGCAGGCGCAGCTCGATCGAAGCCGGATCAGGCATCGGGCGGTACCGGATCACGCCCAGCAGCGGCGCGGCGATCCGCTCCCGCAGCGCTTGCAGGTTCTCGTCGAAGCGCGCCATCTGCGGATCGATCGAGTTGGCGATCCAGCCGGCCAGCGTCAGCGAGCGGGCCAAGATGGCCTGCTGCGTCAGCAGCGCATGATTCAGGCACCCGAGGCGCATCCCGACCACCAGCACGACCGGAAGCGCCAGAGCGAGCGCCATATCGGCCGCGTCTTCGCGCTCGTTCAGCGGCACCAGGAATCCGCCCACGCCCTCGACCACGATCGCATCGGCGGTGCCGGCCAGAGCCTGGAACGCCTGCAGGATTGGCGCGATCTCGATGCGCACGCCGGCGGCCATCGCCGCAAGGTGGGGCGCAACCGGCGGCTCGAAACAGTAGGGATTCACCTGGCTCAGCGGCGCCGGCCACGAGCTTGCCGCGCGCAGCGCGACCACGTCCGGATTGACGGGTCCCTCCGGCGTCGCCTCCACGCCGGCCGCCACCGGCTTCATGCCGAGCGCGCGTAAACCGCACGCTCGCAGCCGGTGCAGCATCGCGCAGCTGACCAGCGTCTTGCCCACGCCGGTGTCGGTTCCGGTCACGAAAACGCTTGCGCCGGTACCCCGTATGGCCATCACGGTACCCGATCGAGAAGTTCGACCGTGCGGCCGGTCAACAGCGCCGCCTGCTCATCGTCGATCACGTACGGCGGCATGAAGTAGACCGTCTCGCCGATCGGGCGCAGCAGCAGCTCGCGCTCGAGCGCGGCAGCGGAGAAGCGGCGCGCAAACAGCGGCTGCGCGCCGTCGACCTCGAAAGCCCAGATCATCCCGCTGCGCCGGAAATTGCGAACACGCGGGTGCGCGGCGATCGGACGCGCCAGCTCGTCGATCCGCGCGGCGCGCTGCCGGTTGCTTTCGATCACCGAATCTTCCTCGAAGATCGACAAGGTGGCGAGCGCCGCCGCACAGGCGAGCGGATTGCCGCTGTACGAGTGCGAGTGCAGGAAGCCGCGCGAGACTTCGTCGTCGTAAAACGCCTCGTAGATCGCGTGCGTCGACAGCACCACGGACAGCGGCAGATAGCCGGCGCTGATGCCTTTCGACAGGCACAACAGGTCGGGCAGGATGCCGGCCTGCTCGCAGGCCAGGAAGGTTCCGGTGCGGCCGCAGCCGACTGCGATCTCGTCGGCGATCAGATGCACGTTGTACTTGTCGCAGATCGCGCGCGCAAGGCGCAGGTACTCGGGGTCGTACATGCCCATCCCGCTGGCGCACTGCACGAGCGGCTCGACGATCAGCGCGGCGATTTCGCGGTGCCACTCGCGCAGCGTCTGCTCGAGTGCGATCGCGCAGCGCCTCGCGTACTGCGGAGCCGATTCTCCCGATTCGGCATGGCGCCAGTCCGGGCTGGGCACCGCGATTCCGGCCCGAAGCAGCGGCGCGTAGGCGTCGCGAAACAGCGCGACATCGCCGACCGACAGCGCGCCGGTGGTTTCGCCGTGGTAGGCACCGGTCAGGTAGGCGAAGCGGGACTTGTCCGGTCGACCGCGATTGCGCCAGAAATGGTGACTCATTTTGAGCGCGATCTCGACGGCCGAGGAGCCGTCGGAGGCGAAGAAGCAGTGTCCGAGCCGCCCACCGGTCAAGGCCGACAGGCGTTCGGAAAGCACCACCGCCGGCTCGTGCGTGAAGCCGGCCAGGATCACATGTTCGAGCCGTCCGAGTTGAGCGACGATCGCCGCGTTGATGCGGGGATTCGCGTGGCCGAACAGGTTGACCCACCAGGAGCTGATCGCGTCCAGGTAGCGGCGATCCTCGAAGTCGTATAGCCACGCTCCATCGCCATGCGATACAGCCACCATCGGCATCCGCTCGTGCAGCTTCATCTGCGTGCACGGGTGCCAGACCGAGCGCAGCGTGCGGGCAACGAGGTCGCGATTCGTGGTCATCTTCTAGGCAGCCCGACCCGAGCGCGATCGAGCGGGCGCGACTCGACCTCAGACGGGGCCGATAAATTTGGGAGAGCCAGGCAAAGCGGACTCGATGGCCGCCAGGAGACGCGGGACCAACGGTAGAAGGTCTGCAAGCCGATTCGTCTTGCCCTGAAGCTCGCGCGACAGGCGCCAGTCAACGCACTCGTCGAGAAGAACCTTCACGTCGCCGATTCGATCAGTCGGTTCTTCGCTTCCTCCAAAAAGGCGATTACATGCTCCCGCGTCACGGACGGAAAGCCCTCGAGGAAATCATCGATGGTGTCGCCCGCCTCGAGGTAATCGAATAGTGTCTGCACCGGCACTCGCGTCCCGTGGAACACCGGTGTTCCCCCCAGAATATCGGGGTCACTGATGATGATCGGCCTTTTCACAAAAACCAGATTACGCCTCATCGGGGTCGGCAGGCAACCTACGACCTTGCCGCCAGTTCGCCACACTTCCCGCAAAAAGCGAAACGCCCCGCCGGTTCACGGCGGGGCGTTCGGATAGTTAGCCTGACGATGTCCTACTTTCACGGGAAATACATCCCACTATCATCGGCGCTGAGGCGTTTCACGGTCCTGTTCGGGATGGGAAGGGGTGGTTCCACCTCGCTATGGTCGTCAGGCTGAAGACGGACGACCTTTCGGCTGCAGCAACCGTTCAGGCGCTGCGCCAAAAAGATCCAACTCGGAAGCCCTGCTTCGCGCTGTCGCGCTACGCAGGGTGCAAAGCTTGCCCTGCGTAGCGCGCTAGCGCGGAGCAGGGATGCCACTGGCGTGACAACCGGTACACCAGAGGTTCGTCCACTCCGGTCCTCTCGTACTAGGAGCAGCCCCCTTCAAATTTCCAACGCCCACGGCAGATAGGGACCAAACTGTCTCACGACGTTTTAAACCCAGCTCACGTACCACTTTAAATGGCGAACAGCCATACCCTTGGGACCGGCTACAGCCCCAGGATGTGATGAGCCGACATCGAGGTGCCAAACTCCCCCGTCGATATGAACTCTTGGGAGGAATCAGCCTGTTATCCCCAGAGTACCTTTTATCCGTTGAGCGATGGCCCTTCCATTCAGAACCACCGGATCACTAGGTCCTGCTTTCGCATCTGCTTGACTTGTCAGTCTCGCAGTTAAGCACGCTTATGCCCTTGCACTATCAGCACGATTTCCGACCGTGCTTAGCGTACCTTCGAACTCCTCCGTTACGCTTTGGGAGGAGACCGCCCCAGTCAAACTGCCTACCATGCACTGTTCCCCGCCCGGATAACGGGCGAAGGTTAGAACCGCAAACAAACCAGGGTGGTATTTCAACGACGGCTCCACGAGACCTAGCGGCCCCGCTTCAAAGCCTCCCACCTATCCTACACAGATCGGTTCACAGTCCAATGCAAAGCTACAGTAAAGGTTCATGGGGTCTTTCCGTCTTGCCGCGGGGAGATTGCATCATCACAAACATTTCAACTTCGCTGAGTCTCGGGAGGAGACAGTGTGGCCATCGTTACGCCATTCGTGCAGGTCGGAACTTACCCGACAAGGAATTTCGCTACCTTAGGACCGTTCAATTTGTTACTCGATCGAGCCATTGCCCGACCGGGCGCAGCCATTTCTGCCGCGCTCTGTGCGTTGCCGCACAGTTCGGACTGTCTCATCCGCTCCCGGCTGCCCGGGACGGTCTGGCGTACAGTCTCTGAGGATTCCTGAGCGTGCTTCTGATATCTTCGTCTGCGTATCTGCGCTTGCCGCCGTCGTTCATGTCGCGGCGGACGTCCAGGATCTGCTCGATCCCTTCAGCGCTCAGATGCGCCCCTTGCTTCATCATCTCGGACAGTTTCACGAATTTCGCGAAATCCCGCTTCTTCTTGGCCGACAGAAAGCCGAATCGGCCGAAGAACGGGATCACGTTGCCGACGATGGATTCGAAGTTGTTCACTTCGTAATACCAAACGCCGTCGCTTCGCTGCCGCATGGTCCCGCAGCCCAGGTGTCGCTTGCAGAGCGACAGGACTGTCGGATCACGCTGTGAGATGTTGAAGCACAGTGACACTTTCCAGGGAACCGCGTAATCGTCGCGCGGCCGGAAGCTCACGTTGAAGCTTCCTTCCCCGTCCGCGAATCCGGCCAGATACCAGCCGATGTCCGCGTATAGTTACGGCCGCCGTTTACTGGGGCTTCGATCAGGAGCTTGCACCCCATCACTTAACCTTCCAGCACCGGGCAGGCGTCACACCCTATACGTCCACTTTCGTGTTTGCAGAGTGCTGTGTTTTTAATAAACAGTCGCAGCCACCGATTCTCTGCGGCCCTGTCACGCTTCAGGTGTTTCTCCTGTCACGTTACTGGGGCACACCTTCTTCCGAAGTTACGGTGTCAATTTGCCGAGTTCCTTCTCCCGAGTTCTCTCAAGCGCCTGAGCATATTCAGCTCGCCCACCAGTGTCGGTTTTCGGTACGGTCGTACCAAGCTGGAGCTTAGAGGCTTTTCCTGGAAGCACATTCAGTCACTTCGCGGCTTACGCCGCTCGATCCTTTCCCTCGGAGATACGCCAGCGGATTTGCCTACTGGCCTCCTACGGTCAGAAACCGGGACATCCAACACCCGGATGACCTGCAATGCTCCGTCCCCCCATCGCACTTGGTATCGGTCCAGGAATATTGACCTGGTTCCCATTAGCTACGGCTTTCGCCCTCACCTTAGGGGCCGACTCACCCTGCTCCGATGAACGTAGAGCAGGAAACCTTGGGCTTTCGGCGAGCGGGCTTTTCACCCGCTTTAACGCTACTCATGTCAGCATTCGCACTTCTGATACCTCCAGCGGTCCTCTCGAACCGCCTTCACAGGCTTACAGAACGCTCCCCTACCGCGTGAACACTTGCGTGTCCACACCCGCAGCTTCGGTTACCGGCTTAGCCCCGTTACATCTTCCGCGCAGGAAGACTCGATCAGTGAGCTATTACGCTTTCTTTAAAGGATGGCTGCTTCTAAGCCAACTTCCTGACTGTCTTAGCCTTCCCACTTCGTTTCCCACTTAGCCGATATTTGGGACCTTAGCTGGCGGTCTGGGTTGTTTCCCTTTCGTGTCCGGACGTTAGCACCCGGTGCACTGTCTCCCGCGCTGGCACTTCCAGGTATTCGGAGTTTGCCATGGTTTGGTAAGACGCCATGTCCCCCTAGCCATAACAGTGCTCTACCCCCTGGAGTGATACGCGAGGCACTACCTCAATAGTTTTCGGGGAGAACCAGCTATTTCCAGATTTGTTTGGCCTTTCACCCCTAACCACAGCTCATCCGCTACTTTTGCAACAGTAGTCGGTTCGGCCCTCCAGTGAGTGTTACCCCACCTTCAGCCTGGCCATGGATAGATCATCTGGTTTCGGGTCTACACCCTGCGACTGGACGCCCTATTCGGACTCGCTTTCGCTACGCCTACCCTACACGGTTAAGCTCGCCACAGAATGTAAGTCGCTGACCCATTATGCAAAAGGTACGCCGTGACCCCAGCTCTAATCGTCCTCACTCAACCTTAAATTGAGTAAGCCCGAAGGCGATTAAAGCTGGGGCTCCGACTGTTTGTATGCATGCGGTTTCAGGATCTGTTTCACTCCCCTCCCGGGGTTCTTTTTACCTTTCCCTCACGGTACTGGTTCACTATCGGTCGATCACGAGTATTTAGCCTTGGAGGATGGTCCCCCCATCTTCAGACAGGATTTCACGTGCCCCGCCCTACTTATCGCGCGCTCAGTTCCACTGCCGGTCTTTCGTGTACGGGGCTATCACCCGCTATAGCCGGCCTTTCCAGGCCGTTCCACTAGAACGACAGCTAAAACGCGCTGGCTGGTCCGATTTCGCTCGCCACTACTCTCGGAATCTCGGTTGATTTCTGTTCCTCTGCTTACTGAGATGTTTCAGTTCAGCAGGTTCGCTCCTCGCACCCTATGGATTCAGGTGCGGGTACCCTTGCGGGTGGGTTTCCCCATTCGGACATCCCCGGATCAAAGTCTGCTTGCCGACTCCTCGGGGCTTTTCGCAGGCTGCCACGTCCTTCATCGCCTGTGATCGCCAAGGCATCCACCACATGCACTTAGTCGCTTGATCCTATAACCCTGCCGCCGCTCCTCGCGGAACGCCGGCGTGGATTCATGCGACCGCGTTCGCCGTTCTCAAATGCTGAGAGCTCGAAAAAATGCAATCACAACCCAGCACCAACCCCGCGCTCATCGTGCGGAGTTGATGCGCTTTGCTTCTTCCGAATTGTTAAAGATCGAAACAGCCTTGGTTCGAAAACCAAGCGCCAGCGCACCGTATGCGCTCGCGTTTGATTTCCCTTGCGAGCAGCCCTCCTTCGCGCTTCGCGCTACGTTGGGCACCCTGCTTCGCGTTGGGCAGGGCTCGCACTGCGTAGCACGTCAGCGCGAAGCAGTGTGGAGGTGAACGGGATCGAACCGATGACCTCCTGCTTGCAAAGCAGGCGCTCTCCCAACTGAGCTACACCCCCGGAACCCTGGTGGGTCTGGTTGGATTCGAACCAACGACCCCCGCCTTATCAAGACGGTGCTCTAACCGGCTGAGCTACAGACCCCGAGGAGGCTCGAGGTAGGAAACAACCGATAAGCGTGGGCGCGAGAATCCTCGGCGCGTGCTCTAGAAAGGAGGTGATCCAGCCGCACCTTCCGATACGGCTACCTTGTTACGACTTCACCCCAGTCATGAAGCTCACCGTGGTCGCCGCCCCCCTTGCGGTTAGGCAAACGGCTTCTGGTGAACCCCACTCCCATGGTGTGACGGGCGGTGTGTACAAGACCCGGGAACGTATTCACCGTGACATGCTGATCCACGATTACTAGCGATTCCGACTTCATGCAGTCGAGTTGCAGACTGCAATCCGGACTACGACCGGCTTTCCAGGATTAGCTCCCCCTCGCGGGTTGGCAGCCCTTTGTACCGGCCATTGTATGACGTGTGAGGCCCTACCCATAAGGGCCATGAGGACTTGACGTCATCCCCACCTTCCTCCGGTTTGTCACCGGCAGTCTCACTAGAGTGCCCTTTCGTAGCAACTAGTGACAAGGGTTGCGCTCGTTGCGGGACTTAACCCAACATCTCACGACACGAGCTGACGACAGCCATGCAGCACCTGTGTCCCGGCTCCCTTTCGGGCACTCCCACATCTCTGCGGGATTCCGGGCATGTCAAGGGTAGGTAAGGTTTTTCGCGTTGCATCGAATTAATCCACATCATCCACCGCTTGTGCGGGTCCCCGTCAATTCCTTTGAGTTTTAATCTTGCGACCGTACTCCCCAGGCGGTCGACTTCACGCGTTAGCTGCGTTACCGAGAAAATGAATTCCCGACAACTAGTCGACATCGTTTAGGGCGTGGACTACCAGGGTATCTAATCCTGTTTGCTCCCCACGCTTTCGTACATGAGCGTCAGTCTCATCCCAGGGGGCTGCCTTCGCCATCGGTGTTCCTCCACATCTCTACGCATTTCACTGCTACACGTGGAATTCCACCCCCCTCTGACAGACTCGAGCCTGGCAGTCACAAATGCAGTTCCCAGGTTGGGCCCGGGGATTTCACATCTGTCTTACCAAGCCGCCTGCGTACGCTTTACGCCCAGTAATTCCGATTAACGCTCGCACCCTACGTATTACCGCGGCTGCTGGCACGTAGTTAGCCGGTGCTTATTCTGCAGGTACCGTCATTAACGCGGGGTATTAGCCCGCGCCGTTTCGTTCCTGCCAAAAGCGGTTTACAACCCGAAGGCCTTCTTCCCGCACGCGGCATGGCTGGATCAGGCTTTCGCCCATTGTCCAAAATTCCCCACTGCTGCCTCCCGTAGGAGTCTGGGCCGTGTCTCAGTCCCAGTGTGGCTGGCCGTCCTCTCAGACCAGCTACCGATCGTCGCCTTGGTGAGCTTTTACCCCACCAACTAGCTAATCGGAAATCGGCCGCTCCGATAGCGCGAGGTCTTACGATCCCCCGCTTTCACCCGTAGGTCGTATGCGGTATTAGCCAGTCTTTCGACTGGTTATCCCCCACTACCGGGCACGTTCCGATTTATTACTCACCCGTTCGCCACTCGCCACCAGGGTTGCCCCCGTGCTGCCGTTCGACTTGCATGTGTAAGGCATGCCGCCAGCGTTCAATCTGAGCCAGGATCAAACTCTTCAGTTTTAGTCCTGTGCGCTCGTACTGATAGATGCTCATTGTCGTGAGCAACATCGGCACGATCGCGTGCTCGCGGAAATTGAAGCGGAAACTTCAATTAACGTGAGCCACTATCAAAGCTCAAGCAAGCCACCACACCGGAGTCGTGAGACGCCCGCGCGCGGTGGTTGCGCCTGCTCATCAAGCGCCCACGCTTATCGGCTGTTTGATTGTTAAAGAGCGATTCGCCCCCGCGCATATTGCATCGCAATGGCGCAGAAGCAGCAAAGAAGGAAGATTATCGGGCCCGCTTAATTTCATGTCAAGGCAACTGGCGCGGCCTTTGCTAGGGGTGCGCGGCCGCTCCCTCGCAAGGCACTGAGGTAAAAGGTTTTTTTACGAGTGGCCGAAGCGCGGCGGGCGCTTTTCGAGGAAAGCCGCCATGCCTTCCTTCTGGTCGGCGGTCGCGAACAGCGCGTGAAACAGCCGCCGTTCGAACATCGCGCCGTCGGCCAACGGCGATTCGTAGGCACGGTTGATCGCTTCCTTGGCCGCCAGCACGGCGGGCAGCGAGTAAGCGGCGATCGTCGTTGCCATCTCCAGCACTTCCTCGTGCAAGCGCTCCGCCGGCACCACCCGCGCCACCAGCCCACAGCGCTCTGCCTCCTGCGCATCCATGTTGCGGCCGGTCAGCACCAGGTCCATCGCCTTGGCCTTGCCGACTGCGCGCGGCAGCCGCTGGGTGCCGCCGGCGCCCGGAATGATGCCCAGCTTGATCTCGGGCTGGCCGAAGCGCGCGCTGTCGGCCGCGACGATCAGGTCGCACATCATCGCCAGCTCGCATCCGCCCCCGAGCGCATAGCCGGCAACGGCGGCGATCATCGGCTTGCGAACGCGCCGCAGCGCGTCCCAGTTGCGAGTGATGTAGTCGTCCTTGTACGCGTCCACGAACGACCAGTCTTTCATCGCGGCGATGTCGGCACCGGCCGCGAAGGCCTTATCGCTGCCGGTGATCACGATCGCGCCGACGCCCTTCTCGGAATCGAACCCTTGCAGAGCCGCGACCAGCTGGTCGATCAATGCATCGTTCAGCGCGTTCAGCGCCTTGGGGCGGTTCAGCGTCACCCAGCCGACGCGGCCTCGCTTCTCGGACAGAACAAGCGGTTCCATATGAGGCCCTTCCTCGATATCCGGGTGCGCAGCTACGACGTCGCCGTAGCTTGCCACAGAAAACCGGGAGGGTCGGCTTCGAGGGAGCCTGGCTTCGACCGCCGTGCGTCAATGCGCCACGGGGCCCTGCTGCTCGAGGTACTCCAGTATCGTCGTCGCCGCCAGCGGCCGCGAAAAGAAGTATCCCTGCGCGTATTCGCAACCGAGCGCGCGCAGATACTCGGCCTGTTCGGCCGTTTCGATACCCTCGGCGACCACTTTCAGCCGGAAGTGGCGCGCCACCGCCAGCATCGCATGAACAATGGCGCGGCTGTCCGCATCGTCGGGAATGCCTTTCACGAACGACTGGTCGATTTTCAACGAATGGATCGGCATCCGCTTCAGGTACCCGAGCATCGAGTAGCCGGTGCCGAAATCGTCCAGCGCCAAGCCCACGCCGAGCGAGGCGAGCTCGGAAATCACATCGTTGTTGATGTCGCCTTCCTTGACCAGCGTGCGCTCGGTGATTTCCAGCGTGATCATCCGGGGCTCGATGGCGAACTTGGTCAGCGCGCCGCGCACCAGGATCGGCAGCTTGTTCGACCCGAGCTCGCGCCCCGCCACGTTGATGGCCACCGGGATGTCGAAGCCGGGGCGCACGCGACGCCACTGCAGGATCTGGCCGCACACTTCGTTGACGATCCAGCGCGTAATGCGCTCCGAAAGGCCGCTTTCCTCGGCCACTTTGACAAAGCGGTCCGGCGGCAGCACACCTTTGGTCGGATGGTTCCAGCGGATCAGCGCCTCCAGCTCGACCACCCGGCCGCTCACCATCTCGAACTGCGGCTGATACTCGACCACGAACTGGGCCGACTCGGACTGCATCGCCTTCATCAGTTCGATACTCAGCTGCGCTTCGCGCGCGTCCCGCTCGTACCGGATCGGGTTGAAGAAGCTCACCTGGTTGCGGCCGTCATCCTTGGCCTGGGACACGGCCGCGTTGGCGTTCTTCAGCAGCGTGCTCGCTTCACGGCCGTGCTCGGGAAACAGGGCCACTCCGATCGACGCCGACATCTGGGTGTCGACGTTGGGCAACAAGTCGGACCGGTGCAGCGCCTGCGCCACGCGCGCCGCCAGCAGCGCCACTTCTTGCCGGTGCTCGAACTCGTCGACCACCACGACGAACTCGTCGCTCGCCATGCGAGCGACCGTGGCGCCGCCGCCGACCGTTTCCTTCAGCACCTGTGCCGCCGACTTGATCAGCGCGTCCCCGACCAGGTGTCCCAGCGAGTCGTTGATGTCCCCGAACCGGTCCAGGTCGATCAGCATCACCGCCAGTCGGCGCCGGCGCGCGTTGCAGGTCACGATCGCATCGCGCAGGTTCTCGCTCAGGAGCTTCTTGTTCGCCAAGCCGGTCAGCGGGTCATACCAGGCGAGCTCCTCGATCTTGATCTCGGCCTGCTGTCTCTTTGCCGCCTCGTCGGCCAGCGCGACCATCAGCGCCGCGGTGGCCACGAAGCCGATCTCATCATCGTCCCAGTTGCGGCAGAACGCGTGGGTCACGCAGATCGCGCCGATCACCTCGGCATCGAGCAGCACCGGGGCAACCAGCAGAGAGCGCGCGTTGCTCCAGCGCGCATCTTTGATCAGCTCGCACGTCAGCTCCGACTCGGCCGTGTCGCTCACGGCGACCGGCCGCATCTGCTGCAATCGGGCCAGCATCGGGCCAAATGAGATGTCCGGAAACGGCACGCTGCTCCAGGCAGGCACGAACCGATGGTCCATGTGCGAATACAGCAGCTCGCAGCTCATGGCGTCGGCATCCCGCGACAGCTTCCAATAGCTGACCGTGCCGCAGCGAAGCGCATCGGCAACCGCCCGCAGCACGTTGGCCAGCGACTGCGAGTATTCGCCGCGGGTCTGGACGGTCAGCTGCAGCAGCCGGTCGCGCAGCTCCAGCCGGCGAGCGTTGCGCGCGTCGGCGTCGAAGCCCTGCGGAATCAGGTCCGTGACGTCGCGCGCGGTCAGCAGCAGGCCGCGCAGCGCGTCGTCCGCCAGCCGATTGTGCACGCTGACCCACAGCGCGCGTTCCTCGCCGATGCCCGAGATCGCGTGCACCAGGCAGTTGCGAGGGCGGCCCACGTCCTCGCCGCTGAGTGCCGCGCGGATCGCCTCGGCCAGGCGCGCGCGGTCCTGCTCGACCACCAACTCCAGCACATGCCGTCCCAGGCTCGCCTCGGGCGCCAGCCCCAGCGAGGCCTGGATCGACGGCGATTGGAAGGTGATTTTCCCGTTCGAATCCAGCAACATCGTCAGATCGGCCGCCAGCTCGGCGAACACGCGCAGCCGTCGCTTCAACCGGACCGCCTCGCCGCGCAGCGCGCTCTGTTCGCTGACGTCCCGTACCCGGGCTACCACCCCGCGCACGCGCGGATCGTGCAAATGATTGGTCAAGCCGATCGAGAGCCGCCGCGCGGCACCCTCCGGACCGGGGGCGCGTGCCGTCGCGATCAGCGCAGGCTGGGCGCGCCCCGACTCTGCGCAGACGCGATCGAACAACGCGATGAATTCGCGCGCACTCGGCTCATCGACCAGGTAGTCGAACGGAACGCTCAGCGCATCGGCGGCGGAGGTGCCCAGTACCTCGTCGATCGGACCGTTCAGCAGCGCGATCCTGCGGTTCTGGCCCAGCAGCAGCGCCACCTCGCTGCTTCCGCGCGACAGGGCCGCCAGCCGCGCGATCGCATTGCGGGCGCTTCGCTGCGCCACGCGCTCGGTCGAAACCTCGCGCAGACCCACGACCGCAACCCGCTCGGATTCGACTCTGAGCAGCGAGGCCGCCAGGTCGACCACCAGACTGCGTCCGTCGGCGGTTCTCAGCTTGGCGCGCTGCTGGAGCGATTCGCGATCGAGCAGCCGGCTCCACAGCACAGCCCAGCGGCGCGCGAAATCGCGGTGTCGCGCGTAACCGACGAGCTCGGACAGGTGCCGGCCGACCAGCGACTGGCGCTCCGCCCCGGCGAACAGGGCGAAGGCCTTGTTGGCCGCCAGGATCTGGGCCGACGCGTTCAGGCATACGGTCGGCCACGGCAGCAGTTCGAATGCTTCGCTCTTCAGCGCCGACTCGACCGCCGATTGCCGCAGGGGAATGACTGCAGAACTCAAGCCGTTTACGTCCCTCGCCGGTACGTTGGATTCATGTTCGCATTTGAACGTTACCGGACGTTAATTTTGCCACGAACGTCGGCCGGCGTATCAAAATATCGTGATCGAAGCCATCGGGGCGCGCGATGTTCCAGGCCATCGTACTGAACCGCAACGGCGAGCAGTTCGAAGCAGCCGTCCGCACCGTCTCGGAAGACGAGCTCGCCCGGCAGACGCCCGGCGCCGATGTTCTGCTGGACGTCGAGTACTCGACCGTCAACTACAAGGATGCGCTGGCGCTGACGAACAAGTCGCCGATCGTGCGGCGCTGGCCGATGGTGGCCGGAATCGACTGTGCCGGGCGGGTGGCAGCCAGCGAGGACCCGCGATGGCGCATCGGCGACCGGGCCATTCTGAACGGATGGGGTGCCAGCGAGCAGCATTGGGGCGGTCTGACTCAGAAAGCACGGGTGCGCGGCGACTGGCTGGTGCCGCTGCCGTCCGGTTTCACGACCCGGCAGGCGATGGCGATCGGAACGGCCGGCTACACCGCGGCGCTGTCCGTGGGGGCACTGGAACGGTTCGGCGTGCAGCCGGGCCAGGGCGATGTGCTGGTGACCGGAGCCACCGGAGGGGTCGGCTCGATCGCAATCGTGCTGCTGGCGGCGCGCGGCTTCCGGGTCGTCGCTTCCACCGGCAAGCTGGCCGAATCGGATTACTTGAAGCGGCTCGGCGCCAGCGAACTGATCGACCGCAAGGAGTTGCAGGTCCCCGGCAAGCCTCTGCAGTCGGAGCGCTGGGCCGCCGCCATCGACTCGGCAGGCAGCCACACGCTGGCCAATGCCTGCGCGCAGGCAAAGCGCGGCGGCGCCGTCGCCGCCTGTGGTCTGGCGCAAGGCATGGATCTTCCGACGACGGTCGCGCCATTCATCCTGCGGGGCGTCAGCCTGCTCGGAATCGACAGCGTCCAGGCTCCGCAGGCCCGTCGCCTGGCCGCCTGGCAGATCCTGTCCGAATCGCTTGATCCGGCGCTGCTCGAATCGATGGTGCGCGAAGTGCCGCTGGCCGGCGTCTTCGATGTGGCCCGCGAAATCCTGGACGGCCGCAATATTGGGCGCGTCGTGGTCGATGTCAATCGCTGAAGCGCAATAGTTCATCTCGGAAGACGCAACGCGTTTTCCACACGGCGCATCAGGGGTAATGAGCTCCGGCCTGTGGCATTGTGGGCAGCCTTCACCCGGCCCCTCTTCCGCCAAGCGGGAGAGGGGAGTTTTGTGTGAGCCCTGCTCCCGCACGCGGGAGCAGGTCCTGAACGGAGAAGACTGATGCTGCAACTGAAGATCAATGGAAAGACGGTGCCGGTCGACGTCGATCCGAATACTCCCCTGCTGTGGGTGCTGCGCGATACGCTGGGGATGACCGGAACGAAGTTCGGCTGCGGCGTCGCGGCCTGCGGCGCGTGCACAGTCCACTTGAACGGTAACGCGGTGCGTTCCTGTTCGTTGCCCGTGTCGGCTGCAGCCGGCGGCGACGTCACGACGATCGAGGCGGTCTCCGCGGACCCGATCGGCCGCGCGGTCCAGCAGGCGTGGATCCGGAACGACGTGGTCCAGTGCGGTTACTGCCAGTCCGGACAGGTCATGGCGGCGATCGGGCTTCTGAAAACCAAGCGGCACCCGACCGACGCTGACATCGATGCGGCGATGTCCGGCAACCTGTGCCGCTGTGGAACCTACGGCCGCATCCGCGCCGCAATCAAGGACGCGGCGGGCACGCTGGCCGCGTAAGGAGTCCGAACATGCGAACACTGATCGATCCCCGGATCGAGGCTGACCTGCCGGCCGAATCGTTGATCGCGTCGCTGGTCTCCGGCAGCCCCGTGCCGGTGAGCCGAAGGGAGTTTCTGAAAGCCACCGGGATGGCCGGTGGCGGCCTGATGCTCGCGATCGGCTTGGGCGAACGCGGCGCGCTGGGCGGCCGTCTGGCTGCGGCCGAAGAAGGGGCCGCGCCGGCGCCGAAAGTGTATCCGCCGTCCGCCTTCATCCGCATCGGCGAAGACGATCGGGTCACGATCGTGGTCGGCAAGCTCGAATTCGGCCAGGGCGTGCTCACATCGATGCCGATGCTGATCGCCGAGGAACTGGACTGCGACTGGAGCAAGGTACGGTCGGAGCACGCGCCGGCCGACCCGGTGTACGGGCACCCGGGGTTCGGCATGCAGTTCACCGGCGGCTCGATGTCGATCTCGTCCAGCTACGAGCAGATGCGGACGATCGGCGCCACGGCGCGACAGATGTTGATGTCGGCGGCCGCGCAGCGCTGGGGCGTTGCGCCGGACAAGGTATCGACGCGGCGCGGCGTCGTGTTCGAAAAAGGCGGCAAGCGTTCCCTGGCCTACGGCAAACTGGCGAACGACGCGATGGGCCTGCCGGTTCCCACCGGCGTCGCGCTGAAGAATCCGAAGACCTTCACGCTGATCGGGCGGCCCACGCGCCGCCTGGACTCGCCCGAAAAGGTCAACGGCAGCGCGAAGTTCGGGATGGATGTGCGGCTGCCGGATATGCGGGTTGCGGTGCTCGCCCGGCCGCCGGTGTTCGGCGGCAAGGTGACCAAGGTCGACGACGCCCGCGCGCGCGCCGTGCCGGGCGTCGAAGCGGTGCTGCAGGTTCCGGTCGATCGGGGCGGCACGGGCGTTGCGGTCATCGCCAAGGGCTACTGGCCGGCCCACCAGGGTCGCGACGCGCTGGACGTTCAATGGGAACTGCCGGCCGGACCGACCACCGCGACGCAGCTCGAGCAGTATCGGGCCCTGCTGTCGCAGCCCGGCGGGCTCGCACGGGCCGACGGCGATGCGAAGGCGATGGACCGCGCGGCCAAGCGGATCGAGGCCGACTACGAGTTTCCGTACCTGGCGCACGCGACGATGGAGCCGCTGAACGCGACGGCCGAGCTGAAAGCCGATTCGCTAACGCTGTGGAGCGGAACCCAGTTCCAGACGGTCGACCAGCAGGCCGCGGCCCGGGCGGCCGGATTGAAGCCCGAACAGGTGAAGATCGTCACGATGTTCGCGGGTGGCGGCTTCGGGCGGCGCGCCAACCCGACCTCCGATTTCATGGTCGAAGCGGTCAACGTCGCCAAGGCGATGCGGCAGGCCGGCATCGAGGCACCGGTTAAAGTGATCTGGTCACGCGAGGACGACATGCGCGGCGGCTATTACCGTCCGCTGCACGTGCACCGCGTGCAGGTCGGGCTGGACGGCCAGTCGATGCCACTCGTGTGGCATCACTCGGTGGTCGGCCAGTCCATCGCCAAGGGCACTCTGTTCGAAAAGATGATGATCAAGAATGGCGTCGACGAGCTTTCGGTCGAAGGGATCGTCGACACGCCTTATAACCTGCCGAACTTCCGGGTCGAAGCACAGCACCCTGAGGTGAACGTGCCGGTGCTCTGGTGGCGCTCGGTCGGCAATACGCATACGGCCTTCGTGATGGAAACGATGATCGACGAGATGGCGCAGGCCGCCGGGAAGGACCCGATCGAGTACCGGCTCGCGGTGCTCGATCCGAAGAGCACGCGCCAGCGCGCCGTGCTGGAGCTGGTGCGCCGCAGGTCGGGTTGGAACGAGAAGCCTCCGGCAGGACGCGCGCGCGGCGTCGCGATGCACACGAGCTTCGGATCGGCGGTGGCGGAGGTGGCCGAGGTGTCGGTCGATAAGGGACGGATCCGGGTCCACAAGGTGACTTGCGCGATCGACTGCGGGGTGGCGGTCAATCCGCTCACCGTCGAAGCGCAGGTGACCTCTGCCGTCGCCTACGGGCTCACCGCGGCGCTGTACGGCCGGATCACGCTGAAGGACGGGCGGGTCGAGCAGAGCAATTTCCCAGATTACCCGGTGCTACGATTCGACGAAATGCCGCAGACCAGCGTTCACATCGTGCCAAGCACCGCCGACCCCACCGGATTGGGCGAGCCCGGCACGCCGCCGATCGCGCCTGCGGTTGCCAACGCCGTGGCGCGTCTGACCGGAAAACGCCTCAGACGACTGCCGTTCGACTTGAGCGCCGCGTGACATCGTCGGGCGCCGGCCCGGCGCCGGGGGTGCCGCTCCCGGCGCTGTCGACGTTCGACGCCGCGATGATCGTCTGCGGCATCGTGATCGGCGGCGGCATCTTCGCGCTGCCACCGCTGGTCGCGTCGACTTCGGGATCGGTCAGCTGGATGTTCTTCGCCTGGGTCCTGGGCGCCGTGCTGACGCTGGTCGGGTCGCTGTGCTACGCGGAGCTGGCCTCGACCTTTCCCCATGCGGGCGGTGACTATCACTTCCTGACGCGGGCTTTCGGCCGCGACGTCAGCTTTTTCTTCGGATGGGCGCGCGTCGTCGTGACCACGACCGGACCGACCGCGGTGCACGCGTACATCTTCGGCGACTACGCCTCGCGCGTCCTGCCGCTGGGCAGCGCCTCCTCGGCGATTTACGCGGTGCTGGTCGTTGCGCTGCTGACCGCCCTGAACATCTTCGGATTGAAAGAGTCGTCCCGCACCCAGAACGTGATAACGCTTCTGCTGATCGCCGGCATGGTGCTGGTGGCGTTCGGCGGCTTCCGTATACCGGCCGTGCCGTCGCCCGCGCCCACTGCCCAGTTGCCCACCTCGTCGCCGCTGCTGGGCCTGGCGCTGGTGTTCGTGCTGTTCACCTACGGCGGCTGGAACGAGGCCGCCTACATTTCGGCCGAGCTGCGCGGCGGCCGGCGTGCGATCCTGAAGGCGCTGCTGGCGGCGATCGCCGTGATCACGGGGCTGTACCTGGTGTTCGTGGCGGCGCTCGACATCGGGCTGGGTTTCGAAGGACTCAAAGCCAGCCACGCGCCGGCCGCCGAGGTGGCGGAGCGCGCCTTCGGCCCGTTCGGGCGGACACTGATCGCGACCGTCGTGTGCCTGTCGGTGTTGGCGTCCAGCAACGCCACCATGATCGTCGGCGCGCGCTCCAATTACGCGCTCGGGCTGGACTGGCCGATCGTGTCGTTCATGAGCCGCTGGGACCGCAAACGGGACGTGCCGGTGGCTGCCTTCCTGGTGCAGGGCGCGATCACGCTGGCGCTGGTGGTGTTCGCCGCGTACGAGCAGAACCAGGTGCGCACGATCGTCGAATTCACGGCTCCGGTGTTCTGGTTCTTCTTCCTGCTGACCGGCATTTCGCTGTTCGTACTGCGGAAGAAGTACGCGCATGTGGCGCGTCCGTACCCGGTGCCGCTTTATCCACTGCTCCCGCTGATTTTTGTCGGTACCTGCGGCTTTCTATTCTGGAGCAGCTTTTGGTATGCGCAATCGCAACATGCGCTGCAGGTCGCTGCCGGCGTGATGGCCGTAGGCCTCGTGCTCTGGATAATCGCCCGCTTGAAGGGCAAATGACGATCCGCTACGCGATACGGCCCGCCGACCCGGGCGCGCACCTGTTTCACGTGACCGTCGGCCTGGAGCGGCCCGATCCGCAGGGGCAGCATTTTGCGCTGCCCGCATGGAACCCCGGCAGCTACATGATCCGGGAGTTCGCGCGCCACATCGTGCGCCTGACCGCGTTGGCCGGCGGGCGCAAGCTGCGCGTCGAAAAGCTGGACAAGCACACCTGGCGTTGCGCCCGCACCGAGGAAGATGTGACGCTGGCCTATGAGGTCTATGCGTTCGATTTGTCGGTGCGCGCCGCCTACCTGGACCCGGAACAGGCCTTTTTCAACGGAGCAGCGCTGCTGCTCGCGCCGCTCGGACGCGAGCTCGAGGACTGCCGGCTGGACATCTTCCCGCCGGCCGGTGTACGGGCCGGCAGCTGGCAGCTGCTCACGGGACTGCGGGCGGCGCGGGGCACCCGGCCCGGCGAGTTCGGAGCCTACCTGGCGCGTGACTACGAAGCGCTGATCGACTGCCCGGTCCAGATGGGCCGCTTCGCGCAGGGCCGTTTCGACGTGCTGGGGGTGCCGCATCAAATCGCCAGCAGTGGACGCGTGGCGCGGCTGGATCTGCACCGCCTGGAGGCCGATCTGACCCGGGTGTGCGAAGCGCACGTTCGGCTGTTCGAGCCACGCCAGCCGCGGCCGCCGTTCGAGCGGTACGTGTTTCTGACGCTGGCGGTGGACGAAGGCTACGGCGGCCTCGAACACCGCAACTCGTGCGCGCTGATCTGCCGGCGCGATGACCTGCCGCATCTCGGCATGAAGGAAACGACCGAGGGTTACCGGCGCTTTCTCGGTCTGGTCAGCCACGAGTATTTCCACGCGTGGAACGTGAAGCGGATCCGCCCGCAGGCATTCAGCCCCTACGACCTGGGGCGCGAGAACTACACGCGGCTGCTGTGGGCCTTCGAGGGATTCACCGCCTATTACGACGATCTGATGCTGGCCCGCGCCGGTCTGCTGTCGCAGGCCCAATACCTCGAGGCACTGGGCCGCACGATGACCACGGTGATGCAGCGCAGCGCGCGCTTGAAGCAAAGCCTGGCCGAGAGCTCGTTCGATGCCTGGATCAAGTATTACCGCCAGGACGAGAACGCCCCGAACAGCGTGGTCAGCTATTACCAGAAGGGCGCCCTGGTGGCGCTGGCGCTGGATCTGGCGATCCGGGGCGAGAGCGGCGGCCGCCGTTGCCTCGACGACGTGATGCGCTGGCTGTGGCGACAGTGGCGCTTGGCCGGACCGTCGTACCGGGGGATCGAGGAAGACGGAATCGTCGATGCAGTCACGCGCGCGACCGGGCTGGACCTGGGCCGGGCCCTGCGGGCATGGACCGAGGGCACGCGCGATCCGGACTTTTCGACATTGCTGCTGGCGGTGGGGATCCGGCTGGAGCGCAAGCTCGCGCTCGACTCGCCGCATTTTGCGCTGCTCGGACTGAAGCTGCAGGGCGCAAGCGGCGAGGCCCGGGTCGCGCAGGTGTTCGATGGCGGCCCGGCACAGCAGGCGGGCCTTTCACCGGGCGATGTGCTGATGGCGCTGGACGAGCTGCGCGTGACGCCGGCGAAGCTGGATGCGCTGCTCGCGCGCTATTCGCCGGGCGATGCGATCCAGATGTTGGCGTTCCGCCGCGAGGAGTTGAAGCGCTTCGATCTGCGCCTGGCACGCCAACCGCCGCCGCGCTTCGTGCTCGAGGTCGACGAGCGAGCCAGCGCGGCGGCGCAACGGCGGCGGGTCGCCTGGTGCGGCGAACGCCGCCGGTGAGGCGTCAAGCGCTGGCGCACCAGTCGATCGCGCCGCGTCCGCGCGACCGCAGGAACTCGTTGGCCGCCGAAAAGTGCGAACAACCGACGAACGGCGAGGGCCCGCGCCGTGCCGACAGCGGTGAGGGGTGATTGGCGCGAAGTACGCAATGCGCGTGGCTTGCCCGCGCAATCGCAGGCTGCAGCGCCTGCGCATGTGCGCCCCACAACAGGAACGCCTTTGGCGCCCGCTCCCGGGCGAGCGCCTCGATCAGCCCCGAAGTGAATTGCTCCCAGCCGCGCCGCGCGTGGCTGGCCGGCTGATCCTGCTCGACCGTCAGCACGGCGTTCAGCAGCAGCACGCCCTGGCGCGCCCAGCGCTGCAGGCATACCGGGGCCGCGCGCGCGCATCTGCAGTCGCGCGCCACCTCGTCCAGTATGTTGCGCAAGCTGGGCGGCGCCGGCACGCCTTCGGGTACCGAGAAGGCCAGGCCGTGCGCCTGCCCGGCCCCATGGTAAGGGTCCTGACCGACGATCACGACGCGCACCGCACCGGGCGCAACGATTTCCAACGCGGCCAGCGGCCGCGGCGGAAGGACGATCGCGCCGGATTGGATGCGGCCGTCGACGAAACCGCACAGCTGCTCGAAGGCGGCGCTGCCGATGAACGGCTCGCTCGCGGCACGCCACTCGGGCGCGAGAGCCTCGAACTGTGCAGCCAGGATCGGCGCCCTCACGCGAACAGGCGCGACAGCTCCGCGCCCGGGTCGGCCGCGCGCATGAACGCCTCCCCGACCAGGAAGGCATTGACCCCGGCCGTGCGCAGCCGCGCGACGTCGTCCGGCTGCAGCACGCCGCTTTCCGCGATCACCAGCCGATCCGGACCGATTGCGGGCAGCAGGCTGAGCGTGGTGTCCAGCGATACCTCGAAGGTCTTCAGGTTGCGGTTGTTGATGCCGATCAGCGGCGTTGAAAGCGCAAGCGCCCGCTCCAGCTCATCGGCATCGTGCACCTCGACCAGCACCGCCATGCCGAGGCTGCGCGCGGCTGCCTCCAGCTCGCGCAGAAGCGCCAGCTCCAGCGCCGCCGCGATCAGCAGAACGCAGTCCGCGCCCCAGGCACGCGCCAGGGCCACCTGGTACTCGTCCACGATGAAATCCTTCTGCAGCGCCGGCAGGCCGCTCGCCTTGCGCGCCTCGTGCAGGTGAGCGTGCGCGCCCTGGAAAAAATGCCGATCGGTCAGCACTGAAAGGCAGGCGGCGCCGGCGCGCGCGTAGCTGGTTGCGATCTGGACCGGGTCGAAGTCCTCGCGCAGCACGCCGCGCGACGGCGATGCGCGCTTGATCTCGGCGATCACGGCCGGCACGCTCTGACCGATCTTCGACCGCAGCGCACCGGTGAAGTCACGCAGGTCCTTGCGGGCCTCGGCGCGCCCGCGCAGCGCCGCCAGCGTTTCGTGCTGCCTGGCCTGCGCCACTTCGGCGCGCTTGACCTGCACGATCCGGGACAGGATGTCGGGCATGGGTCAGGTCACCTGCCGGAGCGCCGCGCACCAGGTTCGTACGGGGGCCGGTCAGCTCGCGGCCAGCCTGCGCGTGACACCGACGAACTGGTCCAGCTTGGCACGGGCGGCACCGCTGGCGATCGCTTCTTGCGCCCGCGCGATGCCCTCCCCAATCGACGCGACAACCCCCGAGGTGTACAGCGCAACGCCGGCATTGAGCGTGACGATCTCGCGCGGCGTGCCCGGCGTTCCGTCCAGCGCCTCCAGCACCATGGCGCGCGACTCATTTGCGTTGGCGACCTTCATGCCCCGGTTCGACACCATCGACAGGCCGAAGTCCTCCGGATGGATCTCGTACTCCCGGATCTGCCCATGCTTCAGCTCGCCGACCAGCGTGGCCGCTCCCAGCGACACCTCGTCCATGCCGTCCTTGCCGTACACGACCAGCACATGATCGCTTCCGAGCTGCTGAAGCACGCGCACCTGGATTCCGACCAGGTCCGGATGAAACACGCCCATCAGCTGATTCGGAGCCGAGGCCGGATTGGTCAGCGGCCCCAGGATGTTGAAGATCGTCCGCACGCCCAGCTCCTTGCGCACCGGCGCCGCGTGCTTCATCGCGGCGTGGTGGTTCGGCGCGAACATGAAGCCGATCCCGGTTTCCTCCAGGCAGGCCGCGACTTTTTCGGGCGGCAGCGCGATCTGCGCGCCCAGCGCCTCCAGCACATCGGCGCTGCCGGAACCGGACGACACGCCCCGGTTGCCGTGCTTGGCCACGCGCGCCCCGGCAGCCGCCGACACGAACATCGCGGCGGTCGAGATGTTAAAGGTGCTGCATCCGTCGCCGCCGGTGCCAACGATGTCGATCAGATGCCGATGGTCGGTCACCGTGACCTTGGTGGCGAACTCGCGCATGATGCGCGCCGCGGCCGCGATCTCGCCGATCGTCTCCTTCTTGACGCGCAAACCCATCAGCAGTCCAGCGATCTGCACCGGCGACAGCTCGCCGCTCATCAGCCGCCGCCACAGGGAGAGCATCTCGTCGTGAAAGATCTCCCGGTGCTCGATGCAGCGGGTCAGGGCCTCGGACGGCAAGATCGACACAGGACCGGCTTTCTCGTTTTTTGCGGGCTGGCGAGCCCGCGCAGGTCAGTCAGTGGCGGGTCAGGAAGTTGCGCAGCAGATCGTGTCCGTTCTCGGTCGCAATGGACTCCGGATGAAACTGTACCCCCTCGACCGGCAGCGACTTATGGCGCAGCCCCATGATCTCGCCGTCCGCGGTCCAGGCGCTGACCTCCAGGCAATCGGGCAGCGTTTCGCGCCGCACGGCCAGCGAATGGTAGCGAGTGGCGGTGAACGGGTTCGGCAGGCCGGCGAACACGCCGACGCCGCTGTGCTCGATCGCGGACGTCTTCCCGTGCATCAGCGACTTGGCACGGATCACGTGTCCGCCGAAGGCCTGTCCGATCGCCTGGTGCCCCAGGCACACGCCCAGAATCGGGATCGAGCCGGCGAACCGCTCGATCAGCGCCAAGGTCACCCCGGCCTCGTTCGGCGTGCAGGGGCCGGGAGAAATGCAGATGCGTGCGGGCGCGAGCTCGGCGATCGCGCCTACGCTGATCTCATCGTTTCGGCAGACCCGAACGTCCTCACCGAGCTCGCC
The DNA here is from genome assembly GCA_005882215.1 of Betaproteobacteria bacterium. GTDB lineage: Bacteria > Pseudomonadota > Gammaproteobacteria > Burkholderiales > Burkholderiaceae_F > VBCK01. Next base: position 17,488 of record VBCK01000117.1, on the reverse strand, counting down.
GAAGTACTGCACCAGGTTGTAGGTAAAGCTGTCGTAGTTGTCGATCATCAGCAGCATCGGACTAGCTTACCGAATCGCGGCCGCCGCCGCGGCCGCTCTTAGTCCCGCTGCATCTTGCTCGAGAGCGAGCCGCGCGCAGGGTGCGCGACGATGAATCGGTTCGGATCGATCTTCGGGGCCGAGTGGCGATGCGCCACCAAAACCGCCGGATGCTCGCCTTCGGACAGCGATTATCTCATGATGCGATGCAATATAGAATGGCGAATAACAACTGATGTCTAATAAATAAGACTATTTTTCACGTTAAAATCATATTGTTATATAAATAAACGTATAATCGCACTGCAATAAAATCTCAAGGCATCGGTACCAAAACTCGGTGCACGGGTGCGTATAGGAATATTCCGAGCCGGGTGAATCGGCGGCGCGTAAGCTGCCTACCATCGCGTCAGCCAGGCGTGGTCAAATACGCCTTGTCGAGGTCAAATAAATATCGTTGAAAATCAATCTGCTGGCTTCGGGGGCAGCCGATGGGACAGATCACCGAGCTGCTGAGCCGTGTCAATGGCGGCGACAAGGTTGCTCGTGATGCTCTGTTTGCGCTGGCATACGGGGAACTGAAGAAACTCGCCCACGTTCGGCTGTACCAGGGCGGACGCAGCGAAATGCTCGATACGACGGCGCTGGTGCACGAAGCGTATATCCGCTTCATCCAGTCGTCCGAGCTGCGTTCCGAAGATCGACGTTCGTTTTTCGCGTTCGCCTCGCAGGTGATGCGAAATGTGATCGTCGACACGGCCCGTGCGCGGCTTGCGCAGCGCAGGGGCGGCGGCGCACCCGAGTTGACGCTGTCGACCCAGCTGCTCGAGCACCTGTCCAGCGGCGAAGAAGCGATCCTGGATGTTCATGAGGCGCTGCTGCTGCTCGAACAGGCCGAGCCGAGGCTCGCGCAGCTGGTCGAAATGCGCTACTACGGCGGCTACACCGAGGCCGAGATCGCCGAAACGCTGGGGGTCACGGAACGCACGGTGCAGCGCGATTGGAACAAGGCGCGCCTTTTGCTTAAGGCCGCGCTGCAGCGCCCCTGAGCCGGCTGCTTCCGATCAGACGAAGCGCTTCCCAGGAACGCGTGTCGTTTTTCGGACCCGCTTCGCGTCCTTAACGGTTAACGAGCAGAGCGCGTCGCGTCGATGGCTGTCGGTCCTGCGGAACTCCGAACGCTCAGCCGGCTGCTGGACGAAGCGCTCGCGCTGGATCCGTCCGAACGCAGCCGCTGGCTTGCTTCCCTAGGCGGGTCCGACGCCGGGCACCGCAACACGCTGGCGCAACTGCTGGCCGAGGCGGACCGGCCGGACGACCGGTTCCTGACGCGCCCGGGGCTCGGTCACCTCAGGGCCGCCGCTCAGAGTCAGGCAACCGAGCGGGAGGGCATGCGGATCGGCCCATACCGCCTGGAGCGGCAGATCGGCGTCGGCGGCATGGGGTCCGTGTGGCTGGCTCAGCGCGTCGACGGTGGGCTCGACCGCGCGGTCGCGCTGAAGTTGCCCCATGTGAGCTGGGTGCCCGAACTGAACGCGCGCCTGGCGCGCGAGCGCGACATCCTGGCGCGGCTGGCACACCCGAATATCGCGCGCCTGTACGACGCCGGCACCGACGAACAAGGTCGGCCCTACCTGGCGCTGGAGTACGTCGAGGGCGTGCCGATCGACGAATACGTGCTCCAGCATTCGCTCAGTCTGCGCGAGCGGCTGGTGCTGTTCAAGCAGGTCGCCGGTGCGGTGGCCTATGCGCATCGCCACCTGGTCGTGCATCGAGACCTGAAGCCGTCGAACGTGCTGGTGGGCGTCGACGGGACCGCTCACCTGCTGGATTTCGGCATCGCGAAGCTGCTCAGCGATGAGGCGGACGGAATGACCCTGTTGACGGGGGCCGCCGGCCGGATGCTGACACCGGGCTACGCCTCCCCCGAACAGATCCGGGGCGAGCCAGTGACAGTGGCAGCGGACGTCTATTCGCTGGGCGTGCTGCTGTACGAGATGCTGACGAGGACTCGCCCATTTCATGCCACCGGCGCTTCGCTGACGGAACTGGAGGCGGCGGCCGCCGAGGACCTGGCGCCGCTAGCGAGCTCCCGCGTGGCGGCCAGGCCCACCCAGCGGCAGTTGCGCGGCGACCTGGACACGATCCTGGCCAAGGCGCTGCGCCGGGAGCCGGAGTCGCGCTACCGGACCGTCGATGCGCTGATCGACGACCTGGACCGCCACCTGAACGGCGAGCCGGTGCTGGCGCGTCCGGACAGTGGCTGGTACCGGGCCAGTCGCTTCATCAGCCGCCATCGCGAGTACGTGGTGGCGGCGTCGGCCGCGCTAGTGGCGGTGCTGATCGGCTTCGGCGTGGCGGTCGAGCAGGCCAAGCGCGCCACGCACGAGGCGCAGCGCGCCCAGGCGCAGGCGGAGCGGGCCGACGAAATACGCGATTTCGTGATCGGGCTGTTCGACCTGAATCATGGGGACGATCCGAACAAGCTGTACCTGCGGCAGCTTCCGACCGACGCGCTGGTCGAACGCGGGGCACGCCGCATCCAGGCCCGCTACGAAGGACGGCCTGCCCTCCGGGCCGAGATGATGGGAATTGCCGGGACGATTTTTGCCGACATTGGGGACTCTTCGCACGCAATCGAGATGGTCAACGGTCAGCTGGAGGCCTTGAACGCAACCTCCGGCAACGACCGCCAGCGCGTGCAGGCATTACGGATTCTTGCGCGTGCCCAGGTGCAGGAAATGCGCAACGACCTGGCCGAAGAGACGCTGAATCAGGCGATCCGCCAGGCCGGTTCGCTGCCCGCATCGGAGCACGCGGAGTTACACACCGCCTTGGCGCGCGTGTTGCTGGCCCGAGGCAAGTTCGCCCTCGCGTCCGATCAGCTGAACCGGGCCGAAGAACTCCTTTCGACCGTAACCGACCGTCGTTCCCCCGTGTTCGCGGACATCCTGCTGCATCGCGCCGCTTTACTGCTGTGGGATCGCAAGGATCCGGCGGCGGCCCAATCGACATTCGACGCCGCCGTCAAATTGACTCAAGATCTGACTGGAGCGCTCTCCTCTGAAGCGATCGCGAAGCGGCAGTTCTTCGCGCAAAATCTGATCCAGTTCGGCGAAGTCGGTGCCGGCCGTGCGATGTTCGATCGGCTGCTGGCCGACATGCGCCGGGTCTCGGGTCCGGACGACCTGGAAGCGGCATCGCTCGAGTTGTATCTGGTCCAGCGTCTGAACGATACCGGCGCCCTCCCGGACTTCGGCATTCCCAGAATCGAGCAGATTGCTGCCGCCCTCGACCGGAAAGGCTCGGACGTGCCCCCCACATTGCGGGCGTTCGCGGACCTGGTGGCCGGGACCGCGTATTGGCAGCACGGGGAGGTCGAGCGCGCCGCTCCGCTGATGCGCCGCGCGCTGCCGGTGCTAGTGGAAAAGCAATCCAATCAAGATGAAGGGTCGCCGGTTTTTGGAGCCAAGTACCGCGCGATGTACTTTTACGCCCAATGGGCCGACGACCGTGGCGAGCACGAAGAGGCCACCCGGCTGTGGGATGAGATCTACAGGGCTCGCCATGCCGCGTTGCATGCCAGCGGCGTACGCAGGGACGCGATTCTAGACCCCGAGGTTTACGCGATCCAGTCGCGGATCATGGCCGCAGACCTGGTGTCGGCCGCGCGCCGATTGATGGACGTGAAGACGCAGATCAGCGAGGGCCAACCGTTCGTCCTCAGTTCCCGCTGGGATCCGCATTGGGAGGCGCTCGCGCTGGACGTCCTGATCAAGGTGGAATCGAAGCAATTTGAGGACGCTGCCAGGCTGATCCATCAATGGGTCGCCGGCGTGCCCGAAACGCGCCGCAAGGAGCTGATAATCGTCACCTTTCCCCCCAGCGGTTTCGCTGGACTGCAGGCCGTCGTCGAGTGCAACACCGGGCAGCCGAAGGCGGGTCTGGCCAGGCTGATGGCGGCATTGAACGAGTTCAAAGGCCAGTTTGCCTCGAACAGTCCGGGAATCGCGGCGCTGCGCGCGCGCACAGGCTTGTGCGCACTGCAGGCCGGAGAGCTGCCGCTTGCGCGCGAAATGCGCAACGCGGCCCGGCGCGCCTTCAACGAGCAGCCGGCGGTCAGTTCCTTTTACAAGCGCCCCTGGACCGAACTGGAGCAGCAACTGAGGCAGCACGAACTGGCAGGAGGCTGATTACCGGGCTGGATCGCCAGGTAACCGCAAGGTACGACGGCAGTTTGCCGGACCGACCCCCGATTGCGCCTTCGCCGACGACTACTTCGTTGGGATCCTCTTGGTTGGGATCCTCTTGAGTGCTACGGACAGCGCATCGATCGTTCCGGATTCCATCGGCTCGACCGCCCCGGCGTCCGACTGCAGCTCGAATTCGCGGCGTGCCACCACTTCGAGCGCCTGCGCAAGCTGCTTTTTCAGAACCTTCAACTCTTCGACGGAAACACAGGCGATATCCACGACCAACTGGCTTGCCTGACAGATCTTGTTGCTTCCTCCGCAAAGATCCGGCTTGTTGCTTCCTCCGCAAAGCCCCGGATCAAGCGACACCGGGTATCGGGTGGGAGGCTGCCCGACCGTCTGATCGGCCCATCCTGGTTGGAGCAAGACCGTCAAATCGTGGATCTTGAAATCCGCCATTTCCCAGCCTCCGTTGCATGTTGATATGAGTGTTTGCGACTACTCAGACGACTATTTGCTCGCAGATCCGACAGGTAAGGCACGCGTCCTCACGGCTGCCTGGCTCGACCGTCAGGCGCCCGGCTCGAACAGTGGCATCGCCGCCGTTTCGGGCGATTGCAGCTCCTCGGCCAACAGCGCGAGGCCGACGGCGCCCTTGTACAGCGCGTCCGGGAGAAAGTGAGGCGAGCGGTCGGCCGCAGCCCGCCGCAAACACGCGCGGGCGCGCTGCAGCCAGTGCTCCGAGCCCGTGATGCGATAAACAGCCAGCAATCCATAGGCTATGCCGCCTTGACCGCAACACAGCGTGCCGAGAGGGATCTCGCTGTTCCATGCGCTGATCGCGGCGCGCTCCGCGAGCTCCGCGAAGCGCGGCTCGCTCAATATCCGGGAGGCCAGTGCGTACAGCATCGCGAATCCGGCCGCACCGTTGCACCATCCATCCAGAAACGTGGATCCGCCGCACTGAACCGGCCAGCGCGCTCCCACGCCGTGCGGTTCGGCCAGCGTCGCCAGCTCGTCGAGCCGCAACCGCACCGAAGCCGCGGGGTCGCGCCCCGTGGCGCGCGCCCAACGCAGCAGGCCGAAGGCCAGTCCGCCCCAGCCGTGCGCGACGCCCAGCGTCGCCAAGTGTTCCGAGGATTCGATCGTGCTGGACTCGAGAAAGCCGAGAACCTCGGTGGCAAGCTCGTCGCCCCGCGCACGAATGCCCGCCAGGTCGAATTCCCGCGATTGCGGGATCGTCTCGATCAGCTCGGAGCACCCGAGCAGAAGGCTCGCCCGGCCAATTACGGCATCCAGTCGCGAAGCTCGATCGACGCTGTCATTCGGTCCCAGCGAATGCTGGACAAAGGCGCGCAGCGCTCGATTGGCGGTTACCGCATCGCGCTGCGCGGCCGACACCAGGGCCCGCACGCCATGCAAGCCCGCGGCCGAATGAAACAGCGAACGTTCGCCCACCGAGTTTCGATCGATCTGCAGCGCGGCGCTGTAAAAGGCATCGTCCGAGGTCGCTAGCGCGTAGGCCTTCTGGGACCAGAGATCAGCCAGAGCCAACCGTCTCGCATCTTGGCGCCGCTGCGCGATCCGCAGCAGCGCGTACGCGATGCCGCCGGCGCCGTAGTTGATCGAAGCTCGTGGGGCATCGGGCAGCCCTTCGCGCAGCGCCTCACCCCCTAGCCGATAGCGCTTCAGCGCCCGCTCGACCAAGTCGGCAGCCCGTGCCGGTTCGCGGTACACGGATGCGGCCTGCCTGTCGCGCTCCTGCGCCTGCGGCAGTAGGGCGCTTAACGCCTGGGTCAGGGCGCGCAGGTCCGGAAAGCGCTGCCCGGGATCCTTGTGCAACGCCCGGCGCAGGATCTGCTCCAGCTCAGGCCAAGGCGGCACGCGGCGCGCCTGGAACGGGACGGGTTCGGCCTCGACGATCTGGCGCAGCATGGCTTCGCGTTCAAGGCTCCAGTCCAGGTAATGCACGCCGGTCCACATCTGGTAGATCAGAGCGGCCACCGAGTACTGTTCTGCCAAGCAACTGGCGGCCACGACCCCCTGGTCGCGCTGCGCTCGGGCAAACTCGGGGTCGAAATAGAAAGGGACGCCGCCGCGCAGATTCCCGTCGCTGGGCACGTCGATTTCGCGCGCCAGCCCGAAATCGATCAGCCGGACCGTTCCCGACTTCTCGACCAGCACGTTGCGAGGGTGAACGTCGCCATGCAGCAGACCCGACTCGTGAACGTCGGCGAACGCGGCAGCGACCTCAGCGCACAGCGCGAGCAATGGGTGATCGCTTCGAGAGCCCTGCCGGCCGCGCAGCGATTCGGCCGCGGCCAGCGCGTCGTCCCCGAACACCCACTCAGCCGCCAGCGCGAGGCCGGAACCAACCTGTGTCAGGCCGAGCACCTGCGGGGCGCGGGCTCCGCCGGCGCGCCCCATCAGGCCCGCTTCGCCCTGAAGCATGGCGATCTGGTCCGGACTTGGCTCTCGGTAAAACTTCACTGCCGCATAGCGGCCGGCGTCATCTCGCGCCACGAACACTTCGTTGTCTTCGAAGATTTGGATGCAACGGATCAGTCGAAACCCATCGACGACGTCCCCGGGTTCGAGTTGCCCTTCGATGGGTCTGGCCGCGTCGCTGTCCGCGGGCACCAGGAACCGGCTTCGGTACAGCCGGCCAAGCACCGGGTAGGCCTGCTCGAGAGTCGACTCCGGATGGAGTCCCCGCTCGCCGGCGAACGACAGGACAGCATCGACGATGCGGGTCGGCACGCGAAATTTCTGCAACAGTTCGGCGCTGTCCTTGTCCACCACGCGCGAGGTGGCGCGTGCGCGCCGGCGTGTCACTGTGAAGTCCTGGTCAGACGCATCGATCTTCGCTCGCAGGTCGGGCGAGAGCTCCAGGACCGGTTCGATGCGCACGTCCGGCGAAAGCACAAGTTCGCAGTCGATACTCAAGCCGCCCCCTGCTCGGTTCCGACCGGTCCACGCCAGATTGCCAGGTTCGGGGTCCAGGACACCGGGTCGACTCCGTCCAGTTCGATCCGGTTGCGGATGAAGGAATGAACGTCGGTGCCGGCTTCCCTGCCCGCGAGCACGTAGACAGCAATCCGGCCGGTGAGCCACTGGCGCCAACTCTGCAATTGTTGCGACTGCAAAACCTGCTCGAATCGGGGCGGATCCATGCCCCAGGACAACAGTCCATCGGAATCGATCGGGGCGGTGAACGGCACCCCCTGCGCTACTGCACCCGCCGCGGACCTGCGAATCAACTCTGCCGCCTGCTGCAGCGAGTCCAGGTCGGAAAAATAAGCGACCAGCTTGTCGGGACGCAGCAGACCGAACGCTCCCCGCCCCAGCTTGAAGTGCGTGCACTGAGCCTTTGCGAAGGCGTCGACCGCGAGTTCGAAGACTGCGGGCATATGGTCCAGCGTCGGACTGACATACAGCTTGTATTCCGGCGCCCTCGCCGAGGCCTCGCCGTTCCAGGCAAGCCAGGAGTCGCCGATCGTTTCGCGCCGCCAGCGCGAGCGCAACAAGCGGGCGATCGCATCGTCAGCGAGCACAAACCCGAGCAGCCGGTCGTCGTCGCAGAAGCGCCGATGCATCGCCGGCTCGCCCGGCGCAGTGTTGAAAAGATACAGCCGCAACGCCAGGTCGTGCACTGGCAGCAGCTCCAGCGCGGCGGCGTACCTGATCGCGTCCTCGCAGAGCTGGGCCAGAAGCGAGGTGGGTTCGGCAGTCTCCGAATAGGTAAACGGCGCTAATGCGGCTGCGCCCGACACGAAATTCCCGGACTGTTCGATCTCGAACACGCCATCCAGGATCAACGTGCGAACCCGCTCGCCCACGTCGCCACCGAACAGGTTCTCCAGGAGGTGTGGCAGGCAGGCAGGCTTTCGCAGCGAGAGGTACAGCAGCGCCGCGTCGCGCGAAACGGATTTGACCGGCAGAACGGAGCCTTCCGGTGGAACGAGGATTCCGAAGAAGTCCGGATCCTCGCTCAGACTCCGGAACGCATCCAGGTCCGATGGCGCAAGCCGGTCGAACGGTACCAGGCGAAAGCGCGGATTCGATCGCAGCCGCACTTCGCGAAAATCAATCACTGTCCTGCCCTTTCCCTGTCGCTCCGCCTCCGGCACCTGGTCAGGTCGCCGGCGCGCCGCCCAGCTCGGCCCGACGCCCTTCGAGGGCCTCGAGGGCAAGACGCAATTTGACGCTCAAACCCGACAGGGATTTGCGGCTACCGCTTAGCCGGCTACTCGGACTCGAACCCGTCCTCCACCTGCTCGGCGGCGCGCAGTACCGCGCGCGCCTTGGCCTCGGTCTCCCGCCACTCCGACTCGGGCACCGAGTCGGCCACGATGCCGGCGGCGGCCTGCGTGTACAACACGTTGCCCTTGACGATGCCGGTGCGGATCGCGATCGCCAGGTCCATGTCGCCGGCGAAGCTCAGGTAGCCGACCGCGCCGCCGTAGATTCCGCGCTTCACAGGTTCCAGCTCGTCGATGATCTCCATCGCGCGCACCTTGGGCGTTCCCGACAGCGTGCCGGCCGGAAAGGTGGCACGCAGCACATCGAAATTGCCCATTCCGGGGCGCAACGTGCCCTCGACGTGGCTGACCAGATGCATCACGTGCGAATAGCGCTCGATCACCATCTGCTCGCTCACCTTGACCGTGCCGGTGCGTGCGATCCGGCCGATGTCGTTGCGCGCCAGGTCGATCAGCATCAGGTGTTCGGCGCGCTCTTTCGGGTCCGCCAGCAACTCTTCCGCCAGCGCCGCGTCCTGCTCGAGCGTGCCGCCGCGCGGGCGCGTGCCCGCCAGCGGACGGATCGCGACCACGCGTTCGCTCTGGCGCGTTTCGGCGCGCACCAGGATCTCAGGCGAGGCACCCACCACGTACGCATCGCCCAGGTCGTAGTAGTACATGTAGGGGGACGGGTTCAGGGTCCGCAGCGCGCGGTACAGCGACAGCGGCGCATCGGCAAACTGCTTGCTGATCCGCTGGCCGATCTGGACCTGGAAAATGTCACCCGCTTCGATGTACTGCTTGGCGCGCCGTACCGCGGCCAGGTACTGGTCGCGCGCAAATTCGCGGTGCTCGGGCCGGCGCACGCTGGCGCGCGTGTGCGGGGGCTCCACGTGCCGGGAAAGGCGGGCCCGCAGATCGCGCAGCCGTTCGCGCGCGCGCGAATATCCTTCCGGCTGCGACGCGTCGGCGTACACGATCAGGTAGGCGCGTCCGGTCAGGTTGTCGATGACCGCCAGCTCCTCGGTCAGGATCAGGTGGATGTCGGGCAGGCCCAGGTCATCGGGTTTGGTGTGCGCCAGCGTCTTCTCGATCAGTCGCACGGTGTCGTAGCCGAAGTAGCCCGCCAGGCCCCCGCAAAAGCGCGGCAATCCGGGCCGCAGCGCGACTTTGAAGCGCGCTGCGTAGCGCTCGATGAATGCCAGCGGGTCGCCGCGATCTTCCTCGACCACCCGTTCGTCGGTGATGACTTCGGTGCGATGGCCGCGCGCATCGCCGTCACCGATCGTTGCCCGCAACACCGTGCGGGCGGGCAGTCCGATGAACGAATAGCGCCCGAAGCGTTCGCCGCCGACGACCGACTCGAGCAGGAACGAGTTGGCGCTGGGGCCCTGGTTGCGCGCCAGCTTCAGGTACAGCGAGAGGGGCGTGTCCAGGTCCGCGAAGCTTTCGGCAATCAGCGGGATCCGGTTGTAGCCCTCCCTGGCGAGGGCGCGGAATTCGAGTTCGGTCATCATCGCTGGCCCACCCGATCAGGACGTCATCTGGTCCAGCCAGCGGGCCGCGTCGATCAGGCCGGGCACTATAGCATCGACCCCCGGCTCGCCCGCGAGCGAAGACACCGATTCGCCCTCGTTGTAGCCGCTTTCCACCAACACCACCCGCACGCCGGCCGCGCGCGCGGCCAGCACGTCGTTGACCGAATCGCCGATCATCACGGCCTGCGCCGGCGCCACGCCCAGGCGGCTGCAGGCCTCCAGCACGATCTGCGGGTGTGGCTTGCGGTGCTGCACCTCGTCGCCGCAAACGATCGCATCGAGCAGCGAAGCGAGGCCGGCTCCTTGCAGCAGCGGCAACGTGAACTGCTGCGGCTTGTTCGTCACGCAGGCGAGTTGCCAACCGCGCTCGCGCATGCGTTTGAGCGCCTGTGGCACGCCCTCGAACACCACCGAAGCCCGGCCGTTGACCGCGTGGTAGGAGCGATCGAAGGCGGCGCGCGCCGGCACGAAGCGCTCCGGCGCCACTTCCCCGTCCATCCGGTCGGTCAGACTCCGGTGTACCAGCACGTCCGCGCCTTTGCCGACGTAGCGCGCGACGCGCGCGGCCGGCAGCGCCGGCAGGCCGAAATCGGCCCGCATCCGGTTGGCCGCTTCGGCCAGGTCCGGCGCGGTGTCCATCAGCGTGCCGTCCAGATCGATCAGCACGGCAAGCAGCCGATCACGCTCAGCCATCGCGCGGCATCGCCTCGCGCACTAAGCTCTCACACACTGTGCCGGCGCATCGCGTTGCGGCGAGATTCGGCGATCGCGTTGCGCATCGCGCCGATCGTGGCCTTGTAGTCCGACGAGCCGAAGATCGCCGAGCCGGCCACAAAGGTGTCGGCGCCGGCCGCCGCGATCGCTCCGATGTTGTCGACCTTCACGCCGCCATCGATTTCGAGCAGGATCGTGCGGCCCGTGGCCTGGCCCCAGGCATCGATCCGGGCCCGCGCGTCGGACAGCTTGTTCAGCGCTTCGGTGATGAAGGACTGTCCGCCGAATCCCGGGTTGACGGACATCAGCAGGACCAGGTCGAGCTTGTCCATCACGTGGTCCATCCATCCGAGCGGCGTGGCCGGATTGAACACCAGTCCGGCCTTGCAGCCCTGGTCGCGGATCAGCGCCAGCGTACGGTCCACGTGATGAACGGCTTCCGGGTGAAACGTGATGATGTTGGCGCCGGCCTTCGCAAACATCGGCACCAGGGCATCGACCGGCGTCACCATCAGGTGCACATCGATCGGAACCTGCACGTGCGGCCGGATCGCCTCGCAGACCACCGGCCCGATCGTCAGGTTCGGCACGTAATGATTGTCCATCACGTCGAAGTGAATCCAGTCGGCACCGGCTTCGACCACGTCGCGAACCTGCTCTCCGAGGCGGGCAAAATCCGCGGAAAGGATCGAAGGCGCGATCCGGAAGCTAGAATCCATGGTCAACCTCCTCCACGTTCCGCTGCGATTCTATTGGCACGGCATCCGACCGCAACCGATGGCCAAATACGAGTTTTCGGTCACAGTCTCGCCACGCTTCCTGGCCGAGCAGTCGGACCCGGAAAACGAGCGTTATCTGTTCGCCTACACGATCCGGATCGTGAATAGCGGCGACACGACGGCCCAGCTGGTGTCGCGCCACTGGATCATCACCGACGCGAATCAGCACGTGGAGGAGGTCCGCGGCCCCGGTGTGGTCGGCGAGCAGCCCAGGCTCGCACCGGGCGAGGCATTCGAATACACCAGCGGCTGCCCGCTGCCCACACCGTTCGGATCGATGCGGGGCAGTTATCAGTGCGTGGCCGACGATGGCACGTCCTTCGACGTGCCGATCCCCGAATTCCTGCTGTCGGTCCCGCGCACGCTGCATTGATAAGGTTGCGAGCTTCAGCCGAGCTCCAGCTCCATGAAAAGGCTCAGCGGATCCTCGCGGTAGGGGCCAAAGTGGGCGCGGCGCCGGAATCCGGCCCTCTCGTACAGGGCCAGCGCTTCGGGCTGTGCGATGCCGGTTTCCAGCCTTAAGACGTGCAGCCCGCGCAGACGCGCCTGCGCTATGAGCGCGGCAAGGATCGCTCGGCCCACGCCGGCTCCGCGGCAGTCGGGCCGCACGTACATCCGCTTCAGCTCTCCGTACTGGCCACCCTGATCGACCAAGGCCCCGCAAGCGACCACGTCGGCGCCCAGCCGCGCGACCAGGAACACGACGTCGGCCCGTCGCAGCGCATCGACCGGAAGCAGGTGGTTGCTGTCGGGCGGGTACAGCGCCTGCAGGTACGCGTCGAGCTGCGCGATCAGCGCGCGCACCGGGGCGGCACCCGGGTCCGCGGCCTCGATGCGCAGATCGGCAGCGGGATTCAGTTCTGCTGTGCCTGCGGACGCGCGGCCGCCGAGTTCATCATCTGCTCGACCCGGTCCAGCGGAATCATGCCCGGCGCGCGCCGCCCGTCGGCAAACACCAGGGTCGGCGTTCCCACCACGTTCAGACGGTGGCCCAACGCCAGCACATCGTTGATCGGGGTCTTGCAGCCTTCAGCCGCCTTCTCCGGCAGCTGCCCATCGAGCATCAGCTTGGCCCAGGCCGAGGCCGGATCCTTCGAGCACCACACCTGGTTCGACTTGCTCACCGAGTCGTCCGACAGGATCGGATACAGGAATACGTAGATCGTCGTGTTGTCCAGCGTACGGATATCGTGCTCCAGGCGCTTGCAGTACGGGCAGTTCGGATCCTCGAAGATCGCGACCGGGCGCGAGCCGTCGCCCCGCACGATCTTGAACGCGAGCTGCAGCGGCAGCGACGAAAAATCGACCCGCAGCACCTCTTCGCTGCGCTTGGAGGTCAGATCCTCCTGGGTCCGCGTGTCGTACAGGTGGCCCGTGAGCAGGTAGTCCGCGTTCTCGTCCACGTACACGATCTCGCTGTCGATGACCACTTCGAACATGCCGAACGGCAATTTCTTGACGGAGTTCACCTTGCCCGGAATCTTCTTGGCGACCCGCTCGCGCACCCCATCCTCGACCGACTTGGGCGTGCCCGCGGGCGCGGCGGCAGGCGCAGCAGCCGGTTCATCGGCCCAACCGGCGCCGGCCGACAACAGCAGAAACGACATTGCGGCAATCCGGATGGCCTTCATTTCTAATCCCACTTGAGCCTCGCGGGCCGAGGCAACAGTACAGTCTACCGGGTCGACCGTTCGGCCGCAGGCGAACAAGCCCCCGATCCGACGGGGCATCAACCCACTGCTTGCCGGATCAGCAGGCTTTTCAGCAGGGGCATGGCCTGAACCCAGTTCAGTCCCTGGTTGCGCAGCCAGCGAATGGCCGGATCCCGGGTTCCGAACAGGCGCGCCAGCGAGTTCACGGTGAACCGCATCAGGCCGACCGGCTCGGCGCGGGCACGTTCGTGCCGCCGCAGCAGCACCAGGTCGCCCGGATCGCGCCAGGCCTCCCGCGCCGACAGAACCTTCAACAGCTGGGCGACATCCTGCAGCCCCAGATTCAGGCCCTGGCCGGCCAGCGGATGCACCACGTGAGCCGCGTCGCCCACCAGCGCCAGCCGCTCTGCCACGATGCGCTCGACCTGCAGGTCGCACAGCACGAATCCGTGCGCCTCGCCCGACTGCGTCAGAGCGCCCAGCCGCCCCTGCGTGCGTGCAGCCACACGCGCCGCCAGCTCGGTGGTTCCGAGCGCGAGCAGCTCGGCCGCAAGTTCCTGCGGGGCCGACCAAACCAGGGACACGCGCTGCCCCGGAAGCGGCAGAAGCGCCACCACGCCCTCGTCGGTGAACCACTGATGGGCCACGCCACGATGCGCCTGGGCGCACGCGAAGTTTGCTACCAGCGCGGTTTGCCGATGGGGCGTCTCGATCGCATTGAAGCCGGCGGCTGCGCGCACGGCGGAATTCCTGCCGTCGGCACCGAGCACCAGCCGGCTTTCGATTGTGCGTCCGCCGGTGAGTCGCACGCGCGCCGTGCCGGCGCCCACTTCGAGCGCCTCGAACGAATCGTCCAGGTGCGACAGCGCCGATGCAAAGCCGCGCGCGATCCACAACGCTCTTAGCAATTCGCACTCTTCGACGATCGTCGCCAGGCGGTCGACCGCGGCTGCATAAGCATCGAAGCTGAGCGATCCGCCGCGGTCGCCCTCGACCTGCATCCGTGCAACCGGCTGGGTACGACCCCGATCGACCTGCGGCCAGGCGCGCAGATCCTCGAGCAGCCGGATCGAGGCGCCGGCCAACGCATAGATGCGCGGATCGAACGGCGCCTCGACAGTCGGCACCCGCAGCCGCGGCACCGGGCCGATCAGCGCGACCCGCAGTCCCTGCTGCGTGCACCCGAGCGCTGCGGCCAGCCCGACCACGCCGGTGCCGACGACGGCGACGTCGAATGAGCCGGTCTGGGCAGGCACGGGTGCGGGCATTCGGGGCGACCCAGGATTATATGGGCGACCCCCAGGCGTGAGTCCTCGCGCCACCTCGACACGACCGGTTTCACCTACCTGCAGGCATTTTCTCCTACGCGGCGTATCGCGACCGTGTGCCTGAGGTGTCGGCGCGTTTCTTACTGCGGCGGTCACCCCCATAAGGATCGTGCGGACATGACATCCGTCAATACTCAGCGCCGGCTGCGCTGCACGATCGGCGATACGGCCTCGGGCCGTTTGAGCGCGATGGGCACCGAAGGGACACGATGGAAGGGGCCAAAGCTCGCGCCTATATCGGCACCAGCGGCTGGAGCTACGATGCGTGGCGCGATTCGCACTACCACGGCCGGCCGCAATCGGAATGGCTGTCGCTGTGCGCGCAGCGCTTCTCCGCGATCGAGGTCGACGCGACCTTCTACCGGCTGCAACGGCGCGAGACCTTTCAGCGCTGGCGCGCCGGGACTCCGGCCGATTTCCGATTCGCAATCAAGGCCAACCGCTATCTGACGCACAGCAAAAAGCTCGTCGAGCCCCTGCCGGCCGTCGCGCTGGAGCGCAGCCGCGCATCGGGTCTGCGCGAAAAGCTGGCCGTGGTTCTTTGGCAGCTGCCGCACGATCTGCATCGGAACCTGGCGAAACTGGAAGGCCTCGTGCGCGCGCTGAAGCGCTGGCGCAGCGTCCGTCACGCGATCGAGTTTCGCCATCCGTCGTGGTTCGATGACGGGGTCGCGGCGTGCCTGCAGAAGCATCGGCTGGCGGTGTGCCAGTCCGACGCGGCCGACTGGCCAATGTGGAATGTCGTGACGGCCGATCTTGTATACGTTCGATTGCACGGGCAGGCCGCCACCTATTCCGCGGGCTATGGCGAATCCGAGTTGCGAAGCTGGGCCAGGCGCGTCCGGCGCTGGCAGCGCGAGGGACGCGACGTGCATGTCTACTTCGACAACGGCGCGTTGGGCCATGCGCCGCGCAACGCCTCGCGGCTGATCGAATTGATCGCCCGGCCTTGATCGGGCGCGCCGGCATGCTCCCGGCGACCGCCTGCGCGTCCCGTGATTTTGATCAAGAATACGACGCTTTGATCGCAATCGCATGCGTCGCCTGTTCGAGCCCCGCCTGGTCAACGACGCGTTCGGTGACCCCGGCCTGTACGTCGATTTTCACGACGAACGCCGCGCCCTGCTGTTCGACCTGGGCGACATCACGGTGCTGCCTCCGCGCAAGCTGATGCGGCTGTCGCACGTTTTCGTCACGCACACCCACATGGACCATTTTTCCGGCTTCGATCATCTGCTGCGCGTCGTGCTTGGACGCAAAGCGGCGATCGAGCTCTTCGGGGGGCCGGGATTCATCGCCAGCGTCGAACACAAGCTGCGCGCGTACACCTGGAATGTGGTACATCGCTACGAGATCGGGCTGGCACTCGACGTCCGCGAGATCGGGATGGACGGTATCGGACGGCGGGCGCGCTTTTCAAGCCGTACCGCCTTCGAACGCGAGGGGTACGCACCGTTCGAACCGACCGGCGACATACTTCACGAAGAAGCGACATTCCGGCTGCGCGGCCGCTTCGTCGATCACGATGTGCCGTGCCTGTCCTTCCTGATCGAGGAAAAGGCGCGGCTGAAGGTCGACAAGCTGCGCCTGACGCAGCTCGGGCTGGGAACGGGGCCGTGGCTGCGCGAACTCAAGCATGCGGTTCTGAGCGGGGCGCCACAGACCGATCCGATCGAGGTGCAGTGGCGCGACGCGAGCGGCGTCCATGCCGTCACGCGGGAAGTGGCCGAACTGCGCGACGTGATTCTCGACGTCGTTCCCGGCCAGCGCATCGGCTACGTAACGGACCTGCGCTACACGGACGCCAACGTCCAGACCCTTGCCCAACTGCTGGCGGACGTCGACCTGCTGTTCATCGAAAGCGTGTTCCTGGACCAGGACAGCGCACAGGCGGCGCGCAAGAACCATCTGACCGCGCACCAGGCCGGCCTGATCGCGCGCCGGGTCGGGGCCAGGGCGGTCGTGCCGTTTCACTTCTCGCCACGCTACGACGGACGCCCCGCCGAGTTGATCGCGCAGGTTCAGGCCGCATGGTCCGGCGCGGATCGCCAGGCCGATTGACGTCCGGGCGAACGGCACGAGGGAACTGCTCGTTCAGGGTAAGACCAGGCCTTCGCGCACCGCGTATCGGGTCAGCTCGGCGACCGTTCGAAGGCCGAGCTTGCGCATGATGTTGCGCCGATGCACTTCAACCGTTCCCAGCGAGATCTGCAATTGCTCGGCGATCAGGGGCGAGCGCGTGCCCTCGGCGATCATCCGGAGCACTTCGCGTTCCCGGCGACTGAGTCGCGGCAGCTCGCCCTTCTCGGGACCGTCGCGCATCGCCGAAACCAGCGTACCGGCCACCTCGGGGCAGACGTAGTTCTGCCCGGCCGCCACGGCCCGGATGGCGCGCACCAGCTCGGTGCCCGCGGACGCCTTGGTCACGTAAGCGGACGCCCCGGCACGCAGCATCTCGGTCACGAAACGCCGATCGGCGTACGCAGACAGCGCGACGATCTTCGAATCGACGCCGCTGCGCCCCTTCAACTTGCTGGCAGCCTCGATTCCGTTCATATCGGGCAAGCCGATGTCGAGCACGACCAGGTCAGGCCTGAGGCTGCGTGCGCCCTCGAACGCCGCGGCGGCGTCCCCGGCCTCGCCGACCACTTCGATGTCGGGCTCTTTGGCGAGCGTATCGCGCAGCGCCTCGCGCACCAGCCGGTGGTCGTCGACGAGTAAGACCGTAATCGTCACGCGGTGCCTCAGTTACCGCCATTTCGACGGCGGCCGCAAAGTCAGTCGCGTCATCATCGCGTCGCTGGCGAAACAAATCAAGCGCGCCGTCGACGTGTGAAAAAGCGTCTTCCGGGCGAAGATCCCGTCGGCTGGCCAATGCCATCCGGCGGCTACGCGTTCGGAGCAGCCTTCGTGCCGGGCGAAAGTTTCCTTTGTCTGGGTGGACGTCCTGCCAATTCGGTATGGCATCCAAACCAGCGCAACAGCGGAGCTTGCCGTGAGTCCG
>VBCK01000245.1 GCA_005882215.1 Betaproteobacteria bacterium | reverse complement strand
CGGCACCGACGTGATGAACAACCCGACCCATTCGGGCCAGTGGTACTCGATCCGGGTCGCCAACAACATCTTCGCCAACAACGTGGCCGGCTGGGCCGGAGGCGGCGTGTCGATCCAGGACTCGGTGCGGGTGCAATTCGTCAGCAACACGGTCGCGTCCAACGACTCGACCGCCACCGCGGGCGCGCTGTTCGACACCCTCGGCGCGCCGAACAGCACGGTGCCGCCGCCGGGGTGCAACCCGGTACCGCCGAACCAGCCGGGCTGCACGAATCCGGTGACGAACTCGAGCGATCAGCCGGCCGGCCTGGAGACGCATGCGCACACGCTCCAGTTCGCGGCGGTGTTCACGAGCCCGACCGTGGACTGCGGCGACTTCGACACGACGCCGCCGACGCATGCCTGCACCCGGTTCTCGATCCCGGTGATCGACGGCGACCTGTTCTGGCAGAACCGGGCCTTCCACATCACCGTGGGCGCACCGCCGTTGCCGGTCATCCAGCTGACTCCGGCCCTGACTCAGACGACCACCGGTGCCTGCCCGGCCGGTGCGCACTACTGGGACATCGGCGTGCAGGGCGATACGTCGCCGACCAGCCCCGGCCCCGGCAACCCGAGGCTGCGCCCGACGGGCGGCTCCAATGTCAGCTCGGGTGGCTATCCGGGTGCGAGCGTGAACCCGGGCTTCACCCGGCAGTACTGCAACGGGTCTCGGGTGCCTCCGGAGATCGCGCCGCTGCTGTGCACCAGCAACGCCAATGCCCCAGGTTGCATCCAGCCGGGAACGGTCGGAGTCGGGATGACGGTGCCCGTGGGTGCGCCGGACAACAACCCGTTCTACGCGGCATTCACGCTGAACCCGACCGCGACCGTCGACGAAGGCAACAACTGGATCAACATGTACTACGGGCCATTGTCCTCGGTGAATCCGGTGACCGCCCGGGGTGCGGCGGGCTACAACACGCCGCTGGGCGTCTACACCCACTCCGCCGGGCCGGGCGGAGCGGAGGGGGCGATTCCTTGGTAGCGGTCCTGCACCGGGTCGGGCTCGCGGGCTTGCTCGCGGCCGGACTCGTCGGCTCAAGCCTTGCCGCCGCGGCCGCGCCGGTGCCGGATTCGGCACCGGCCGCCTCGGCGGTCGCGGCACCGCACCCGGCTCCGCGCAGCCGGCGCGGCGAGATGTACTACGCGGTTCGCTACGGCGTCGATCAGCTGCAGGTGCGTGCGGTCTCCTCGGGCGCGTCGCTGGAGTTCCGGTACCGTGTGCTGGACTCCTTCAAGGCAGCGGTGCTGAACGACAAGCGCGCGATGCCCTACCTGGTCGATCAGAAAAGCGGCACGCGGCTCACGGTGCCGACGATGGAGAAGATCGGCGCACTGCGTCAGGTTGCGAATCCGGAGCCGGGCCGCGAGTACTGGATGATCTTCGCCAATCCGGGCAAGCTCGTGAAGCCGGGGCAGCGGGTCGATGTCGTGATCGGCGCGTTCCGGGCGAACAGCCTGACGGTCGAGTAAGGCCTGTCCGACAAATGAAGGATCCGAAGATGCGCGCGACGTCGAGGCATTCATGGGGATGCGGCCTGACGGTGGTCCTTGCAGTGTGCTGTTACGCTCGGGACGCGGCCGCCGTCAACCCGCTACGCGATCCCGCCGCGAAAACAGGCGCCGCCCGTGTGGGCGCGTCCGGGCCTGCGGCAACGGCGCCTGCGCCTGAGCTTCCCAGGTTGACCGCGGACCAGATCGCGCAGCGCAATGCGCAGGCGCGCGGCGGGCTGGCCGCGTGGCGGTCGCTGAGCGCGATCCAGTTCCAGGGGCAGATGGACGCCGGGGGCAAGCGCAATGTCAGGCTGCCGTTCACGTTGCAGATGAAGCGGCCGCGCCACCAGCGCCTGGCGATCGAGTTCGAGGGCAAGACCGCGCTGCAGGTGTACGACGGCCAGAACGGCTGGAAGCTGCGCCCGTTTCTCGGGCGTGACGATCCGGAACCTTTCTCGGACGACGAAAAACAGAGAATCGCCCACCAGGACGATCTGGACGGACCCCTGATCGACTACGCCGCCAAGGGCAGCCGGCTTGAACTCGAAGGCACCGAGACGGTCGAAGGCAAGGCGAATTACCGGCTGAAGGTGACCGGCAAGGATGGCCACGCCCGCCACATCTGGGTCGACGGCACGACCTTCCTGGAGACCAAGATCGAAGGCAATCCGCGCAGACTCGACGGCAGAATGCACGCGGTGGAGAATTATCTTCGCGATTACCGTCAGGTCGGCGGCCTGTTGATTCCGTACGTTTCCGAGGCCAAGGTGGAAGGTGTGCCGCAAACGCGCAAGATGACAGTCGAGAAGGTCGTCCTGAATCCGCGCCTCGAGGACCAGCTGTTCGGCAAGCCGGTCGTTCCGGGAAGCCACGCCGCCGCCCAGGCCCAACCCGGGGTCGCGACCGGGAGCAGCGCTCAGGCAACGGCGGCCATGGAGCCCTCGCAGTGATCCGGAGTGCGCCATGTCGATGCGGGGACTTGCGGCCTGCTGCGCGCTCGCCGGCCTGATCGCGGCGGCGAGCGGGGCCGACCCGGCGCCGGGATTGACCGCCGCGCTGATCGTCGAAAAAAACGCGGCGGCTCGCGGCGGCCTGGAAGCCTGGCGCAAGATCCAGACGATGTCCTGGACCGATGCGGGGCCTCACCACGCGCTGCCGGGCTTCAGGAACGCCTCCCCGACCGGCAGCGATTCGCCACGCGCGATGGAATCGAAGTGAGAGCCGCCCATTTCGGAGGGCTTCTGATCGCTGCGCTGGCCGTATCGTCCGGCATCGGGGTCGGTGCCTGGGCGCGGCCGCTCGCCAATTCCGAAGAGGAGGCCAACGCCGACCGGCTCTATCGCAACGGCATCCTGCCGTCGGGTCTGCCGCTGGTGGGCAAGCGTGAAGGCGGCGTCAAGGTCCTGGGGGCGGCCGGGGCCTGCATCAATTGCCATCGGCGCAGCGGCCTGGGCACGTTCGAAGGTCGCACCGTGGTGCCGCCGATCACGGGCAAGTACCTGTTCCGCAACGGCACGCGCCATCGTGAGGAGATAACCTGGCTGCGCGAGCAGAATCCGTCGCTGGAAGCGGCGGCCAGACCCGATCGCGGGGCCTACACGGATGCCACTCTGGCCAGGGCGATCCGGGAGGGCGTCGGCGCGGACGGGCGCAGCCTCGATTTTCTGATGCCGCGTTACCAGGTGGACGAGCCGACGATGACCGCGTTGATCGGGTACCTGCGTCACCTGTCCAGTGGGCCCGTGCCGGGCGCGAGCGGCGATACGCTGGAATTCGCCACGATCGTGACGCCGGACGCGGATCCGATCGAGCGCCAGGGCATGCTGGACGTGCTTCAGCGCTACTTCGACAGCAAGAACGGCTTCTATCGCGGCAAGGATCCTCCGATCCAGACGCAACGCCGGATCATGTTCCGTGTGGTGCGCCGGTGGAATCTGCACGTGTGGGAACTCTCGGGCCCGCCGGATACCTGGGAGCAGCAGCTGCATGACCGGCTGCGGGCCGAACCGGTGTTCGCGGTGATCTCGGGCATCGGGCGCGGGACCTGGGAGCCGGTGCACCGCTTCTGCGAGACCGAGGCGATCCCGTGCCTGATGCCCAACATCGATCTGCCCGTGACGGCGGAGAGCGACTTCTACCCGGTCTATTTCTCGCGCGGCGTGCTGCTCGAGGCCGACCTGATCGCGCACGAGCTGCGCGCTGCCGGCGCCTCGCGCGGGCTGCGCCGCCTGGTGCAGGTATACCGGGACGATGACATTGGAGTGGAGGCGGCTCGCGCACTGGCCGAGTCGGCCAATTCCGGCCTTGCCGCGGTGGACCGGGTCGTGACGGCGGGAGCGCCGCCGCAGTCGGTCTCCGATGTGCTGAAGGACGTCGGAGCGGGCGACGCGGTCGTGCTGTGGCTGCGGCCGCCGGATCTGCAGGCTCTGCCGGCCGATCCGGGCGCTGTGGCCGCGGTGTTCGCGTCGGGCCTGATGGGGGGACTCGAAAAAGCACCCTTGCCGGCGCCGTGGCGCCCGGTCACGCAGATCGCTTATCCGGTGGATCTGCCCGCCAACCGGGCCGTGCGAATGAATTATCCGCTCGGTTGGTTCCAGATCCAGCACGTGCCGGTGGTCGCCGAGCGGGTACAGACCGATACGTACATCGCCTGCAGCATCTTGGCCGAAGCGACCAGCCACATGCTCGACAACTTCGTGCGGGATTACCTGGTCGAGCGGGTCGAGGCGATGCTCAGCGAGCGGCTGGTCAATGGCTACTTCAGTCACCTCGGACTGGCGCCCGGCCAGCGCTTCGCTTCCAAAGGCGGATACGTGGTTCGCCTGGCCGGTCAGGACGGACCGAAGATCATCGCCGAAAGCGGTTGGATCGTTCCTTGACCGGGTGCGGCCCCCTTGCATCGGAGGTTGGCACGTCAGGTATCGGCGCTTTCGAATATGGGGATGTGTCCTACCGAAGATGAGGGGCAAGCCCGCAATTTGCGGGGAATTGGGGCCGCAGCTTCTGATTAAGATGAGTTGGGAGCCTTGGTCCGAGGTGGGCCGCCGTTGGACGCTGCATCGGTACTGACCCAAGCGCCTGAACGGCGAACGGCGGCCGGGCCGCGCCCCGGCGCGGGTGGACGGATGGAA
>VBCK01000035.1 GCA_005882215.1 Betaproteobacteria bacterium | reverse complement strand
GCCGAAGCAGGAACTCGAGCAGTTTCGCGCGCAAAAACGCCGGAGCCTGGTTATAAACCTGCGAGATGAGCTCGGGGATGCCCTGCCCGGATCGATTCCCGGCCGGCGCGCGCGTGCGCCAATTCCCGCTCGCCCCTGCCCGGTCGAGCGCATCGTAGAACTCATCGGCCATCAGACCACCTCCGCCTGAACCCAGCGGGTGAACGCGCAAAACCGCGCGCTCGTCAGATTCGAACGAACGGACGAATCCGGTTGCGCATCGCGCAGGCGCGGCATGCCAAACGTGAACCACACGTACACGACGCGAACGGACCCGGCGCGAATGCAACTTCCCCTCCGCTGGAACGCACAGCAGAACCCGCAGGGTCAGACCAGCCGGCGCAGCCGAAGTTCCGGCGCAGGCGAAGCACCGGTTAGCGAGGGCCTCGCACTGCCGCCACTTAATGCATTGATTTTGCAGGCGATCTGGATGCCGAATGGCCGTGAGGAGTCGCCGGGTGTCGCTTGATCGGCCGTTTCTACGTCTGCAAGAAGGGCGCCATGGAGGTCTGTCTCCGGGTCGCTGCTGCTAGACCCGCCCCCGACTTCGTGGCGGGTTCCACTTACAACACTACGCGAGGAGGCCAAGATGAGGCGAACTTTGCAAAAAGTCTGCGGTTTTTTGTTGCTTGGAGGCCTGGCTGCTCTTCAGGCTCCGGAGGCGATCGCGCAGATTACGTTCAACGCGACCGCGGCGGCCGCCAAGTCGACCACAATCCTTCAGTCCGTCGACATGACCGGCGTAACGAGCGTCATCAAGTTCAAGTTCACAGCGGGAACGATCAGCACGGGCCAGCTGTTCACGATGGGCTTCTGCTTCCAGGACCCCAGCAACACCACCGCCGCCCCCTGTGGTTCCTCGGGCGAGTATGTGGTCGTAGTGCCGGGAGGCGGTTCAGCACTGGCGGTTGTCCCCGCAAGTCTGCTGACCGGCCACATTCTGGTAGTCGTCAACCCGACGAGCACTCCGGTGCGTTACACGGTGGTGATGGAGTAAGCAAACTCACCACGGACGCGGCCCGTATGTCGCCGTTATCGAGCTGCTAACCGGTGTGGGGATCCTTCCGGATGCCGGATCCTCACCCCCGGTTTACTGGGGCAGCCCGGCGTGTATTGCCTGATTCACCGCGGAAGTAACAGCGTCTGCCTCGTCGGTGGGCAACAGATAACCGTGACTGACGAGGCGCTCGGCCGCTTCCGTCGCGACCGCTCTGTAATGCGTCACATTCCCGTACCGCTCCTGCAACGAGCGCCGCTGATCACCGCTTGCCTGGCGCTCCGCTAGCGTCTTCGCGAACGGAATGTAACTGCCCGTCAGATCGCAGGCATCACCCTGGCTGAAACCGGCGCCCCGCACGTTCCATCCGGTGTACGTGCCAAGAGGTGCCCTCAGCGTGACCGACCGCAGTCCGTCGAGGTCGTTCCCGTCGGCATCCACCTGAGGTAACAGCGTCGGATACTCGGCGTGCGCAACCGGCGGCTCGATCGAGATAACGCCCGATACGTCGTCCGCGTCGTAGTGCTCGCCGCGCCGGAACACCTGCCGGGTATTCCAGATGTTGATCGGGTTGCGCGGCCCGGTCACGTGGGGTATGGCCGGGAAGGCGACTTCATCCGGGGGCACCAGGGTTCCCTTCTCAAGGGTCGAGTAGCGGCTGGGCGGCGGCTCGATGTCCTTCGAAACCCAATTCAGAAGCCCAACCAGCAGCGCACGAATGTTGTACGTGTACGAGTTCGCGTTCGGCAGCTGCTCGCAAATGCCGGTCGAATTCGGCAGCGGCGCAGCCGGCGAAAATCCGCCATGCTGGGTGCTCGAAAACTGATAGATGCGCACATTGTCCGGAATATCGACGTCCTGCTTTCCACTCGGATCGACCGTGTCGAAGGCACCGGAGGCTTCCCAGTACTCGATGTCGCTCATCGTATGGACGATCTTCGGGCACGTGCGGGTTTGTTCGCACCGGTCCAGCAGTCCGCCTTCTTCATGGGTAAAAGGGTCGTAGGATCTGCCGTACGTGAGCGGCCCTTCCGGACCCGGATACTGCTTCTCGGTGTGCTGGGTTCCGGCCAATCGGCCCGGCTGGGCGAACCGGACATTGATGTAGTCGCGCACCGAACCGATATGCGGCTGCATGCCGTCGAAGACCCTGCCGAACCGCTCATCCCGATTGAAGCCAAGCTGCAGAAAGGTCCGTAGCAGGCGCCCGCTCTGCGATATGCCGTTCAGCAGCGACCAGTGGATTTGCCCGGCCAGCGGATTGCCGGTATGCGCATCGTCGCCGGACTCGTTGCGTAGAAAGCTGCCGACGTCGCGAATGGCCGCCAGCCCCAGGCCCATCACGATCGGATCCTTCGCGGTGTACACCAGCTCGTAGATGTGATTGGTGTCGAATCCGGCTCTCAGGCAGACCTTCTGCGGATCCGGCACACCGGGAAATGGTGTGCTGGTGCAGTCCGCGTATGCCCACTCGTGGTTCGGGATCGCAACCCGAGGGTCGTTTTGATGCACACGCATCGTCAGCGTGTCATGCGAGTTGTCGAAGCTCGCGGTCGCATATCCGGCCGTGTTGGAGCTCGAATCGGCAAGAATCGGTTGCGTTGACGCGAAATACGGTTGGGAGACCCCCATCGGCAGCCTCACGATGAACTCCGACCGGACCTTTCCCGTGATCGTGCGTCCGTTGCGGTGGTGCGCGACCGGGGCTGACATAGTGATCAGGTTGGACTGCGGCGTAAGGTCGGCCTGCCAACCCGCCCACACGAGGATGAATCCCTGCTTCTCGAGAAACCCGTCGCCTTCCGGATGGGTCCTAGGATCGACGACGACGTTGAAGAAGCCCGGATTGAGCTTGTTTCCCCGATTGACGATCTCGAACAGCATCGCGTGATTCGAGCTGCTCATGTTCATCGGCTTGAGTATCGAAACCAGGGTCGAGTACTCGACCATTCCATGCGTATTCCGCGGTGCGAGCTCGATATCCTGAATCACCCTATTCAGGGGATCCGCCGGATCGACCTCTCCGTACGCGATTCCGTCGAGCTGCTCGTAGGTCCCTACCGTTCCGAATACCGTGCCTCCGTAGGGATAGGTGGGTGCATTGAAGACGATCCTCGTGACGCGTGCGTCAGCATCAGGAGAAAGCCCGAGCACCGAGCCTGCGATGCAGGCAATCAAGACGGTCCCACGGACGCCCGCAGGAACAACGCGACTCTCTAGCATGATTTCGGCCCCCTTTGAAATTGCCGGACTTCCACGCTCGAGCTCGGGAAGACCTGCAAAGGCGACCCGCAGCAGCAGCTTCAGCAAACGCGTGTTTGTGCGCTCGCTGATCAACAAGCTACCGGACTTGCGTGATCTGCTTGGCGTCGTGTTCGGGATTTTTCCGGGCGATTTCTTGCAATTGATCGTAGGGGGTCTGTATTGGACACCGTGCGATGTAGGACGTTTTCCTACGTCACGCGCAATCGGTCCGCGCCGATGCGCTGCAACGAAAACTTGCCGCGCTCGCTCGGAGTGCCGTGCAATATCGGTCGAGCGTTTCCAACCGTTGGCACGCGACAGGTCGCCCTGAGCGGCGAGCGCGGCCTTTGTCGTCAAGTCTCAGGATTGCCCCAAGCACCCGAACCCTGGACCACGGCGCAACGGGCGGCTGGAGAGAAGTCCGCCGCCTCGCGGCAGCAGTCTTTACGGTCGGAGATCCGGCGCTATACAGAATTTCATTAGTTTTGTCGGATTCCGTGCGCCGATTACGGCACCAACGTCGCTCGTTTCAAGTGGTGCAAAGACCACAATTCGTGACCTCAAAGTCTTGTGTGTTTGACCAACACTCATTATTCTTACAACTGATCGGCGATGTCGTCGATCAGTCAGGAGGTCCGGAGATGTTCAACCCGCGCAACTGTCACGTGCTCTCGCTGCGAATCGAATTCGCAGCGGCCGGCGCGTGCTTGCGCTCGATGCGCACGGCGGCTGGAACCGCGCCGTCCCGTTTCGGGATGGCACTGTCCGGCGTGGCCACGCCGATACATGATCCGGGTGGAGGTCCAGGCGGCTAGCTGGACCTGACTGGCGAAAAAGCCCGGATCGCGTCGAACGCCTCCGGGCTTTTTCTTTGAGTGTTGTCAACCAAGCGAGGCTCATCATGCAACAGCCACAGTTCCATCCTGGAAAGAACGACTTCTTCTTCGCTTTCCTCATGACCGCCGTGTTCGTGATCACCGTGGCCGGCGCCATTGGCGGCTATCTGGATCTCGCTCGCGGTCGCGTCGATGTGGACTATGCGAAGACGCGAGGGGCACCGGTCGCCCTTCGCGACGCCACCGAACGAGCGCCACAGGTCGCTCGCGCGGGACCAGGAAGGTGATCGTTCATCCGGGCCTCCGGCGCGCGAAGCACGCTTCAAAATCGTGCTTCGCGCGCCGGTGTGCCCGCCTGCGACAAACAGCCAATTCTTACGCAAAATGAGTGGCTTATCCTCACCTCACGGTGCTCGGCGCCAAGCGCATGTCCATAACGCCACACCATCATCTTCATCAGCCGGTCATGTGGCCCGCTCACGCTCTCTCGTCTGCAACGGGAGGGGACGCAGCCATGACACATTTGCAACTATTAAAAGAGCGAGCTGGTCTCGCGCGGCAATGTCGTCTTGGACAGTTAGGCCGACGCCGAATTGATCTTCATTCGACATCCGCTCGGAGCGAGCCCCCAGGTCGGGCGTATCGGCATAACGACGGCCGCCGGTCCGACGACGGTCGATGACACGGGGCGAGAGAAGGTAACGCACCACCCTCGCCCAGCTGCCGGGATCAGCTCCTCTCAGAGCTTGCCGGCACGCCTGTTTTCGTATTGCGACTTCATGAGCGAGACGCGAACCGTCCGTTCGAGTTCCATCACCCTGGCCACCTGCAACTGCATCTCCACCTCTTCCGCGATCAGGCCGTACTGACGCGGGCCCTGGGGCTCGTTCTTCAGCCGAAAGGTGACGGGCCGCA
>VBCK01000100.1 GCA_005882215.1 Betaproteobacteria bacterium | reverse complement strand
CGAAGTCGACCTCGTTCCGGTCGAGGTCCCGGCCGGTGGCTGTGCGATCCATGCCGGGGGAACCTGGCACGGCTCTGATGCCAACCGGTCGGGCCGGCCGCGCCGTTCGCTGGTGACGCACTGCCTGGCGTCCGAAGCGCGATTTCATCCGACCGAGGTGAGCACCATCTACAGTCGATACCACCGCATCGGCGATGACGCGATGGATGAAAGCTTCTTTCCGATTCTTTGGACGCGCTCGGGCTCCCGGACCACCTGGCTTGATTCTTATCTCTCCCCTGGCGAACGCTGACGGTCTCGGAGTCGGAGCATCCGCGGAGCTAGCGCTCGGGGCGGAGGGGCCGGGTGCGGTGGAGCGAGGTCACTGCAGGCTGTCGCCGCCGGAGCGGGCGCTGCCGCGATTCAGGGCCCAGACGGCCGCCTCCAGGCGGCTCTTCAGGTTCAGCTTGCGCAGCAGGTTCTTGATGTGGACCTTCACGGTCGCATCCGAAATCCCGAGCTGGCGCGCGATCTCCTTGTTGCTGTGCCCGAGCGCGAGGCTGGCCAGGATCTGGTTTTCCCGCTCGGTGAGCTCGGCTTCGTCCGAGGCCGGCGCCGCGGCCGAGGCGCGCGTCAGCACGGCCGCGATCCGGCTCTCCAGAACGACGCTGCCACGGGCCGCCAGTTTGAGCCTGGAGCACAGGTCCTCGGGCTCCAGATCCTTCAGCAGGTATCCGTCAGCGCCGGCCCGCATCGCCTGCAGCACATCGCGTTCGTCGTCGGACACCGTCAGCATGATGCAGCAGGTGCGACGGTTCAGCTTCTTGATGCCCTGCAGCGTCGCGATGCCCGACAGGCCCTTCATATTCAGATCGATCAGCACGATGTCCGGCTCGACCTGGCTGACCAGTTCGATTCCGCGCACGCCGTCGCAGGCCTCGCCGACGAACTCCAGGTCCGGGTCCGATTCGATCAGCTGCGCGACGCCCCGCCGGAACAGGGCATGGTCGTCGATCAGCAGCACGCGTGTGGACATCGGCTCAACCATCGCCTCGAGCCGCCGGCTCGGGCGTCACCCGGTCGGGCGCAAACGTGACCGAGACCCGCGTTCCGCCGCCTTCCCTGGGCTCAAAGACGAGCTCGCCTCCCAGCGAGTTCGCCCGTTCCCGCATGATACTCAATCCGTAATGCTTATCATCCGACTGCAGGGCCGACAGGCCGCGCCCGTCGTCCTCGATCACGACGCGCACGCGATGGTCCTGGCCGTAGCTGAGGGCCACGTGGACTTTCTTGGCGTCGGCATGCCTGACCGTATTGGTGATCGCCTCGCGCACGATCTGCAGCACGTGGAACTCCTCGTTGATTCCGAGGCGGCAGCCGGCCAGCTGGTTGTCCAGCGAAACGACCAGGTCGTTGCGTTGAGAGAACTCGTTCGCGAGGTCCTGCAGCGTGGTGGCGATGCCGCCGCGGCCGACCTGCGTGCGGAAGGCGCTGATCAGCTCCCGGACCTCGCGATACGCGCCGTTCAATCCGTCCCGCAATTCCTGGGCCGTTGCGGCGGCGCCCGCGGACGGCGCACAGGCATCCAGGCTGTGCTGCAGCCGTGCCACCTGGATTTTCATGTACGCGAGCGATTGAGCCAGCGAATCGTGCAGCTCGCGAGCGATCGCGCTGCGCTCTTCCAGCAGGGCCACGCGCTGCGCCTCGTGGCTGCGGATCACGGTGGACAGGGCGACGCCGAGCAGGCGCGCGAAGCTCTCCGCGAACTGCACGCGCGTGTCGTCCATCGCGGCCGTCGCGTCCAGCTCGGCTGCCAGCATGCCGACGGCAAAGTCGCCCTTACGAACGGGGATCAGAAGGGTGCGCGTTCCGTTCTTGTCGCGCGCCGGCAGCAGCCGAGCCGTGATTTCGGCGCCGACCGGCTCGGCCGTGGTCTCGCGCAGCAGCTCAGGCGCCCCTCGGGTCGACAGGATTTCGGGTGCCGCCAGCGCAATGCGAACCGTCTGCGTCAACCGCAGCCCGACCGTGCGCGCCTGCAGCGTCTGCTCCAGTATTCCCAGTGCGCTGAGCGCGTGCAGTTCGGAGATGTCGCTTTCCCCGAGCAGCTTCGCGGCCCGGCACAGGTTATCGAGGGCGGTCGTTTTTGCGCTGAGCATCTCGCCGCTGGCGTGCCGCAGCCAGCGCCCTTCGGCTTCCAGACCGGCCTGCCTTCCGGCCAGATCGCGCAAGCTGGTCACCAGGCGGTCGATTTCGTCGCCGGGGCGTTGGCCGTCCGGCGGCGCCAGCAATGCGAGCGCGGCGTCGGCGCGCCGGATCAGCGCGTTGCGCGCGCCCGACAGCAACAGCAGCGCACCGGCGACCACCATCACCAGGCATCCGCCCTGCAGCAGCAGCATGATCGGCTGGCGTTCGCGCCAGGTCTTCTGCAGCATCTGCACGGCCGAGCAGACCGGCCCGGAAGACTGCGTGGACAGCGTGCACGCCCGCTCGATTGCGGCCAGATCCTCCGCGAAGAAGTTCTGAAGCACCACGGTGCCCCAGAACATCAATGCGCATGCCACCGTGATGCCGCCCGCGATCGCCAGCAGGCGGGCAAAAAGCGGGTACCGTTTGAGGCGCTGCAGCCAGACCACGGAAACTCCTGATGGCGCTGTACCTGATTTCAGCATGGGCGCTGGTGCTGCTCTATTGCGCGGTGATCGGAGCATGGACCGGCGGCCCGACGGCACCTGCGCTCGGCGTTGGAACGCTGATGCTCGGCGCCATTGTCCTTCAGGCAGCGAATTTCGGTCAGGCACGACGCCCGTTGCGGCCTGCGAACGCGGCCGATCCGGCCGCCGTTGCGGCCGGTTTGTGCGAAGCCGTATCTGCTCCGGCGGCATTGGTCGCTGCTGGCCTGGTGCGGCACGCCAATCGCGCCTTCCTGGCCCTGCTGGAGTTCGGCGGGCGGCGGGACGAGGTGATCGGCTTGCCGATCTCCAACCTGGTCCATCCGCTCGATCAGGGCCGACTGGGTGTGCTGCTGTCCGCGGGTGCGGACTGCGAAGGAGCCGGCACGCCGGCCGTGCTGCGGATGCTTAAGGCCGACGGCAGCTCGGTGAAGGTTCAGGCCTGCGCCTCGCAGCTGGACGGAACACCGGCCGCGTCGCTGTTGCAACTGGGCCTGGATGCGCTGCCGGCAGCGTCCGCGACGGCAACCGATATTTCCAGCGTCGTTCTGCAGCAGCTCGATCTGGTCGTCGTCTCGGTCGATTCGAGCGGCGCAATGACCTACGCGAATCGGGCCTGGGAGCGCCTGGCCGGCGATCCCCAGGTGGACGTGCGCGGGCGCGTGTTCCGGGCCTACCTGCACCCCGAGGATCGCGATCCCGTCGAGTCGGATTTCTCGCGACTTATCAATGGGCGGCTCGACAGTCTGGCGCGGGAGGCGCGGCTGATCTCGGCCGACGGCAGCGTGCACTGGATGGACCTGCGAGCCCATCCGTACGTGCTCGGCGACGGCGAGGTGATCGGCGTGCTGGCCACGCTGCACGAAATCACGCCGCGCAAGAAGGCCGAGGAATCGGCGACGGCCGGGCGGGGGCGGCCCACGACGCTGCTGGCGAACTTCCCGGGCATGGTTTACCGGGCCCGCAACGACGCCGATTGGACGATGGATTTCGTCAGCGACGGCAGCCTGGAGCTGACCGGCTTCGAGCCGTTCGAACTGGTGAAAAACGCCCGCACTTCGTACGCACAGTTGATCCATCCCGAGGACCGGGAGTTCGTCCGCCAGCAGGTTGAATCGAACCTCGCGCTGCGCAAACCGTTCGGAATGACCTACCGGATTGTCGACGCGCAGGGCAAGGAAAGCTGGGTGTGGGAGCAGGGCTGCGGCGTATTTTCGTCCACCGGGGAGGTGCTGGCGCTGGAAGGCTTCATCACCGGCGTGCGGATGCGCGCCAGCGCGGATCAGCAGGCGCTGCGGCGCCTGGGCATCCAGCCCGGCACCGGCCCGGCCGACGAGCCGCATCTGCGCCAGGCCCTCTCGTACGTGCTGCATCATTCGGCCGCCGCCCGCTATCCGTGCGCGCTGTTCTGGATCGACATCGACGACTTCGAGCGGGCGCGCGATCAATTGGGGACGCGCGGCGCGGATCAGGCGGTCGCGCTGCTGGCCGACCGGATCGACGGCGCGCAGGCTCCCGGCACCACCGTCGCGAAGGCAGCGCTGGAGGCGCGGCAGCGGCTCGGGCCCGGGCACTGCGAATTCGCCGACGAGTGAGCCCGGCACGGCCCGCTCCGCCTGGTCCCCTCTCTCGCGCCGCTGCATGGCGGCCCGGCGGCTCAGCGGCCGCGCCCTTCCGGGTGGGTGCGCAACCGGAGCGGATCGTAGAACGGGGTCCGCACGACGGTCGCTGGCCTCTCGATCCCTTCGCTGCGCACCGACACGCGGGTGCCCAGGTGGGTGGCGCTCGGCGCCAGGTGGACCATCGCCAGCGATTGCATCAGGAAACTGCTGTAGGAGCTCGATGTGACGAGCCCGACCTTGTCGCGCCCGATGAAGATTTCCGATCCGGCCGGCACCGCGTCGGTGTGCTCGACGGCCAGGCCCGCCTGGCGGAACCGCTCGCGGCCGCGTAATCGGAGCACGGCCTTCTTTCCGATGTAGTCGGCCGTCTTGTCCAGGTCCACCGCCCAGTGCATGTTCAGTTCCCAGGGCGTGGTGTCACCCTCGGGCATGTCGAACGGATAGAACAGCAGCGCCGCCTCGACCCGGGTCAGCTCGAGCGCCGACCACGAGGCTGCGACAACCCCGGCCGGCGCGCCGATCTGCAGAATCGTGTCCCAGATCCGGACCGCGTCACGCGACGCACAGTAGATTTCGTAGCCGCGCTCGCCCGAGTAGCCGCCGCGACCGATCACGACGGCAAATCCGAACAGCGTCGTGCTCAGGTGGTTCATGTAGCCGAGCTCGGCCAGCGGGGCCGGACAGTGCGGGGCCAGCAGCCGGAGCGAGGCCGGACCCTGCAGCGACAGCACATGCACGTCCCGGTCCGGTTCGATCGTCACCCGCTTGCCGGACGCCAGCGTGGCCAGCGCGGCCGGGGTGCCGCCACTGCCGTGCGAGACTCGAAACGCGTCGGGCGAATCGCGCATCAGCATGATGTCGTCGGTCAGCGCCCCTTCCTCGTCGACTTCGGCGCCCAGCCGCGCGCTGCCAGGCATCAGGCGTGCGACGTCGATGCAGACGAGGCGGTTCAGCACGTCCTGCGCATCCGGTCCCCGTACATGGATGATATTCAGCGCGGACACGTCGTATAACGCCGCCCGCGTGCGCGTTGCGATCACCTCCTCGTGCGGGTCGGTGCGATAGCGCCACGGCAGCGCCATCCGATTCCACAACTCGCCGTCCAGTGCTGACCCCAGCTCGCGGTGCCTCGCATTCAGGATCGACTGGCGTTCGATGGTTCGCGTGTCCATGGGTTCCGGGCGCGAGCAGCGCGCCATCGCGCGGTGGGCGCCGGGTCGGGCGCGGGTTCAGTTACGTCGTCCCGAATTTTGTGCCGCTCCTTGCACTCCGAACAATTCTCACGACGAGTTACGACCAAGGAGGTAAGGGTGCGGCGCACCAAATTGGATCTCGCGCCGCTCGCCGCGCTGCACCACGGACGACGAGCCCGGAACGGTGCTAACACTTTGGTGGTAATCAATCATGAGCATTGTTCGATGGATCAGCGCGTCTCGATAATCGCCGCAAAGCAGAAAAGAAATTGCGGTTTTCGACAATCGACGAGGGCGATTCGATATGGCACGCGATCCGAAATACGACGTTCTGTTCCAACCGATCAAGATCGGCCCGAAGACGCTCCGCAATCGCTTCTACCAGGTTCCGCACTGCATCGGCGCCGGATCCGACAAGCCCGGCTTCCAGGCCGCCCACCGCTCGCTGAAGGCCGAGGGCGGTTGGGCCGGCATCAACACCGAGTACTGCTCGATTCACCCGGAATCGGACGACACGCACCGGCTGTCGGCGCGGATCTGGGACCAGGGCGATGTGCGCAATCTGCGTGCGATGACCGAGCACATCCACAAGTACGGTTCGCTCGCGGGGGTCGAGATGTGGTACGGCGGCTCGCACGCACCCTGCATGGAGTCGCGCGCGACTCCGCGCGGTCCGAGCCAGTACGCGTCGGAGTTCGAGACGCTCACCTATTGCAGGGAAATGGACCTGGCCGAGATCGCGATGGTCCAGCAGTACTACGTGGACGCGGCCTTGCGCTCGCGCGATGCCGGCTTCGACATCGTCTACGTGTACGGCGCTCACTCGTACCTGCCGCTGCAGTTTCTCTCGCACTACTACAACAAGCGCACCGATCAGTACGGCGGGCCGCTGGAAAACCGCGCCCGCTTCTGGCTGGAGACGCTGGAGAAGGTGCGGCGGGCGGTCGGACACGACTGCGCGATCGCCACGCGCTTCGCGGTCGACACGCTGTACGGGCCGAGTCAGCTCGAAGTCGAGGTCGACGGGATGAAATTCGTCGAGATGGCCGACCCCTTGGTCGACCTGTGGGACGTCGATGTCGGCGACATCGCCGAGTGGGGAGAGGACGCGGGGCCGTCGCGCTTCTATCAGCAGGGGCACCAGGTCCCCTGGACCAAGTTCATCAAGCAGGTCGCGAAAAAGCCGGTGCTCGGCGTGGGGCGCTTCACGGATCCGGAAAAGATGACCGAGATCGTGACCAAGGGCATTGCCGACATCATCGGGGCGGCCCGGCCGTCGATCTCGGATCCCTTCCTGCCGAAGAAGATCGAGGAAGGCCGGATCGACGACGTGCGCGTCTGTATCGGATGCAACGTCTGCATCTCGCGCTGGGAGATCGGCGGACCGCCGATGATCTGTACCCAGAACGCGACCGCCGGCGAGGAATACCGGCGCGGCTGGCACCCGGAGCGCTTTCCGAAAAAGGGCTCGGACGATTCGATCCTGGTGATCGGCGCGGGTCCCTCGGGCGCGGAATGCGCGCGCGTACTGCTCGAGCGCGGCTACACGGTCCACCTGTACGACCAGGCCGAGAAGATCGGCGGCCACATGAACAGCGTGATGACGCTGCCGGGCCTGGGCGAGTGGGGCTACCACCGCGACTATCGCGAGCAGCAGATCGCCAAGCTGGTGAAGAAGAACAAGCAGTCGCAGGTGATGCTCGGGCAGAAGCCGATCAGCGCCGAGCAGGCGCTGAAGTACGGGGCGGACAAGATCGTCGTTGCGACCGGGTCGTCCTGGAACACGGACGGCACCAACTGCTTGAGCCATGAGCCGATCCCGGGCGCCGATGCCTCGCAGCCGAACCAGCTGACGCCCGAACAGGTTGTGTCGGGCAAGAAGAAGATCGGCCAGCGCGTCGTGATCCTGAACGCGGACACCTATTTCATGGCGCCCAGCCTGGCGGAGAAGCTGGCGCTGGCCGGGCACCAGGTCACGATCGTGACGGGAGTGCACCTGGCCAACTACATGCACTTCACGCTGGAGTATCCGAACATGATGCGGCGCCTGCACGAGCTGCACGTGAAGGAGGAGCACAATCACTTCGCCTCGCGGATCGAAAAGAACCGCCTCGAGGTGTACAACATCTGGGGTGAAGGCTCCAAGCGCAGCTACCGCGGCGCCGGCAAGCTGCCGCGCGACGAGAACAAGACGCAGCGCTGGATCGAGTTCGATTCGCTGGTGCTGGTGACCGGCCGCCACTCGGACGACCCGCTGTATCGAGACCTGAAGGGGCGGGAAAGCGAATGGGCCGCCAACGGCGTCAAGGCCGTGTACGTGATCGGTGACGCCGAAGCGCCTCGGCTGATCGCGGACGCGACTTTCACCGGGCACCGGCTGGCGCGGGAAATCGAAGAGGCCAACGCGCAGTATCCGAAGGCGTACCGGCGCGAAGTGGCGGTGTGGGGCGCGCCTCATATGCCGGGAGGCGCGATCGAAATTGCCTATCAAGCTTGACCGCGCGCCGCGTCGGCAGTCTGCCCCAGCTGCGGGGAGGAGCGCGCGCCCGCTTGCGGCCGGGCGGGCGCGGTGGCAGTCGGTGGTGCGATGAACGAAGCGAATGTCGGCTCCGGGGCGCTTGCGCCGGAGCAGATCACCCGGATCCTTTTCGAAGGATTCACGCCCGCCGCGGTCACCCTGTTCTACGCGCTCGCGTGGGCCGCCATCGCGGCGTTCGCGTGGGGCTGCTATGTCCAGGTGCGTAAGCTGCGCCGCGGCCAGCCCGATCCGGTGCCGCTCGCCGACCTGGGCCGGCGCCTGCTGCAGATGGCCGCGAGCGTGCTGTCGCACCGCACCGTGGCGCGGCGCGACGCCGCCGCGGGTCGTGCGCACCGACTGATCTTCTACGGCTTCGCGCTGCTGTTCGTCGGAACCTCGATCATCACGCTGCAGGTCGACGTCTCCGAACCGCTGCTGGGCTGGAGGTTCTGGTACGGCGACTTCTACCTGGTGTTTTCGCTGGTGCTGGACCTGGCCGGGGTCGCGCTGATCGCGGGGCTGATTTACATGATGGTTCGCCGGGGATGGATCCGGCCGCCCAGACTCGACTACGCGCGGCCCGACCGCCGGCCGGGCGACCCCGATTACGACCGCAGCTTCTACCGGCGTGAGGACTGGGCGTTTCTGTGGACGCTGGTCACGATCGGCGTCACCGGCTTCCTGCTGGAGGCGGCGCGGCTGGTCTGGCTGCAGGATCGTCCCGGCGTCTGGTCGACCAGGATCTGGTCGCCGGTCGGGGCCGTGATCGCGGAGGCGATGAGAGGCGGCGGATTGTCCAGCGCCGCAGCGGGCGCGCTGCGAGAGGCGCTCTGGTGGTTCCACGGGATCCTGGCGCTCGCGTTCATCGCGGTGGTGCCGTGGTCCAAGGTCAAGCATATTTTTACCGCGATGGGATCGCTCGCGGTCCGCGATCCGCTGGCGGCCCAGCGCCTGCCCAAGCTGCAGCCGGACGCGCCACAGGCCGGATACGCGCGCATCACCGACTTGACCTGGAAGCACCTGCTGCAGCTGGACGCCTGCACCAAGTGCGGCCGCTGCCATGAGGCCTGCCCCGCGCGCGCCGCGGGCGCGCCGCTGTCGCCGCGGGATCTGATCCTGTCGCTCCGGGAACATTCGAACCACTCACTGGAGCGCAATCTCGTTACTGGGGATGCGGACCTGGATATTCACGGTGGCAAGACCGGCCAGGTTTCGCAGGAGACGCTGTGGTCGTGTCGGACCTGCATGGCCTGTGTGGAGATCTGCCCGGTCGCTATCGAACACGTGCCGATCATCGTTCAGATGAGGCGCAAGCTCGTCGAGAGCGGCCAGATGGATCCCCTGTTGCAGAAGACGCTGCAGACCATCCACAAATCCGGCAACTCCTTCGGGGAGTCCAAGCGCAAGCGCGGAGCGTGGACCAAGACGCTACCGTTCCCGATCAAGGATGCGCGCAAGGAGCCGGTGGACCTGCTGTGGTTCGTTGGCGACTACGCGTCGTTCGACCCGCGCAACCAGAAGGTGTCGCAGGTCTTTGCACGGCTGCTGCATGCGGCCGGCGTCGACTTCGGCATCCTGTACGACGCGGAGAGCAACGCCGGCAACGATGTGCGGCGGGTCGGCGAGGAGGGCCTTTACGAGCATCTGGCCGAGTCCAATATCGCCGCCCTCGGGGCGGCCCGCTTCCAGCGGATCGTTACCACCGATCCGCACTCTCTGAACACGATCCGCAACGAGTACCCGCAGTTCGGCGGGAGCTGGCAGATCATCCATTACACAACGCTGTTGCTCGAGCTGCAGCGCCAGGGGCGCCTTCGAATCGAGCCTCGGCTTGCCTTGCGGACCACGTATCACGATCCCTGCCACCTGGGGCGCTTCAACAAGGAATACGATGCACCGCGCGAATTGCTGCGCGCCACCGGCTGCGAGCTGATCGAGATGGCGCGCAGCCGGGACAACTCGTTCTGTTGCGGAGCCGGCGGCGGGCGCATCTGGATGCCGGATCCGGTGGGCAAGGAAAAACCCTCGCAGATCCGCATCCGCGAAGCGGCCGGGATCGAGGGACTGGAGGTTTTCGTGGTGGCCTGCCCGAAGGACTTGACGATGTTCGAGGATGCGGTCAAGACGACCGGCAACGAGGGGCGCATCGTTGTGCGGGAATTGCTTGAGCTGGTCGAGCAATGCGCGACGAGCGAGGCCGGGCAGGCGGAGCCTGCGGTCGCTTAACGGAGTGTTCAAAGGGCTTTCGAGGATCGAGTTGAGTTGATGAAGATTCTGGTTCCTGTCAAGCGCGTCGCAGCGCTGGAAGACGACTTCCGGATCCGCGACGATGGTCGGGACGTCGATCCGGAGGATCTGAACCACGATTTGAACGAGTGGGACAACTTTTCGCTGGAGCAGGCGGTGCTGATCAAGGAGGCGGCGGCCGGCGAGGTGCAGGTGATCGCGGCCACCGTCGGCCCCGAGGTGTGCGACGAGGTCTTGCGCGCCTGTCTGGCCAAAGGCGCCGACCGGGCGCTGCGCGTCTGGGGCGATGCGCTCGCCGGCTCGGACCCGGTCGCGATCGCCCGGGTCCTGGCGTCGGTGGTACGCCGGGAGGAGCCCGACCTGGTTCTGGCCGGGGCGCAGTCGGCCGATCATGGGCACGCGACGACGGGGATTGCGCTGTCCGCGCTGCTGAACTGGCCGCACGTGGCGGTGGTGGTGGGTCTGAAGTACGGCGCCGGCGACGCGCGAGCCACCGCGACGCGCGAGCTGGAAGGCGGCATGACGCAGGAGGTCGATCTCGCCTGTCCGGCCGTGCTGACGATACAACTTGGAATCAACAAGCCCCGCTACGCGTCGCTGCGCGCGATCAAGCAGGCGGCGGCCAAGCCGATCGAAGTGCTCGGACCGGACGAGCTGGGACTTGCGAGCGCTGACGTGGGCGAGGCGGGATCCGCATCGCGCGTGCGCCGGATGCTGATTCCGGAGAAGGGAAGCGCTCAAATGATCGAGGGCACGGCCCAGCAGAAGGCGCAGCGCCTGGCCCAGATCGTTCGCGAGTTCAGGTCGGAAAAGCGTGCGGCATGACGGTGAGCGGAATCCTGATCCTGGCCGAGCACCGCGACGGCGAGTTGCGCCCGGTCACCCACGAGCTGATCTCGGCCGCCCAGGATGTGCGGGCCGAGATCGGCGATCGGGTGACGGTGGCGATCGTCGGATCGCAGGCCGACCGTTTCGTGCCGGCGCTGAGTGTCGACGGCGTCGACGAGATCCTGGTATTCGCCTCGCCGCAGGCGGAATTCGACGCCGACATCACGGAGGCCGCGCTGTCGGCGGCGATATCCGATTCCCAACCGGCGCTGATACTGCTGGGCCACGGCGTCGATTCGATGGACTATGCGGCCGCGTTCGCGACCCGGCACGGCACGGGCTTCGCGACCGATGTGTTCAAGCTGGGCTTCGACGACGGACAGCTGGTCGCGACCCGCGGCGGGTACGGTCAAAAAGTCAATGTCGAGCTGGATTTTCCCGGCAAACGGACGGTGGTGTTGTGCCTGCGCACGGGCACCTTCAAGCCCGATCTGAAGCCGGCCAGCCCGCCGGTGCGAAGGCTCGCGCCGGCCTGGCCCGCGCCGGGCGCGCGCTTCGGCGCCTTGATCCCGCCGCCTGCGACCGACGATGTCGACGTGTCCTCGGTCGATTTCATCCTGTCGGTCGGGCGCGGAGTGGGCGAGGAGGGCAACGTTGAGCGCTTCCGCGAGCTGGCGGCAACGCTGGGCGCGACGCTCGGATGCTCCAGGCCGATCGCGGATTCCGGATGGCTTCCCAAGTCGCGCCAGGTCGGTCAATCCGGCAAGACGGCGGTCAACTGCAAGCTGTACATCGCGATGGGCATTTCGGGGGCGATCCAGCACCTGGCCGGGATGAAACACGTGGACACCGTGGTTGCCGTCAATACGGATTCGAATGCCTCGATCTTCAGTGTGGCCAAGTACGGGATCGTCGGCGACATGTTCGAGATCGCAGAAGAGTTGGGGAAGCAATTCGAGTGAGTGGCCCGGAACTTGCATCCATTTCGGGTCGCGCACACTTCGCGGGCAACCCGATCGGTCCCTCCCGGTCGGCGTGCCCGGATCAGGAGTTGAGCGGGTTTCACGATGCCGGACACCGGAATACTCAAGAGCTCGGTCGCGGCTGCGGCGCAGCCCGCGACGCTGCACAGGAAGATCGATTGGACCGGCGCTTTCTGGGTTGCCAGCGGCGTGCCGGCTCTGGTCCTGTTCTCGGTGGGCGCGGTGGCCGCTACGGTCGGCCGCCCGTCCTGGCTGGTGTGGATGATTTCGATCGGCTTCGGCTTCATCCAGGCGTTCACGTACGCGGAGATCGCAGGGCTGTTCCCGCACAAGTCCGGCGGTGCGTCGGTGTACGGTGCGATTGCGTGGGTGCGGTACGGCAAGTTCATCGCGCCCGTTTCGGTCTGGTGCAACTGGCTGGCCTGGTCTCCGGTATTGGCGATCGGGTCGGGACTGGCGGCCGGCTACGTGTTGAGCGCATGTTTCGCGCCGGACGCGGCGATCAACACCTGGCACATCAGGCTGCTCGATCTGGGCGCGGTCAAGCCGGGCCTTTTCCTGCGGATCGACGCCACCTTCGTGATCGGCGCCATCCTGATGCTGTCGGCTTTCGCGATCCAGCATGGCGGCATCCTGCGGTCGGCGCGGGTGACGCTGATCCTGGGCGTGGCGTCGCTGATCCCGCTCGGATTGATCGCGATCGTTCCGATCCTGACCGGCGACATGACGCGATCGCACTTTTTCCCGATCGTTCCGCTGACGCACGACGCGCAGGCGCGCGTGATCGACGGACAGTGGAACGCGGCGGGCTGGACGCTGATGGCGGGGGGCCTGTTCATCGCGGCCTGGTCCACGTATGCGTTCGAGACCTCGGTGTGCTACACGCGCGAATTCAAGGATCCGCATCGCGATACGTTCAAGGCGATCTTCTACTCCGGCCTGCTGTGCATCGCGATCTTCACGCTGGTGCCGATGGCGTTCCAGGGCCATCTGGGGCTGGGCCAGCTGGTGACGCCGGCCGTGCTCGGTGCGGACGGCAAGGTGCTGACCGCGCCGGTCTACGATGGGATGCTGTCGCCATCGATCTACAGCGGAATGGGGGTCGGCGACGTGATGGCGCGGATGGTGGGAGGCGGCGCACCGGTGGAACGAATCATCGTCGTGATGCTGATCCTGGCCGTGGTGCTTTCGATCATGACCGCGATGGCGGGCTCCTCCCGGACGCTGTACCAGGCGTCGGTCGACGGCTGGCTGCCGCGTTACCTGGCGCACGTGAACTCGCACGGTGCGCCGACGCGCGCGATGTGGACGGATCTCGGCTTCAACATGATCACCCTGATGTTGTCCGATTACGTGTTCGTGCTGGCCGCCTCCAACGTCGGCTACGTGCTGTTCAACTTCCTGAACCTGAACGCCGGCTGGATCCATCGGATGGACCGGGCGCAATGGAAGCGTCCGTTCCGTGCGCCGACCTGGATCATCGCGGCCGGAACGATGCTGGGCTTCGTGAACCTGGCCCTGATGGGCCTGGGAGCGGACGTGTACGGCGCCGGCACGCTGAAGGCGGGCCTGATCTGCGCGTCGCTGATCGTTCCGGTGTTCCTGTTCCGCCACTACATCCAGGACAAGGGCGTCTTTCCGAAGACTATGAGCGAGGACCTGGCTTTGAACGACGACCAGGTGCTGGTCAAGCGGGCCGGGATCCTGCCGTACCTGGTGCTGGCGGCCGGAGCCGGGGTCGTCTGGCTTTCACACAGCATGGCGGTGAATTGAGCGGAATCGATGCAAAGGCGCGCGATGCGCCGGAGCCGATATGCCGATCTCGGAGGAGAGGGGCCTTGGAGTGAGGTGGATGCGGTTCGTCGGCAATTTTGTTTCGCGGGGTTCTGGAATGGAGGATGGACTATGAAAAGGCTAGCGATTTTGACTTGGTGTGTAGCAGCCGCGCTGATTTCGGAGCGTGCATTGGCGGCCGTCACGCCGCAGGAAGCCGACAAGTTGGGCAAGGAGTTGACGGCGTTCGGCGCCGAAAAGGCGGGCAACGCGGACGGAAC
This sequence comes from Betaproteobacteria bacterium, assembly GCA_005882215.1. Taxonomy (GTDB): domain Bacteria; phylum Pseudomonadota; class Gammaproteobacteria; order Burkholderiales; family Burkholderiaceae_F; genus VBCK01. The sequence continues at coordinate 6,283 of VBCK01000100.1, read as the reverse complement.
GATCCCGGCCTACGAAGGCGCCGACGCGCCGCCGCCTGGCTGGGAGTGGGGAAAGGTCCGCCGGGACTACTGGAAGTACAAGGACGAAAAGCCGCTGTTCTCGATCGACGCATCCAACGTCGACAAGTACGCGGCCCACCTGGACGACGGCCAGATCACGGCCCTGAAGACCGTGAAGGGCTACCGGATGGACGTCTATCCGACCCACCGCGATTGCGGCATCACGAAGGAATACGCCGAGCGCACGAAGGCGAACGCGACCGAGGCCAAGATCGGGGCCGACGGCTGGTCGCTCGAGCATGCCAAGACTTCCGGCGTGCCGTTCCCGATTCCGAAGTCGGGCATCGAGGTGATGTACAACATCAAGTTGCGGCCTGGGGCGCAGGGCAGCGTCTACAACGACGGCACCAGCGTCATCAGCCCGCGGCCCGGCAGCGACGAGTTCACCTGGTACCAGTGGTACCTGACGACCTATTGGCCGACCAAGAGGGCCGACCGGCAGAATGTCGAGGACGAGGGCAATGTCGACTTCTTCATGTATTACGCGTATTCCAAGCCGGCCGCGCTGGCCGGCCAGGGGTTCGTCGGCACCATCTGGCAGAACAAGGATCCGGAGCAGTACTACTACTTCCCGGGGCAGCGCCGGGTGCGGCGTCTGCCGACTTATGTGTTCGACACGCCGCTGATCGGATTCGAGAACCAGTACCTGGTTGACGAGCAGATTGGCCTGTTCATGACGCTCGACCGCTACGACTACAAGCTGGTCGGCAAGAAGGAGATGTACGTCGGGGCCAACGTGTTCGGCATGTGGGACTACAAGGCCGATCCGAAGGTCGTGTTCCAAAAAACGTACATCAATCCCGCGTATCGCCGCTACGAACTGCGCCGGGTCTGGGTGGTCGATGCGCACCTGAAGCCCGGCTTCCGGCACCTGGCGCCGCACCGCACGTACTACGTCGACGAGGACAGCTGGGACCTGGTCGACCTGACCGACTACGACAAGGACGACAAGGTCTGGAAGATGGTCAGCACCTATTCGGCACCGATGTGGGAGGTCGGCGGGATGTGCCACATGAGTCCGTTCACGATGTGGGACCTTCAGGGCGGGCGCTACGTGACCGACTGGATGTCGATCGGCGGCGGCAAGGACATCGGGTGGATCAAGCCCGGCGCCCCGGACTTCAAGCAGCCATGGATGAAGCCCGACTTCTACACGGCGGAGACGCTTCGATCTCTGTCGGAACGTTAGAACATCTATCAAGAAGCTTCGCTCGGCGACGGGCGACCACAACGATTGAACCGTTAGGCGCTGGTGGCGGCCCGCAGGGCCGACACCAGCGAATGAGAGGGGGGCATCATGGTGAAAAGGGGCGGCAGGGCGCGAGGCTTCATCGCGGTGGGTGCGACGGTTGCGTTGATCGGACCGGCGTGGGGGTTCGATTTCAAGGCCGGCGAGTACATCGACGGCAGCCTGATCTCGCTGATCACCGGCGGCTTCAGCCAACGGCTGCGGGACCAGAACAACAACCTGATCGCGGCGCCGGGGCCCAACTCCACGGCGAACCCCAACGAGGCGCCGGGCTTCGCGACGGGCTTCCAGGACGCCCATACCGGCGACCTGAACTACAAGAAGGGTGACCTGTTCGCCTTGTACCTGAAGGGCAGCGAGGAAATGCTGCTGAAATTTCCGGACAAGTTCAAGTTCTTCGTGCGCGGCTCCTGGCTGCTGGACGCCAAGGCAGGCGACACGCAATTCGTCCCGCTGGCGAACCCGGCCTACACCCAGGCCGCGCACGACCTGCGACTGTACGACCTGTGGGGGAGCAAGGACTTCGAGCTCTTCGGAAACGCCGCACGGGTGCGGCTGGGCCGGCAGGTGATCAACTGGGGCGAGAGCCTTTTCATTGCCGGCGGCGTCAACGCCACGGCGGCGATCGACCAGTACCGGTACACGTACCCCGGCGTGCCGCTGAAGGAAGTGGTGCTGCCGGCTGAAATGATCAGCCTGGCCCTCTCTCCGATGAGGGGCGTCAATGTCGAGGGCTACTACCAGTTCCGCTGGAACCAGAACCACCTGGTGCCGGTGGGCACGTTCTTCAGCACCAGCGACTACCTGGGCGAAGGCAAGGGGACGAACTGGTTCTTCTATTACGACCCGCGCTACGCGGCAAAACATGGCGGCGTCTACCCGCCCGGCGGGCCGTTCACCGGTCCTGCGATCACGGATCCGAACCAGGCGGTGCAGGTGGCCGCCAACAATGGCTACACCTTCTGCGCCGCGGTGGACGTGATGATGGGAACAAACTGCTTCACCAACTTCGGCTCGCCGTACGTCGCGCCTGACCAGACGCCGTCGGTCGGACGGCAGTTTGGCATCTCGGCGCACTACAAGCCCGAAGGCAGCTCGATGGACTTTGGCCTGTACTACGAGCATTTCCACGAAAAGCAGCCGTACGTGCAGTATGTGCCGGCGCCCACCGGATTGGGCTATGGCCAGAGGGTCGTCTATCCGAACGACCACAACCTGTACGGCGCCAGCATGAGCGCGCTGGTCGGACAGTGGGCCCTGGGCACCGAGATCTCGTACCGTCCGAAGGATCCGATCCTGGTCGATCCGTTCTCGTGCTTCGACCTGGGCGGCCAGGGCGCGAACTGCAACGGCAATTGGTCGACCTGGCGCGACGCGCACAAGTGGCAGTGGAACACGACCTGGTGGCGTGCGGTCAACCCGAGCGACACCGACATCGCCGGCTGGCTGGTACGTCACGCCGGCGCGCAGGCGTCCAACATCCAGGGCGAGTTCGCGCTGATCCACTACCCCGGCGTGTCGAACCACGCCTACCAGGGCCTGGGCCTGCTGACGGACCTGAGCTACGACATCCTGGGTGCCGGCGGGCAGGGCACCGACCACAACGCGCGCCACTTCGGCACCGCCGACTCCTTCGGCATCGTGCAGTACGTGGACATGACCTTCGACGGCACGATCGTTCCGGGCTTCCAGATCATCCCGAACATCACGTGGTCGCTGGCGATCGCCGGCGACACGCCGAACGAGAACTACACCTGGATGCAGGGCGTGCTGTCGACGACCTATGCGCTGACCGTGATCCAGAACAAGCAGCACTGGTCCGGTTCGCTGCTGTACGTGACTTACCGCGGCGGCGATCCGTCGATTCTTCGCAATTTCTACGCCGACCGCGACTGGTGGGGTGCTTCAGTGACCTATACGTTCTGACGTTCTGCGCTCCGCCGCCGGCGGCGCCCTGCGCAGCCGGCGGCGCGCGCTGATCGACGGCGCTGGAAAAGAAAACCCGATCCGATGGACTCGCATCCGCCTCCCACTAGACTGGCCCGCGCCCTCGCGGCCCTCGAGAAGTTCGCCTTCGGCCGCCGCGTGCTGGTGCTCGGCGTGCTGGGCGCCTTCACGCTGGTGATGGGCTTCTTCGCGCTGAAGCTTCGGATGGAGGCCGGCTTCGAGAAGCAGATGCCGATCGGGCACGAGTACATCAAGACCTTCAACCAGTACCGCAATCAGCTGTTCGGCGCCAACCGGTTGACCATCGCGGTGCGGGCCATCGACGGCAAGATCTGGACCAAGGCAGGGCTGACGAAGCTTTACGAGGTCACGCAGGCCATCTCCTCGATGCCGAACGTGGACCGCCTGGGCGTGCAGTCGCTGTGGACGTCGAACGCCTGGCTGATGGAGATCACGCCGGAAGGCTTCCGCAACGAGCAGCTGATCCCCAACACGGTGGACCCTTCGGCGCTGACGCCGGAGCTGATCCAGCAGATCAAGCGCACCACCACGCGCGGTGGCTTCGACGGCCTGCTGGTCGCCCGCGATCAGGGCAGCGCGCTGATCACGGCGGAGCTGAACGAGTACGACCGCGACGGCGTCAAAATCGATTACATCGCCTACAACCGTCTGCTGAACGAGCGGATCCGGGACAAGTTCGAGGACCCCCACTTCCGCATCGAGATCATCGGCTTCGCCAAGCAGGTGGGCGAGATCGCCGACGGGGCGCGGGCGGTGCTGCTGTTCTGCGGCGTCGCGCTGCTGCTGGTGGCGGCGGCGGTGTACTGGTACTGCCGCTCGCTGCGCTTCACGTTGCTGCCGATCGCCTGCTCGCTGACCTCGCTGGTGTGGCAGTTCGGAACGCTGCATGTGCTCGGATTCGGGCTGGACCCGCTGGCGATCCTGGTGCCCTTCCTGGTGTTCTCGATCGGGGTGTCGCACGGGGTGCAGCAGATCAACTACATCGTGCGCGAGATCGCGCACGGCAAGAGCACCTTCGACGCGGCGCGGGCCAGCTTCTCCGGCCTGCTGGTGCCGGGCACGCTGGCGCTGGTGACCGCCTTCGTCTCGTTCGTCACGCTGATCCTGATCCCGATCCCGATGGTGCGGGAGCTGGCGATCACGGCGGCGATCGGCGTCGGCTACAAGATCGTCACGAACCTGGTGATGCTGCCGGTGGCCGCCTCGTTCTTCCACTTCGACAAGGCATTCGCGGACAAGGCGATGCTGGAGCGCGAGCGGCGCGCTCGCTGGCTACGGCAATTGTCCAAGGTGTCGGAGCCCAACAACGCGGTGTTCATCGTGTTCGTCACCGCCGGTGTGCTGGCGTTCGCCGTCTGGCAGAGCCGCGACCGCGTGGTCGGCACGCTGCAGGCCGGCGCGCCCGAGCTGCGCGCGGACAGCCGCTACAACCGCGACGCGGTCGACATCGCGGCCAACTACGATGTCGGCCTGGATTGGCTGACCGTGGTGCTGGAGCGGCAGCCCTCGCCCGAGAACTGCTCGCGCGTGGCTACCGCCCCGTACGAGCAGGACCTGGTCTGGACGCTGCAGAACGCGCCAGGGGTCGTCAGCGTGGCCTCGTTCACCACGTTGACGCGCACGTACAGCGAAGGCTACAACGAAAACAACCCGAAGATGGGCGTGGTGCCGATCGACCCGGTCAACTACGCCGGGTTGACCATCGAGATCGCGCGGCTGCGCGGCTACATCAGAAACGACTGCAGCATGACGGCCGTGCATGCCTACCTGAGCGACCACAAGGCGGGCACGATGCAGAAGGTGATCGACGTGGTCAAGCAGTTCCGGATCGACCACAAGCAGGACGGCATCAACGTGCGGCTGGCCTCTGGCAACGCCGGGGTGCTGGCCGCCATCAACGAGGAGGTCTCGCGCAGCGAGCTGCCGATGATGCTCTATGTCTATGCGGCCATCGCGCTCCTGGTGTTGATCGCGTACCGCGACCTGCGGGCGGTCGTCGCCTGCTGTCTGCCGCTTACGGTGGCGACTTTCGTCGGCTACTGGTTCATGAAGGAACTCCAGATCGGTTTGACGGTGGCGACGCTGCCGGTTATGGTGCTGGCGGTCGGCATCGGGGTCGACTACGCCTTCTACATCTACAACCGGCTGCAGGCGCACCTGGCGCAGGGCGAGCCGATCGTCGCGGCGCTGGAGCATTCGATCCTGGAAGTCGGGATGGCTACGATCTTCACCGCGATCACGTTGGCGATCGGGGTCGTGACCTGGTCGTTCTCGGCGCTGAAATTTCAGGCCGACATGGGCAAGCTGCTGGCGTTCATGTTCATCATCAACCTCGTGATGGCGATGACCGCGCTGCCGGCCCTGGCGGTGGTGCTGGAGCGCATTTTCCCGCGCCGCAGGCCGGTCCACATCCCGGGCGTTTTGCAACACTGATGGCGCACTCCAGATGAACCGGCTCGCGATCCGATGGCTCCTCCCTGTGATGGCAGTTGCGCTGCTGCCGATCCTGCCTGCCTCGGCGCAGCTCGTCGGCGCGGGCGGCGGGGGCGCGGGCGGCGACGTGGCCAAGTTCGTCAAGGAGCTGCACCAGCTTCCGGCGATGCACCTGGCCTCGCCTACGCGCGCCGGCATGCTGAGCGCCACGAGCGCCGGGAAGCGCCTCGTCGCGGTCGGCGATCACGGCACGGTGCTGCTGTCGGATGATGACGGCAAAACCTGGCGGCAGGCGCATGACGTGCCAACCCGTCTGATGTTGACTTCGGTGTGCTTCGTCGACGATATGCGCGGCTGGGCGGTCGGTCACTGGGGCGTGGTGCTACATACTGAGGATGGCGGGGACAGCTGGAAGCTGCTGCGCCAGGACACCAGCGTGGATCAGCCGCTTTTCTCGGTCTATTTCATGGATCGGAATCAAGGCTGGGCCGTGGGTCTGTGGTCACTCGCATTGCGCACGAGCGATGGCGGATCGCACTGGACATCCGTCAAGATGCCCGCGCCTCCCGGGGG
>VBCK01000034.1 GCA_005882215.1 Betaproteobacteria bacterium | reverse complement strand
TGAAACCTTTACCGGCCATACTTCCCATCAAGTCACAGCAATAGTCCCACCACTCGACGGGCTGCGCAAGCTCTGTTTCACATTCGAGTTGGTCTCGGGCGTCCACGTCGCGCGCAACGCGAGCTACGTCGCCAATTGCTCAGGAAGCAGTCGGTCGTATTCCTTCTTGACCACGGCGTAACACTCGCAGGCGCGCTGCTCGAGCCTCTCGCGATCCACCACCGTGATGTGGCCGCGCCGGTATTGGATCAGTCCGGCCTGCTGCAGTTGGCCCGCCGCCTCGGTGACGCCTTCGCGGCGTACCCCCAGCATGTTGGCGATCAGCTCCTGCGTCATCACCAGTTCGTCGGACGGTAGACGGTCCAGGCTCAACAGCAGCCAGCGGCACAGCTGCTGATCGAGCGAGTGGTGACGATTGCATACCGCAGTCTGCGCCATCTGGGTAATGAGGGCCTGTGTGTAGCGCAGCAGCAGGTGCAGCACCGGCCCGGCCCGGTTGAACTCCTGCATCATCAAATTCGCTTTCAGCCGAAACCCCTGGCCCGCACTTTGCACCACTGCGCGACTCGTCGTCGATTGGCCCCCCATGAACAGCGAAATGCCGACGATTCCCTCGCGGCCGACAACCGCGATCTCGGCCGAGGCCCCGTCTTCCATCACGTACAGGAGCGAGACGATCGACGTGGAGGGAAAGTAAACGTGGGTCAGCTTGTTACCGGACTCGTAGAGGATTTTGCCGAGCGGCATTTCCACGGGCTCCAGCTGCGGCACCCAGCGCAGCCACTCGGCGTCTGGCAGCGCGGCGAGCAGCTGGTTCCTTCTCGGGTTTTGAATAGTGGTCATTACGCACAAGGGTACTCCATGCGTCCGCTAGCGCACAGACCCCGATCCAGACCGCTCGCACCACTGCTGCAGGCGAAGCTGCCGGCCATGACCGGGCGTTGCTAAGCCCGGCTTTTGGGTTGAAAGTCCTTGTGGATCTCCTCGAAAAGTTTGACCTGCCGCTCCGCTTGATCCTTGGTGATGCCGTAGCTTTCCTGGATTTGCCCGGACAACTGGTCGCGTTTGCCGCCGATCAGGCCGAGATCATCGTCCGTCAGCTTGCCCCATTTTTCTTTCACATGGCCTTGGAACTGCTTCCAATTGCCTTCAATCATGTCCCAATTCATGGCGTGTCCCTTCGTGATGATTTCGTGGGCGATAGCGGCGGCAGCATAATCGGCGCCGCACTTTGACGGATCTTGGCGATCGGCGAAGGCACTGAAGTGGCCTTCAATCGAACCTGCATATCCGCACTGATAATCGCTGCCACGGTCGTGCGCATCCCAGCTTGCGCATCCGCTCGCCAAAGCGGCGGCCGCGAGAACCGGCACGGTGAATATTCGCTGTTTCACGAGATTCCTTCTACTCTAGCCAGCGTATCGAAGATTGCATCAGCCGTCGGTGCGGTGGCGCACAGGGATTGCGGCACTTTCCACAGGCCCGAAGCACCGCGACCGCCATCGCGTCGGCAGCCGATGGATCGCGCGCCCCGTCGGCGGTCAAGCTGGGACGGCCAACAGGGCGCCGTACGTCTCCCGATCGGCCTGATAGCAGCCGCACGCAGCAGCCTCCATGCCGACGCGGTCAAGGATCGAGATTTCCCCTCGGTGATAATGAATCAGCTTGCGCGTTTGCAGCGCGTTCGCGGCCTTGGTGACGCCCACGCGCCGAACGCCGAGCATGTAGGCGAGGACTTCGTGCGTCGCATGGAATTCATCCGAATGCGCGCGATCCTGCGTCATGAGCAGACAACGGGCAAGGCGTTGCTCGACCAAGTGGAACCGGGTGCATGCGGCGGCCCGCGCCAGCTGGCACATCCGCACCTGCAGGTAACGATGCAGCCCGCGACGCAGCGCCGCGCTCCGACCGAGCTGGCGGCTGAACGCCACGCCGCTCATCCGCCACGCGAGGCCTTTGCCCTGAACGACGGCACGCAGCGGCGATACATTCACGCCCAGGATCAGTGGCGATCCAAGCATGCCTTCGTTGCCGACCAATGCGACTTCGAGGTTACCTGTGCCATCGACCGGAATCATCAGCGAAATGAAGCTGTCGCTTGGAAAGTACACATCGCTAATACGCACATTGGGTTGGTACAGGATCTCGCCAAATTTGAGCTCCACGGCTTCGCATTCGCGGAGCATCCGTTGTGATTGGCGGCGCGGCAGCGCCTGGAGCAAGCGATTCAGCCGCGGACGCGGTCGGACAATGGACACTCGATTCTCTCCATCAGAAGGCTTACCCAGGCAAGCACAAGGCTAATCAGATATTCGAAGTCGATCCGTTCGCTGGCGTACGCAGGACGATTGCGAGCCCATTAGGTTGTCGCAGTTGCGTGCGTCAGCGCACAGACGCAAGACCTAGGTCAGCGATAGCCTGGGATGCTGTTCTACCCGCCACCAGGCGGGCGGAGGAGGTTTTCGCCAACGCTGCCAGGGCAATGAACGGATGGCGACGCAAACTTTGAACGGCTGTGAGCATGCCACCGTGGTAGCGCGCTCGGGCGCGCAACGCCGGCTTAGCACGGCCCGCGTCATGAACGCGGTCGAGATTTCGGTGATTGTACGGCAGCGCACAGACCGGGCTGCGAAATCCGGCCAGGATTCGGTAGGTAGCGGACATTAAACCTCTGAAGGATTTGAATCGAAAATGAAGCGGATTGCTTTGATGCTCTTATTGGCTATGTTGCCATCGGTGTTGTGGTTTTCACCGGCGAGCGCACAGTCGTTGCGCCCCGTTGCGGTACTGAGCCTGGCCCAGGCCGAGCGGGTGGCGGTCGATCTGAAGCAGGGAATGTCGGCCGAAGGAGTGGAAAAATTGCTCGGCAAGCCACAACGGACCGCGTTGAAAAGCAACGGCGGCTCCCCCAACACGCCCTCACAAGGGACTCTGCAATGGACTTACTCATGGACCGGCTCCTCCGCGCCAGGCAATCTGCATATTGAATTCCTGGCGAAGACACCGGACCAGTGGTACGTCAACGGCTGGGAATGGAGTACCTACTGAGCGCGCTGATCACCGCGGTCGCGAAGGGCGATCAGCTAGCGGACTGACCTCTGCGGGCGACCTCGATACTGTCCGCGTCAGACAAACTCCCTGGCACGACCCCCCGCAAAGCAGATAGCAAAAGGGGCAAGCCAAGCTCGCCCCAAGACAAAGCGCGGACTTGATCCGCTCTCTGTCCAAACAAAACGGCTACTGGCTTTGGGCTGTCGCAGCAGCGGCTATCTTGTGGAAAGTGGAGTTCGACACCTCATAGGAATCCACCTGCGCCGCTCCCTCGACCAGCTTCGACAGGATTCTGGTCACATCGGCGTAGGAGCCGCGGTTGTAGGCTTCCGCGCTTTCCTTGTTGTCCCACAGGCTGACTCCGAACGCATCCTGGCCGGTTGGAGTGACGAAGGTGATTTCATCCAGAAAGCCCTTCTGCTTCTGAAGCATGGGAATGATGTCCGTCTCCAACTTTTGGGTAAATTCAGCCCTGCTGTTGGGCTTCAGATGCAGCGAGACTCGACGTGCGTACATGTTGTTTCCTTGGTTGCAATGGCTAAAGGGGCGTTTCGACAATCGCGGTTAGTAGTTCAGACCATCAGAAGACCCCTGCAGTCCATTAGCTAGATTAGGTTAATTAACTTGCCTTGTAAAGCGCAATCTGCGATTATTCTCATTAGTTCACCAAATATAGTAAAGCCAGGGAGACATCGAGTGGATGTTTGTTTGGTCATTAAAGAGCGGCTGGAGGAACTGGGGTTCGAGCAAAAGGACCTGGCAGCGGCGGCTCAAGTCACGGAATCCTACGTTTCCCAGCTCCTGACGAGGAAGAAACTGCCCCCAGCACCTGATCGAACGGACATCTACGAGAAAATCGGGGCATTTCTCGAGCTCCCGAGCGGAAAGCTGGCGAAGCTGGCCGACGCACAGCGCAGAGAAGAGTTGAAGCGCGGTTTCGAGGACCCGCCCGCGCCGCTGTTCGCGGACGTCCGAGAGTTGATTCTTCGTAAATGCGCACCGGAGAAACAATGGCAGATCCGATCGATCTTCGAAAAGCAGCCCTTCGGCGAGCTGGAACGCCTCGTCACACAAAAGCTCTTGGATGTGATCAAAGGGGTCGCGAGAGAGGAGCTCGGAAGTGAGAAGTGGCTCCGCTCGATAGCCCGGCTCAGCGGCCGAAGCTATAAGCAGACGCGCGTCACGATCCTGGAATTTCTGGACACGGATGTATTCCACCTGTCACGCGAAAGCTGCGTTTCTTTCCTGGACCCGCTGCTCGAATCCTGGGACGTCGACCTCCCGAGTTTCGGCATTGGGTTTGTGCTGAACCACCGACTCGTCCCGGGGACCCCGAAGAGATTCGAATTCGTTGAAAAGGAACCTGGGCTCCCTCAAGAGGACGAACCCGGGTTCACTGAATTCCTTCAAGATGCCTTGCTCAGCGGCCAAGTGACCCGAGACGAAATTGAATTCCTGAGAAGGCTGAGATTCAAAGGAAGGCGGCCCAGCCCGCTCTACTACTACCGAGAGCTGCAGAACCTCAGGGACCCGCTGCATTTTCGGGCTGTGGAGCGATAGGGCGATACGACGATCGAGGAAAACCCGGCGGCACCACTCGAGACGATCGCACCACGTGCACAGTCCATGCACCTCCATGCGCTTTGTCTCCCAGCGCACAGACACGCAGCGGAACCGCGCGCACGCTGCTGCCAGACTCGCCATCAACCTCAGAGGGAGCACGCGGTGGCGAAAAGCCGAGGCCTTGCGAGGAAACCATGAACCCATACATCGGCAAGAGAAAAAATCCGAGCGTTGCGGAATCTGTCAGCCGCCTGGTGGCCGAGGGCGGCAACGTGCTCGCATCGGACGACGCTCCGACCGCCGCGGGCCATGCGCCGGTCGAAACGACGATGCCCGCGAATACGGGGCGACCCACATCGCAGATTCGACTGGGCGCAAGCTCATGGGCGGCGCCGAGCAGAATCCCGCTGCGACCCGGCGTCCAGCGTCGCGCGACCTTGCATCTGCCTT
>VBCK01000099.1 GCA_005882215.1 Betaproteobacteria bacterium | reverse complement strand
ACCATGGCAGCCAGCGCAGACTTGCTCGGCCTTCTTCTTTCCCGCCCCTTCCTCGAAGGCCAGCGCCGAGGCGCTGGCGGCGAGCACCGCGCACAGCACTCCGGTCTGAACGAGGGTTTGGGTGAAGCGGATCGCGCCGCGTAGGGTGGTCATGCCATGCTCACTTTCCGCTGTTGCCAGCATAGTAAGCGGCCAGATCCGCGATGTCCTGGTCACTCAACGTGGCCGCGATGCCGCGCATCGAGGGATGCGTGCGCGCCCCGGACTTGTAGTCGTGCAGGGCATGGATCATGTAGTCCAGCTGCTGGCCGCCAAGCTTCGGTACCGAGTAGACCTCCGGATAGGCGGTGCGGTAACCCGGGATCCCGTGACAGCCTTGGCACATCGCGGACTTGGACTTGCCTTTGGCCGGATCGCCGTCCGCCCATGCCGGGGCGCAGAAAACGGCGGCCGCGGCAACACTCAAAGCGAGGAGGTAGCCCGGTTTCAGCGTGGATTGTTGATTCATCGTCAGTGCCCTCGATGGGACCCCCAGGGTCAAAGGCAGTACACCAGTACGAACAAAACCAGCCAGAGAACGCCCACGAAATGCCAGTACCAGGACGCGGCGGTAAACGCGAAGTGATGCTCCGGCGTGAATTGCCCGCGCAAGGCCCGGGCCAGGATGAAGATCAGGATCGTCGTTCCGATCATCACGTGAATGCCGTGCAGGCCGGTGAGCGCAAAGAACGTCGCGCCGTAGGCTCCGGACGAAAGGCTCAGGTTCTGCCGGGTGAACGCATGGTGATACTCCGAAGCCTGCAAGCACAGGAACAGCACACCCAATATGATGGTCATCAGTAACGCCAGCTTGAAGCGACCACGCTCACCCCGCGCGATGGCGAAGTTCGCCCAGGTCACGATCGCCCCGGAGGTCAACAAGATGACCGTATTGAGGGTCGGGACCCCCCACGCGACCATCGGAGAGAAGCTGCCCTCGGGAAGCGGTCCTGCCGTCGGCCAAGTCGCCTTGAAGCCCGGCCATAGTTGCCCGCTCTCGCCCGATGCCAGGTCGGGGACCGCCAGCACGCGCAGGTAGAACAGTGCACCGAAGAAGGCGACGAAGACCATCACCTCGGAAAAGACGAACCAGGCCATCGCCCAACGGAACGAAGCGTCCACCTGGCGGTTGAGCAGCCCGGCGTTGTTCTCCCGGATCACGGTGCCGAACCAGCCGATCAACATGATCAGCAGCAATACGGCGCCAACCGAAACCAGCCAGAGGCCAGCGGCGGCGCGGTTGACCCAGGCGGCAGCGCCGACGGCCATCATCAGCAGCGCGCTGCAACCGAATATCGGCCAGGGCGTCGGCTCGGGTAGATAGTACTTTTGAACGTTGTTCATCACGCACTCTTCCTCGGTCGAACCTCGAAAAACGTATACGAGAGCGTTATCGTGGGTAGATCCCCGGGAATCGCGGGATCGATCAGAAACACGACCGGCACGCTCCTCGTCTCGTGCGGCCGCAATAACTGGCTCTTAAAGCAAAAGCATTCGATCTTGTGAAAGTAGGCCGCGGCGGCGGGCGGCGCATAGCTCGGGACCGCCTGTCCGATCACCGGTTCGTTCGACTCGTTGGTCATCTCGTAGCGGATATGGACCAGCTCACCGGGATGGACCTGCGAGGTTTTCTGCAGCGGTCGAAACGACCAGTGCAGGGAACCATGCACGTTCGCGTCGTATTGAACCGCGACGGTTCGCGTCGGATCGACCCGGGTGACCGGGTGCGCCGCATCCTTCGCTGCGGTTTGCGTGGCCCGCTCCGCGCCGCACAGCCGGTCGTAAAGCGGGGCGAGCAGGTATCCGAATCCGAACATGCCCAGCGCCACCAGGCTGAGCTTGGCAAGGAACCGTCGATTACTAGCGACGATGCTCATCGTTTTGACCATCATTCGACGACCGGTGGCGTCGAGAACGTGTGGTGCGGGGCCGGCGAAGGCACGGTCCACTCCAGGCCCTTGGCCCCTTCCCACACCTGCGCGGTGGCGCGCTCGCCGCTGCGAATGCACTTGATCACGTTGTAGGCGAACAGCAGCTGGGTCAACCCGAAGCCGAAGGCCCCGATGCTGGCGAGCGAATTCAAGTTCGTGAACTGCAGCGCGTAGTCGGGGATGCGCCTGGGCATTCCGGCCAGGCCGAGGAAGAACATCGGCACGAACGTCAGGTTGAAAAAGATCAGGGTCAGCCAGAAGTGCCACTGGCCCAGCTTCTCGTCGTACATGTGGCCGGTCCATTTCGGGAGCCAGTAGTAGGTTCCCCCGAACAGCGCGAACAAGGTGCCGGCGACCATCGTGTAATGGAAGTGCGCGACGATGTAATACGTCTGGTGCAGCTGGACGTCGACCGGCACCATCGCGAGCATCACGCCCGTCAGCCCCCCGATGGTGAACACGAACAGGAACCCGATGGCGAACAGCATCGGCGTCTCGAACGTCAGGGAGCCTTGCCACATCGTGGCCAGCCAGTTGAACACCTTGACGCCCGTCGGCACCGCGATCAGCAGGGTCGTGTACATGAAGAACAACTGCGCTCCGACCGGCATTCCGACCGTGAACATGTGATGCGCCCAGACGCTGCCGCCCAGGATGCCGATCATGCATGTCGCGGGCACCATGGAGCGCAAGCCGAACAGGGGCTTGCGGGAGAACGTCGGAATGATCGCCGAGACGATCCCGAACGCCGGCAGGATCAGGATGTAGACCTCCGGATGGCCGAAGAACCAGAACAGGTGCTGGAACAGCACCGGGTCACCACCGCCGGCCGCGTCGAAAAAGTGCGAGCCGAAATGACGGTCGAACAGCAGCATCGTCACCGTACCCGCCAGCACCGGCATCACGGTGAGCAGCAGGAAGGCAGTGACCAGCCAGGTCCACGCGAACATCGGCATCTTGAACAGGGTCATCCCCGGGGCTCGCATGTTCAGGATCGTGACGATGATGTTCAGGGCACCGATGATCGAAGAGATGCCGAGTATGTGGATGGCGAAGATCGCCATGTCCATGCCAGGACCCATCTGGACCGAGAGCGGGGCATACAAGGTCCAGCCGGCGGCCGTGGCTCCGCCTGGAACGAAGAAGGATGCGACCAGCAGCACGGCCGCGAACGGCAACAGCCAGAAGCTCAGGTTGTTCAGGCGCGGAAACGCCATGTCGGGCGCGCCGAGCATCAACGGCAGCTGCCAGTTCGCGAACCCGACAAAGGCCGGCATGATCGAGGCGAACACCATGACCAGTCCATGCATCGTGGTGAGCTGGTTGAAAAACTCGGGGCGAACGATCTGCAGTCCGGGCTGGAACAGCTCCGCCCGAATGGTCAGCGCCATCAGCCCGCCGACCAGCAGCATGCTCATGCTGAAGAACAGGTACAAGGTACCGATGTCCTTGTGATTGGTCGTCCGGATCCACCGCAGGATGCCCCCTTGGTGAGGCAACTGGACGACGGCCGGGACGTTGTCGAGTGCTACTTGCATGCTGTTCTCCTGGCTTGTTGGCCTGGCGAGGATTTGTGGTCGTGGACGCGTGGCCGCTTCACTGGGGCGCCGCTGCTGGTGGGGCGCTCTTCGCGCGCTGATCGGCGACCCAGTCCTGGTAATCCTTCTCGGGCATCGCCTCGACGACGACCGGCATGAAGCCGTGTTCCTTGCCGCAGAGCTCGGTGCAGGCGCCGCGATAGATGCCCGGGGCATCGACCTTGAACCACGAATCGCGCACGAATCCCGGTATGGCGTCCTGCTTGACCGCCAGCGCGGGCACGAACCAGGAGTGGATTACGTCGTCGGCGGTCGTCAGGATCCGGATCTTCTTGCCGACCGGCACCACCAGCGGGTGATCCACTTCCAGCAGGTAGTGTTCGCCCTTGGGCGCCTCGTTTTCGATCTGGTCACGCGGAGTGGACAGGCTGCTGTAGAAGTCGATGCCGTCGTCGACATAGGTGTAGCGCCATTTCCACTGGTACCCCGTGATCTTGATCGTCAGGTCGGGGTTCGTGGTGTCTTTCATCTCGATCACCGTCTTCGTCGCCGGATAGGCCATGCCCGCGACGATCAGGCACGGAATCACCGTCCACAGCAGCTCCAACGTCGTGTTGCCATGGAACTGCTTGGCTTCGCGTCCGGCCGCCTTGCGGAACCGCACGATGGAGTAGAACATCACTCCGAACACGACCGCCGCGATCACCAGGCAGACGCTCAGCATGAGCGAGTGCAGGTCGTATATATGCCGGGCAACGACCGTTTGCGGCGGCTGAAAGCCAATGCTCGGCTCGCTTGCCGCGAACGCCAGGGCTGGCTGAAGTAACGCAGACACGGCGATCTTTCTTGCCAGTTCGGTCATGTCGGTCTCGTGGCACATGGCTTCGATACGACGGGAGTCTAGGAAGCACCGGTCAGCCCGGTTTGATCTTCTTGCGGGAAAGCCCCGATGTTGCGGAGGAATTCCCGCCCCGCCCCGGCTGGCGGGTTCGTCGTCGTACCTTCGGCGAAGTTCGCAAGATGCAGCGACAAACGCAAGAGAGCGCAAAACGTGTCTCCGCCGCACGTGCACCATCGCGTGGCCTTTAGCTCCGGGTTGCGAGGTCGAACCCGAAAACGACAGCAAGACAGCGCAGTCGGCGCAAGCAAACTAAGAACGCCGAATCAAAGCCATGGGACATTCCGGATACGTAAACGCTCCATCATCTGAAAGAGGCAACGATGATTCGTATCCGTTTCGGCCTGGGCAAGCGCGTCCGCACCAGGGCCCTGCTGCTTGCGACCGTGTTCTGCACGATCGGCACCGCATTCTCCGGTTCGATGGCCAACCCGGTGGCAACGGGCGCACCGGGTGCGCAAACGTTGCTGGACGCCGCTAGATCCGACGATTGGCTGCTTCCTGCGAAGTCCTATCTGGGCAATCGTTACAGCACGCTGAGCCAGATCACCCCTGAGAATGTGGCTACGCTCGGTCTGGCCTGGAAGACACAGATCTCCGACGATGGTCAGCAGGAAGCCTCGCCCATCGTCACCGGCGAGACGATGTACATTTCGACGCCGCACGACAATGTGCTGGCGTTGGACGCCCGCACGGGCAAGCTCAAATGGCAGTTCCCGTACAACCCACCCGTTGTCCTGTTTGCGGTCAGTCGGGGCGTCGGCATCGAGGATGGCAAGGTTTTCCTCGGAACGCAGGATTGCCGCGTCATCGCGCTGGACGCCGAAACGGGTAAGCCAGCGTGGGATGTGCCCGGGTGCCGCGACAACGCCAACAGTTTTTTCTCGATGGCTGCGTACGTCTACAAAGGCAGCGTCATCCTAGGCACCGGCGGTGGCGACAATGGCAACCAGGGACGCGTGAGCGCCTTCAGCGTTGTCGATGGAAAAAAGCAGTGGGACTGGGACACGATCAAGCGCGACACGTGGCCTGGCAAGTCGTGGATGCACGGCGGCGCGGACGTCTGGTCGGGAATGGCGATCAATCCGCAGACGAACACGCTGTTCGTGGCCCCCGGCAATCCCGGGCCTGACATGATCCTTAAGGGCCGCGAGGGCGAGGACCTCTACAGTAACTCGATCGTGGCTCTGGACATCAGCGGCAAGACCCCCAGAGTGAAGTGGCACTACCAACTCCTCAAAAATGACACCCACGACGGCGACCCTGCGATGGTCCCTGTGCTCTTTTCAGGCGAGGTCGGCGGCACATCCCGCGATCTGGTTGCCATAGGAGATAAAACCGGCGAATTCTTCATCTTCGACCAGGCGAGCGGTCAGTTGATTCATCGCCTCGCGGTCAGCGAGGAGAAGGGACTCGACAATGCTCCTACCCTGCAAGGAACGCCGGGGTGTCCGAACCACGGCGGCGGAGTCGAGTGGCTCGGCGGCGCGTATGACTCGAAATCCAACCTCTTCGTGATCCCCAGTACCGACGAATGCGGCCTGTGGAAACTGACGACCGAGCACCCGGAATACATCCCCAGCCAAACGTACACGGGCGGCCCCCTGCCCAAGCGCAATAACGGAACCGGCGTCGTGTCGGCCATCGACGTGTCCACCGGGCAGGTGCGCTGGCGAGTGTCGCTGCCCTACCCCGCGCAAGGCGGCGCTCTGATCACGGCGACCGGAATCGTCTTCACCAGCGACCTGGGCGGCACTTTGTACGCGCTCGACACCGCGACCGGCAAGGAACTCTGGAAGACCAATACCGGCTCGTCGATCTGTGCGCCATTCGCCACGTATATGCTGGACGGCGATCAATACGTGGCCATCCTGGTTGGTCAGGCGGGAAATCAGCAAACTGCGAATCTGCCCGCAACGCATGGCAGCCACGTGCTCGTGTACAAGCTGGGCGCGACCCAGGCGGTTGTCAACGGTACGGGGGGACAGACGCCGCTTGCCGCCATTGCGCCATCGGCCGCGAGCGCTCAAATCGCTGGCACGGGTTCAGCGCCATACACGAAGGAGCAGGTGGCACGAGGAAAGACCGTCTATTCCGGGCAGTGCGCCTTGTGCCATGGAGACCAGCTGCAGGGCGTTTCGGCCCCGGCATTGACCGGTCCCAGCTTTGCGAAGTCGCACCTGAACGTCTCGCAGATTCGTTCCGTCGTGGCGACGCAGATGCCGCTGACCGCCCCCGGCTCGCTGACCCCGGACGACTACGCATCCTTGATGGCGTACATGCTGTCCTACGACTGCGTCAGCCCTGCGGGCAATGGAAGCAAGCCGTTCCCGCCGGCCGACGACCCCGCATTGACCAAGGTCACGGTCGGCGCGAAGAGCTGCCCGGTTGCGAATTAGACCCGATCACGCAAGGCGCGCGCGGCTGCGCGCGCCTTGCGTTTGTCATCAAAGGGATGCTTGATGGATCACGATCGGGGTGTCACGGCGCGATGGAAGGCAATGACGCGCGCCTGGCACACACTGGGCGTCGCGTATCGCCTGGTGCGGGAGCGTGGCGCACGCAGTTTGGCCAAGGGCGTCGTCGAAGGCGAGGCCGCGTAGAAAGCTCCATGGACCGTGCGCCCTCAACCGCGAGGCTCGTTTGTCCGCAGTGCGACCTGCTGGCTTTGCCTGCCAGCCTCCGTGCTAACGAGGTGTCCAGATGTCCTCGATGCGGTGTCGAGCTGGACCGGGGCACCTACGCTTCCCGCGAGGCAGCGCTCGCCATCGCAGCCGCCGCCGCCCAGCTGTGGATCCTGATGAATGTTTTCCCGCTGGTTGAGTTGTCGCTTGCCGGCACGCAGCGGCAGACCACCTTGAGCGGAGCGGTCGTCGCTCTGGCCACTCACGGCATGCCGGCACTGGCGGCCCTGGTGTTCCTGACCGCGGTCGCCGCGCCTGGTGCCGAGATCGCCTTGGCGCTCTATGCACTGGCTCGCCTCGAGTCCGTGGCGCAATCCGGCGCGCTCGGCCGCATGATCCGTTGGTTTCGAACGCTGAGGCGCTGGAGCATGGTCGATGTCTTCATGCTGGGGAGCCTGGTTTCGATCGTGAAGCTGGCCCACCTCGCCGATCTGGTCGTCGGCCCCGCACTGTGGGCCTGTGCGGCGCTGCTCCCGGTGCTGGCGTTCCTGGGCCTTTATGTTCGGCCGCAGAAGCTTTTCGCTGGATCGCACGGTGCCTGAAATACTCCAAGCCGTACTGGGTCGCCAAGCCGGACTTGCGGTCTGCCGCGGATGCCTGCTGGTCTGTCGGATCGGAAGTCGTTCCTCGATGTCTTGCCCGCGTTGCGCGGCAGTCGTCCATGTGCGGGCTCCCCGGAGCCTGGAGAGAACTTCGGCCTACCTGCTTGCGGCCGCGATCCTGTACATCCCGGCCAATGTCCTTCCGGTCATGCATTCCAGCAGCCTGCTGGTTAACCAGGACGACACGATCCTGAGCGGTGTCGTGTACCTGCTTCGCTCGGGCTCCTGGCCGCTGGGGGTGCTGGTGTTCTTCGCCAGCATCATGGTGCCGCTGCTTAAGATCCTGGCCCTCGTTCTGCTGGTCTGGATGAGCGCGCGCCGTTCGCGCGCCCATATGCTGGCGCGGGCGCGCCTCTATCGGGTGGTCGAGTTCATCGGGCGCTGGTCGATGCTCGATATCTTCGCGGTCACCGTGCTGGTGGCGCTGGTGCGGATGGGCAGGCTTGCATCGGTTCTGCCGGGTCCGGGGGCGTTGGCGTTCGCGGCGGTCGTGGTGTTGACGCTGCTTGCCGCGGCGAGTTTCGACGCACGCCTGATCTGGGATCCGGCGCACGGCGATGTCTGATCCCGCGCCCGCACCGGCGCTGCCCACCGTCGCCGTCGGGCGGCGGCGTTTGCCATCGCTGATCTGGTTGATCCCGGTCGTCGCGGCCGCTGTGGGTCTGTGGCTGATCGCTCATACCTGGCTCGAACAAGGGCCGATCATCACAATGCGGTTCTCGAGCGCCGATGGCATCGAGGTCGGTAAGACCAAGATCCGCTACAAGTCGGTCGATATCGGAGATGTGAAGGCCATCGACATTTCGGAAGACCGCAAGGCCGTCGTCGTTTCCGCGCAGGTGACCAAGAGCGCCTGGGATCTGCTGTCGCGCGATTCGAAATTTTTCGTCGTACGACCGCGAATCTCGGGCGGAACCGTGTCGGGGCTCAGTACGCTGCTCTCCGGTGCCTACATCGCGATCGAGCCCGGCACCCGCAAGGAGTTGTCGGTAAATTTCATCGGCCTGGAAAATCCGCCCGAGGTGACCAGCGACATGCAGGGTCGCGAATTCACCTTGCACGGCGAGCAATTGGGCTCGCTCGCTTACGGCACACCCGTCTTCTATCGCCGCGTCAACGTCGGCCATGTGACAAAGTTTTCGCTCGACTCGGATGGACGCGGCGTCGAGGTCGGCGTGTTCGTCAACGCTCCCTATGATCGATTCGTCAGCTCGAACACGCACTTCTGGCACGCGAGCGGTGTGGACGTGTCGCTCGATGCGAACGGGCTGAAAGTCTCCACGGAATCGCTGGTGGCGATCATCGAAGGAGGGATTGCGTTCCAGGAGCTGGCGGACCTGCCGCCACCACAGGGGCCGGCGCCGTCAGGAGCTTCCTTCACGCTATATGACGATCGGGCACAGGCCCTGCAGCCTCCCGATCTGCATCGGGAGCAGTACGCCCTGTATTTTCCCGAATCGCTGCGTGGCCTGAGTGTGGGAGCGCCCGTGGATTTTCGCGGGATCGTGGTCGGCGAGGTCAAATCCCTGGGGGTTGAATACGAGAAAGCCGACAGCCCGATCCGCTTTCCGGTGATGATCGACGTGTATCCCGACCGGCTGCGCTCGCGTTCCCTCAACGGAAGCTCACCCGGTGCCTACAGCCAGGCAAAAAGCAGGGCGATCATCGACCGATTGGTTGCGCATGGCCTGCGCGGACAGCTCAGAACCGGCAATCTGCTCACCGGCCAGCTGTACATCGCGCTGGATTTCTTCCCCGACGCGAGCAAAGCAGCGATCGACTGGTCGGGCACGCCGCCCGTGCTGGCGACGCTGCCCGGCGGTCTGACCGAAATCCAGGACGCGGTCGGCCGCATTGCGAGGAAGCTCGACCGCGTCCCGATCGAGCAGCTGTCCGGGGAACTATCTCAAGCCTTGGTGTCGCTGGATGCGACGTTGAGGAGCAGCCAGAAGCTGATCGGGCAGCTGGATTCCCAGGTCGCGCCGCAGGCGACGCGGACGCTCGGCGAGGCCGAGCAGGCGCTCCGGGCAGCGAACGCGGTCCTGGCCGAGGACGCGCCGCTGCAAAAGGACGTCCAGAATGCGTTGAAGCAGGTGGCCCAGTCGGGGCGCGCGCTCGCCGTGCTCGCGGACTATCTCGAAAGACATCCCGAGTCCCTGATTCACGGCAAGCCCGAGGACCCCCGATGAGCAGCCGCAAGCACTTCCCGCAGGTCATCGTTGCGCTGGCGGTCGGGGCCGCGCTTGCAAGCTGCGCCTCGCGTCCCCAGGAGCACTTTTACACCGTGTCGACGGCTGACCACGGATCGGGCGAGGGTGCCGAGTCGCAACGCATCAAGCTGTCGCCGATCGTGATCCCGGCCTTGATCGACCGCCCGCAGCTCGTGGTTCGAACGGACCGGCACGAGGTGGTGGTGCTGGAGAATCACAGGTGGGCCGAGCCGCTGTCTGCGGATCTGACACGAGCGCTCGGCCAAGACTTGCGCCGGAGCCTGCCAGCGTTCCAAATTGCGGAGGCGAATGCTCCGAGCGATCGAACGAAACCAGTGATTCTTGACGTTGAGATCACGGACCTGATAAGCGGTCCGGGCCCCAGCACTTCATTGCAGGCATCCTGGGTCCTCCATGACCGTTCGCGGAGCTGCATGAGGTCGGGAGCTCTGGCGGCACAAGTTCCGACGCAAGCGGGTGATGACGCGATCGCGGGTGCCTATGCCGATGCGATGTCGCGGCTCGCCCGAGCGATCGCCCAGACGATTCCGGACGGCGGTCTTTGCGCCGGCGACTGACCGCACTACGGTATGAGCAGACTCGTCGCGTGGCGGAGGCTGGCACAGCTCGGCCCTTTCCATTGGCGAAACGTCGCACCGGGGCGCGCGGCTCGAGTGGCGCTCGGCGTCGTGGTGCCGCTCGGGCTCGGATGGGCCAGCGGGCACGTCGACTACGGCGCCTACGCCGCGCTGGGGGCGCTTCCCGCCGGCGTCGCGTCGTTTCAGGGCGAGACGCGCAGTCGCGTGGCCGTCGTGGTGGCGGCCAGTGTCGGCATGGCGGTGTCGACCTTCGTCGGCGCGACCACCGCGGCGCTTGCGCCCTGGCTTCTGGTGCCGGTCGTGGGGATCTGGGGATACTTCACTGGCCTCGGTGTGGCGCTCGGGCCACGCTTCGGCGTGGCGGTCCTGCAGTGGTCGATCGCCCTTCTGATCGCGGTGGGGCTGCCGTTCGATCCCGCAGGGGCCGCTTTGCGCGCCGGCCTGGTGCTGGCCGGTGGATTACTGCAGGCGGCGCTCGTGGCCGTCTCCTGGGGCCTGTGGCCTGGAGCACGCGAGCAAACGGCGCTGGCCGCCTCGTACCGGGCCCTGGCGGCCTATGCCTCCGATCTGGCAACAGGCGGATCCGATCCGCCTCCGCCGACCGCCTTTCCAGCCGACACTAAGCTGGACGACCCCAACCCGTTGCTGCCATTCGCGTTGCGGCTGACGCTCCTTAACCTTCTCGAGCAGGCGGAACGGATCCGCAGCTCGCTGGCCGCGCTGGCGGCGCACGCGGCCATGGCCTCGGAAGCCTTGGCGAAGGAGGCCGACGACGGCGCCCGCGATGACCAGATCCGCAGGCTGATGGCTGGCGCAGCAGATGCGCTCAACCGGATCGCCGGCGCTCTGAGTGTCGCGCGCGCCGAACGGGCGGCCCAGGTCCGTGAAGTCAACGAAAAGATCAACCGTCTGGCGGTGCCTGCTGACGTGTCGTGGCGCTGGGCCGGCGAGGCGCTGCTCGGACAGTTGCGCGGGGCCGCCGGCATCGTGGCCAATCTCGAGTCCGTGGCCGCGCGGCCCGCTGCTCAGGGCTCGGCCACCGCTCGATGCGCCGGGGGCAGTCAGGGTAGTGTCGCCGCGGCCATCGCCCAGTTGCGAGCCAACGTCAGTACCCGGAGCGAAGCGGGGCGTCACGCGGTGCGCCTGGCCGTGATCGCGGTGCTGGCCGAAGTGATCGTTCAGGCCACCGGCTTGTATCAGGGCCGGTGGGTGACGCTGACGATCTTCCTCGTGCTCAAGCCGGACTACAGCTCCACGCTCTACCGCGGCGTTCAACGTGCCGCAGGCACGATGCTCGGGGCCGGCCTTGGCGTTGTGGCGTTGGAACTCACTCGGGTAAGTCAAGGTCGGCTGGTGGCTGCGGCCGCCGCTTCCGTCGCGCTGGCCTATGCCCTGTTCGACGTGAGTTTCCTGCTCTTCAGCGTGTTCCTCACTGCGTTCGTGCTGGCGCTGCTCGACCTTCTTGGCACGGCTGCGCTCCGGACCGCGGAAGCTCGACTGCTGGATACCGTCATCGGGTCGGCGCTGGCGCTGGTCGCCTATTTCGCCTGGCCGACCTGGGAGGGGGCCACCGCTCAGGAGAAGTTCGCCCGGCTCCTCGAGGCCCACGATGCGTATGCGGCAGGGCTGCTGCGCGAACTTGGTCAACCCGGCAGCCAGGACGCGGCGCAGCTGCGCGCTCTGCAGGGCGCGGCCCGCCGCGCCCGCAGCGACGCGGAGGCGGCTACGGTTCGACTGTTGGACGAGCCTGCGCACGCTCCGTTGACGCCGCAGGTCGCTCGAATGCTCATGGCGGCCGTGGCACGCCTGGCTCACGCGCAGCTCGCCTTGCACGCGCTCGCGCTGTCGCCGGAGCGGCCGATGAACGGGGCGAGCGCGCCGAGCGGCATCCCTGCACGCCTGGATCCTTTCAGCGCCGCGCTCGGCACGGTGATCAGCCAGCTGGCCTCGGCGGTGCGAAGCCTGCAGCAGCCGGAACCGATCCCCGCGCTGCGCCCGATCCATGCCACATTGAGGGACGACCCGGCGCTTCGCGGAACGGCGTTCGTGGCGATCACGGATCGCCTGGTTGACGCTGTCAACACCCTGGACGCTATCCTGCGCCAAAAGTTGCCGGAGCGAAGGTGACCGCTTTCCGCCCGAGGCGGACGCCGGTCGGGCGTTCGACGGTCAGTGCATGGGCCGTCCACAGGCAGGCCGCATAGAGGAGCACTGCGCCGCTGCGGTCTTGCCGGATCTGCGCACGTTTGCGGCATCTTGCGGATGGCGACTGGCGCAACGGCAGAAGCAACAATTCGAAAGACGCGACCGCGCTGGTCGCATACCGTTCCCGCAACTCGTGACCTGTCCGGGAAGGCTGAGGCCCCATGAGCACCACACTGAGCGTGAATGGCAAGACGGTGACCGTCGATGTGCCGGATGACACCCGGCTCCTCTGGACCTTGCGCGATGTGCTCGGCATGACCGGCATGAAGTTTGGGTGCGGCATGGCGCTGTGCGGTGCGTGCACGGTTCACCTCGACGGCGCCCCGACGCGCGCGTGCATTACGCCGATCGCCTCGACGGTCGGCAAGAAGATCACCACGATCGAAGCGATCGGTGCCGACAGCGTTGGCCAGCGCGTCCAGGCGGCGTGGCTGGACCTCGGTGTGCCCCAGTGCGGCTATTGCCAGTCCGGACAGATCATGGCGGCGACCGCGCTGCTCAGGCAGAACCCGCGGCCGTCCGACGCCGACATCGAAGCGGCGATGAGCGGCAACATCTGCCGCTGTGGCACGTATCCCCGGATCCGCGCGGCGATCAAGAAGGCGGCATCCGCCGAGGGAGGTTCGCGATGAGCGAGGTGCCCGCCCGTCTGGACATCGTGAATTTGAGCCGGCGCTCATTCCTGGGCGTGACGCCCGCCGTCGGCCTGATCCTCGCGGTCGGCTTTCCGCGGTTCGCTCTTGCCGGCGATGAGCCGAAGTACGGCGCGGACGGGATGCCGCACGGTTGGGTGGATGACCCGCTGGTGTTTGTCGCGATCGCTCCCGATGGCACTGTGACGATAACCTGCCATCGCCAGGAGATGGGGCAGGGCGTGCGTACCAGCCTGCCGATGGTGGTCGCCGATGAGCTCGAGGCCGACTTCAGCCGCGTGCTCGTGCGGCAGGCGCAGGGCGATGAAGCACGCTTCGGCAACCAGGACACCGATGGCTCGCGCAGTGTGCGTCACTTTTTCGAGCCGATGCGTCGCTGCGGAGCGGCGGCGCGGACGATGCTCGAGCAGGCCGCGGCGGCGCAGTGGGGCGTACCGCTGGCACAGGTCTCGGCGAGCAATCACGAGGTCGTCCATCACCCGACGAACCGCAAACTGGGCTACGGCGCTCTGGCGGTGGCCGCGTCGCGCCTGCCGGTTCCCGCGCGCGACAGCCTTCGCCTGAAATCACCGGCGCAATTCCGCTACATCGGCAAGGGCGAAGTAAGAATAGTCGATGGTCCGGACATCGTCGCCGGACGCGGCAAGTACGGCATCGACACGCGCCTTGAGGGAATGCTGTATGCGGTCATCGCGCGCCCGGCAGTCTACGGCGGCCGGGTCGTTTCGCACGATGCGACCGAGGCGCTGAAGATAGCGGGCGTAGTGCGCGTCGTCGAGATCCCGGGTACGCCAGTACCTTCCGAGTTCCAGCCGCTGGGCGGTGTCGCAGTCCTTGCGACGAACACCTGGGCGGCGATCCAGGGCCGCAACGCCCTCACAATCCAGTGGGACGACGGCCCCAACGGCTCCTACGACTCGACTGCTTACAAGGCATCGCTCGAGACGAGCGTGCGAAATCCTGGACGCGTCGTTCGCAACGAGGGCGACGCCGCCGCGGCGATGAAAAGCGCCGCGCGGCTCGTCCAAGCCGAGTACTACGTTCCTCATATGACGCAGGCGCCGATGGAACCCCCCGCGGCGACGGCGCGCATTGTCGATGGCCGCTGCGAAGTTTGGGCCTGCGTACAGGCACCGCAGGTCACGCGCGATCGGGTCGCGAAGCGCCTGGGCCTCTCCGCGGATCGCGTGACGGTCAACGTCACGCTGCTCGGCGGCGGATTCGGGCGCAAATCGAAGCCGGACTACGCCGTCGAGGCGGCGTTGCTCTCGAAGGCGATGGACGGCAAGCCGGTCAAAGTCACGTGGACGCGCGAAGACGATATCCAGCATTCCTACTACCACACGGTCTCGGTCGAGCATCTCGAGGCGGGTCTCGACGCCTCGGGCAAGCCGGTCGCGTGGCTGCACCGCAGCGCCGCGCCATCCATATCATCGATCTTCGGACCCGATCCCAAGCAGGAGTCGGCCATGGAGCTGGGCATGGGACTGGTGGACGTGCCGTTTGCGATACCCAACCTGCGCCTCGAAAATCCCGAAGTCGCCGCGCACACGCGGATCGGCTGGTATCGCTCCGTGTCGAACATCCCGCACGCTTTCGCGATCCAGTCGTTTGTCGCCGAGCTCGCCGCGGCGGCGGAACGCGACCCGAAGGACTACCTGCTGGAATTGATCGGGTCCGCGCGCCGCATCGATCCTCACAAGGTGCGCGATTCCTGGAACTACGGCGAATCCCCCGTTCTGTACCCCGTCGACACGGGAAGGCTGCGGCGCGTGATCGAGACCGCGGCTCAAAAGGCAGAATGGGGTAAACCGATGCCGGCCGGAAGCGGGCTTGGCATTGCGGCGCACTACAGCTTCGCTGCGTACGTGGCAGTGGTCGTCGAGGTTACCGTGAGCGACAAGGGCGAGCTCTCGATTCCGCGGGTCGACATCGCCTTCGACTGCGGACCTCAGGTCAACCCGGAACGTATCCGCGTGCAACTCGAAGGCGCCTGCGTGATGGGAGTGGGCAACACCCTGCTTTCCGAGATCACCTTCAAGGGCGGCCGCGTCGAGCAGACCAACTTCAACGACTATCAGGTCGCGCGCATGAACGTTGCGCCGCGCGACATCCGCGTGCACCTGATTCCAGCCGAATTCGATATGCCGCTCGGCGGGGTGGGCGAGCCCGGCGTGCCGCCGATCGCTCCCGCGCTGTGCAACGCGATCTTTGCCGCGACCGGCAAGCGGATCCGCCGGCTCCCAATCGGGGATCAGCTCAGCACCTGACCCGCGCGTGAGATCGGCGCGGTCGCGATCGTTGCCTGTCTATGAGCGACCTGGCGCCGCTTGAGGAACTCCGGCAGCGTGGGAGAGGGCAGATCCACGGCCACCGGCGTCGTTGCC
>VBCK01000033.1 GCA_005882215.1 Betaproteobacteria bacterium | reverse complement strand
CTTCTGCGTCAAGGCCTTTTCCGAAACGGACCAAACCGAGGACTTGAAGAAGGTCGACGTGCCGACCTTGATCCTGCACGGTGACGACGACCAGATTGTGCCGATCGCCGACTCGGCCCTGCTGTCGGCCAAGCTCGTCGAGGGCGCCGCGCTGAAGGTCTACAAGGGCGGCTCGCACGGGATCTGCACGACCGAGAAGAACCAGGTCAACGAGGATCTGCTCGCCTTCATCAAGAGCTAGCCATGACCGCCGCCGGCAGGCGCCTGCGCAAGCCCCCCGTTGATCCATCGGAGCTTCGGGATGCGTAAGCCGCTCGCGCTCCGGCGGCCGCCACGCAATAGATCCTACCGATGAGGTGAAATCGTACGCCCGTCCGGTTTAAGGATGCCTCGGGTCTGTTCAATCTGAGCCCGCACCGAATTCAAAGAGACCTCGGTGTCATCTCGGCTTGTATCGGTGAACGTCGGAAGTCGCATTAATCGCAGGAGGTGTGAGCTACCATCCCGATCCGCTGGAGTTGCCCGCGATCGGGACTCTGCTGACCTGTTGTGCGCAATCCGTGGAAGACGTCGTCATCGATCTATAGGCGCACCTCTGCAGGCTGATCAGCGCGCCGGGGAAAGTGGTCCCAGCATGCGTTCGTGGACGTAGCACCAGCCCCAGGTATCGCCCGGTTCGAACGACTTCATCACCTCGTGATGCGTTTGGTCAAAATGCGCCGTGGCGTGCTTTCCCGGCGAGCTGTCGCAGCATCCCACGTGCCCACAGATCAAACACAGGCGCAACTCCACCCACCGCTCACCGGTCGCTAGACACTCTTCGCAGCCTTCGGTGCGGGGCTTGGGGCGAGGTTCGACGGCATTTTGCAGGTGCTCGCATGACTCCATTGCGTCTCTCCTTCAAAGCTCTCACGCATCAAGTCGACGGTTATTGATCCGCGTGATCGCCACCGGCATGACGCGGACTGGACGATCATCATCTCTGCAGGTCGCCTGGTTTTGGCCTGTGCGCTCACTACGCAAAGGAACGTTCCATGAAATCATTCTCGACAACACCGAGTCGACGTTCCGCGCGCTGTATCGGAGTAGTGACAGAGCGCCTCTCCACTTGGACGCTTACTTGAGTGTCACCAGAAAGGCGACGATCTTGGTGGCCTCATCATCGGACAAGCCGAGGTTCGGCATGGCCGTGCCAGGTTTGAGCCCGCCGGGATTCATGATCCAGGCTTTCAGATCGTTCGGTCCGCGGTTATCGACGGCGCCGCCAGCAATCTTGGTGCGCGAAGCCACCCCGGCCAGGTTCGGCCCGATTGTCGCTTGGGCGCCCGGCACCCCCGGGATCGTATGGCAGGCACCACAGGGCTTACTCGCGATGATCCGCGCCCCCTCCGCGGCTTGACCACCTGGCGCGAATTCCGAAGCCGCCACCATGACTTCGGTTCGATCCGACGAAAATGCGGAATTCATCATGACCAGCGCAAGGCCCACCGCCAGGGACCCAACCACTGCCGTCACAGTGCCTTTCGAGCGGGAACTACTCCTGCTCTCGCAGGAGGGATTGCGGTGCAGGTAGGGCATGGTGGTCTCCTTCCAGTCAGCCTGACGCTTGCCCGCACTGTATAGTCGATGCGTGAACGCGATCTATCGGACGATGGTATTGGTCGATACTTTCGTATCCGGTGCGCGTCCGCCGCATCGGCAAACGGCCCTTACGTCGAAGTCTGCAAGTTCCTGAGTCAGACGATCTCCCGCAACGCGAGTTCGTCGCGCCGAGTGACGCCAAAGTATCGATCGATACCATCGTCCAATAGATCGCTCTCGGCAGGTTTGGCTTAATGGCAACTGTGCCTCGCCGCAGCGTCAGCTCCACGGTCGACGACATCGCCAGCGCGGTCGTTTACCTTACGGAAGCTCGCCAGATCACCGGAGAGGTATTGCATGTCGACGGCGGTGCGCACAACGGGAGATGGTAATGGCGAGCTCACAGTCAGTAGGGGCTGAACAGCGACTTAGCGATCTTGGAATCGAGTTGCCGACCCCGCCTCGGCCATTCGGCGCTTACGTGGAGTCAGTGCAGTCCGGTCGACTCCTTTTTCTCAGCGGTATGTTGCCCGTGGTCGATCACAAGCCCAAGTACGTGGGGCGCCTAGGGCAGGAGCTCGACACCGAGTCAGGGCGCGATGCGCTTCGTACTGCGAGCATGAGCGCGCTGTCTGCGGCGCGGGCTCATCTCGGCACGCTCGATAAAGTCACGAGGATCGTACGATTGGGGGTCTACCTGGCGACCTCCGGCGACTTCTTCGATCAGCCGAAGGTCGCCGATGCCGCGTCCGAGTTGTTCGAAAGCATCTTCGGGAAAGAGAAGACGTCGGTCCGCATGGTGCTCGGCGTCGCGAGCTTACCGTTGGGCATGCCGGTCGAGCTCGAGGTCATCATGGAAGTGGCCGAGTAACGCGACCCTATGAGTGCCGGGGCTCTGCTGTTGCTGGGCTTGCTGTTCGGGATGCAGCATGCGACGGAGGCCGATCACCTGGCGGCGGTGGCCACGCTGGTTGCGCGCGAAGAGCAGTTTGGTCCGGCAATTCGCCAGGGCGTTTTCTGGGGCCTGGGCCACTCGCTCACGTTACTGCTGTTCGGGGGCTCCGTAATGGTGGTCGGCATCGTGCTGTCCGGCCGGTCGGTCCACGCCTTAGAGGGGGCCGTCGGCGTGATGCTCGTGCTCCTCGGGGCGGACCTGATACGCCGCCTATGGCGCGACCGGGTCCATTTTCATCCGCAGGTGCATGGCAACGACGCGGCCCACGCCACCCCGCACTTCCATGCTCACTCGCACAAGGGTGAACCGGCGCCGCACGACTCGGAGCAGCATCGACACGAGCACCGCCCCATCCCGCTGCGAGCCTTGCTGGTCGGGATGGTGCATGGATTGGCCGGCTCCGCGGCACTGTCTCTACTGACGTTGCGACAGATCAAGAGCCCATGGCTGGGTCTTGTCTACGTGCTCCTATTTGGACTCGGATCGATCGCTGGCATGGGCGTGCTCTCGGCGATCGTCTCGGTACCCATGCGCCTGAGCGCCGATCGGCTGACACAGGGGCACGTCGCGCTCAACGTCGCGGCCGGCCTTTTCAGCGTCGGCCTCGGGTTGCACGTCGTCGGCGCGCAGTTGATCTAAGGTACGAGTAGCGCTTCAGTCGCCGCCCGGATTGGCCCCACACGCTTGCCTGGCGGACACACCGCCCCTGAACCACGGTAAATAGAGGGACACAAAACTTATTGCCTGGTGCAGTCAGGCCGGTGCTGACATCGGCCGCAGGCCGACACCAAAGTATGATGGACTTTCGCCGGTCGAGTGGCGCATGCTCGCGTCGCGGCGGCCATGATGAAGGGAACGGCACAGAGAGCGAGCTCGGCCGCATCGTCGGTGCACCTGTCCGAGCCCGATCTCCGATGGCAGCTGAGCGATCCGCCAAGTTGTTGCACACTGAGGCATACAGATGAGATCGGCGAGCGCATCTGACGATGTACCACGGTCATCAGCCACAGCGCACGCCACGCCCATCGTGTTCGTTGTTGACGACGACATCTCGGTGCGCGAATCGCTGGAATCGCTGATCCGTTGCGCAGGTTGGCAGCCGGAAACATTCGCGTCCGCAGAGGAATTCATTGCCCACCCACGACCATTTGTCCCGAGCTGTCTGGTACTTGACGTTTCGCTCCCAGACCTTAATGGTCTCGATCTGCAGAAGCGCGTCGCCGCCGATCGGAGTGACATGCCGATCATCTTCATCACGGGCTACGGCGACGTGCCGATGACGGTGCAGGCGATGAAGGCGGGAGCTGTCGAGTTCTTGACGAAGCCATTTGGCGACGACGTGCTGTTGAGCGCCATCCGGAACGCTATCGAGCGCAGCCAGACTGCACTTGGTCGCGAGGCGGAGAGGCGAGTGCTCCAAGCCAGTTACGCGTCACTCAGCCGTCGCGAACGTGAGGTCATGGCTCTGGTCGTCTCCGGACTGTTGAATAAACAGGTCGGCGGCGAGCTCGGCATCAGCGAGATCACGGTGAAGGCGCACCGGGGCCAAGTGATGCGAAAGATGAAGGCCGATTCTCTCGCCGACCTGGTGAATATGGCTGCGAGACTCCGCCTCGCACCTGCGCCGAACAGCTGACGCTCGCACGCGGGTCACAAATCCATCACATTGGTGCTGGATCCGAGCTGTTCCTGCCACCCTTTCCTAAATCTTGGCCCGCGGGTGTGCCATGGGCCGGAAACCGATACCAAAGTACGATGGACCCTCGCCCGAACAGTGGAGCACTCTCGTGTCTTGCTTGACCGAACTAGAGAGCGGCGAGAGCGCGTCATGAGGGATTTGTGATGGTCATGCGTTCGCTCGTGTCGGTTGTCGACGACGACGAGTCCGTTCGCGAGTCGCTACCCGACATGCTGAAGGAGTTCGGCTTTGCGGCCCAGGCGTTCACATCGGCAGAAGAGTTTCTCGCGTCCGATTACGTTGATCAGACAAGATGTCTGATCCTCGACCTCGTAATGCCGGGCATGTCCGGACCCGATCTCGAACGGGAACTGAGGCTTCGCCGGCGAGAGATCCCGATCGTGTTTATTACCGCCTGCGCAGATGAGACGGTCCGTCCACGCTTGCTGGCACAGGGTGCGGTGGAGTGCCTGTTCAAGCCATTTAGTGATACGGCTCTGCTTGGGGCGGTCAATGCCGCACTTCGAAAGAGCTGACCGATCCCGCGGCAGAGTGACGTATTTTGTCGTCGCGGCAACCCGTCACGAAGGACTGGCTTCTTCGTTAGCCGACGTACCTGGACAGATCCTCGCCGCAGCCGCGTGGGAAACCATCCCGTCGTGGTACATCGAGTGCCTAGGAACCTCAGACGATCACTCCGGAGCTCGAACCTTTCCAAGACCGCGTTGTAGGAGATCCATTTGAGAGGAGTAGGCCATGAAGACGCTCGCGGCACCCATTCCCTTTGCAGGCTCCCAGCTCAGTGAAGCACGTCATGTGTGTGCATTCTTCAACAGCGGCGACGAAGAGTATCGTGTGTTGCTTCCGTTCATCA
>VBCK01000098.1 GCA_005882215.1 Betaproteobacteria bacterium | reverse complement strand
CTGCCGGCCGACCGCGCGGGCCGTCGTCAGTCCGTCGCCCGTGGCCATGATGATGCGCAGGCCCATTGCCCTGAGCGTCGCGAGCGCCTGTGGCGTCGAATCCCACTTTGCGCCTGGTAGTCATCTCTCTACTCCTTGATTCGGGTAGCACGTTGATCTGTACCGATGCGGCCGGGGAACAGTCGCAGCGGCGCATTTTCACCATGGTCGTAGGCTAAGCCTTGGAGGTAGGTCCCGAGTCAAGGGGCCCGAAAGCGCCTTCAGGAGCGCTCGAACGCCCTCTGGCCGAAACAAATCGGGGGCAAGTGCGAGTTGAAGCGAACATGGGCACTTTGTCGCCCTCGACGCGTTCGATTGTCGGGCCAGGGCTCCGGCCGTTGTAGGCCCACAGGTTGGCCTTCATCCCAGGGGCGATCGGGAGCGACCAAAGTGTGACTTCGCCGCGATGGCGATGCCGCCATTCCGAAGCCGCGTTTAGCGCTTGTCGCTCTCCTTCGCGTCGCCAGTTCACTCCCAGACTCTTGGCCGCCCTCGCCAACACCGCTATGGCGGCCGGCCCAGGTCGGCCGCCACTCCGAGGATGTTTCATACCGTCCGCTCAACGCGGCTGTTCGTGGGCAGCCTTGCCGTGCTCGTGCGGCTGCGATTCATCGTGTTTGACCTCTCCACCGTTTATATGCATTTGTCCGTGTCCCGGCATTTTGTGCGCCGATTCCGAGTCGCCAGTCATCGGCGCATACTGCTCGGGCGACGGTTCCGGCAGCTTTTGGAGAAGCGTCGGTCCGTCGGTCTCGCTCTCGTTGGACGGCGCAGCCCACAGCAGGGTCGGCGCCACCAACGCGGAGCCAAGCAGCGCAGCCCTAAACGCGTACGACCGTGATCTCATAGTCAGCATCCTCCATAGTTTTACGCTTCGCTTCACTGTTGCAGGGCAACGAGCAACGCAGGTGCCGCCGGTGACCGGAGCGGATCTACCATCGCACTTCCTCCTTGATGCTTGTGATAATTGCTGCCGCTCTTGTTTTTCTTATCGATTCATTGTGGATCTGTTTCCTCGCGCGGCGCTGTCGTCCGCACGACAATTGGCCCAACGATCGGCCGAACAGTGCTTACTTGACGCCGGGGCGGGGCGAGGTCAACCGCGGCGTGGTGCATCGCATCAAATTAATCCTCATCACCGATATCAACGTTCCCATGGGATGATTGTCGTACGTATGACTGCAGCGGGCGCCGGGGCGCCTTAGTCTCGGCCCCGGAGCAGATCCGTGGCGAGGGAGATCTGGGTGACACAGGAGGCCATGGCGCCCGCAACCGCCGACACGTTTCCGCGGCTGTTGCTTTGGCACGAGCGCACGCGGCCGAACCATCCCGCGTTGCGGGAAAAGGATCTTGGGATCTGGCAGACCTGGACCTGGTCCGACCTTGCAGCCGAAGTCCGCCTGCTCGCTGCGGCACTGCATCAACTGGGACTTGCGCATGGCGGTCACGTGGCGATCATCGGCGAGAACCGGCCGCGCCTGTACGCGGCCATGCTCGCGAGCCAGTCACTGGGTGCGATCCCGGTGCCGATGTACCAGGACGCGACTGCCGCTCAGATGGTTTACGTCTTTCAGGACGCGCAGATCGCATACGCGATCGTCGAGGACCAGGAACAGGTCGACAAGCTGCTCGAGGTGCGCGAACAGTACCCGGCACTGGCCCATATCATTTTCGAGGAGCCACGTGGCCTGCGCCATTACGATCAGCCGGGCCTGCTGTCGTACGATGATTTGCGCTTGCGCGGCACCGAGCTTGCCGGCAAATCGCCGGGATTCTTCGACGAGCAGGTTGCCGGCACGGTGAGCCGCGATACTGCCGCACTTTTCTACACGTCGGGAACCACCGGGCGGCCCAAGGGAGTGGTCCAGACCCACGCCGCGCTGATCGACCGCGCGCGCGCAGCCACCGCGTTCGACCGCCTCGGGCCGGACGAGGACGTGCTCGCCTACCTGCCGCTCGCCTGGATCGGTCAGAACATCTTTTCCTATGCGCAGGCGCTGTACACCGGCTACACGGTCAACTGTCCTGAATCGCCGGCGACGGTGGCCAACGACATGCGCGAAATCGGTCCGACCTACTATTTCGCGCCACCGCGGGTGTTCGAGGCAATGCTGACCCAGGTGATGATCCGGATGGAGGATGCCGGACAAATCAAGCGGGCCTTGTTCGGTCACTTTATGGAGGTCGGCCGCCGCGTCGGCGGCCGGATTCTTGATCGCAAGCCGGTGAGTCGTGCGATGCGGCTGTGGTACTGGGTTGGCAACGCGCTGGTATACGGGCCGCTGCGCAATCAGCTCGGACTGAGCCGGGTCAAGGTGGCCTATACGGCCGGCGAGGCGATCGGTCCGGACCTGTTTGCCTTCTACCGCTCCCTGGGCGTGAACCTCAAACAACTGTATGGTTCGACCGAGACTGCGGTGTTCGTTTGCATGCAACCCGACGGCCAGGTGCGCGCCGATTCGGTCGGCCCTCCGCTCCAGGGGGTCGAACTGCAGATCGCCGACAACGGCGAAGTGCTGGTGCGCAGCCCCGGTTTGCTGAAGGAATACCATCGCAACCGGGACGCGACCGCCCAGGTGCGCGACGCCGATGGCTGGTTCCACACCGGCGACGCCGGGATGCTCGAGGGCGACGGCCATCTACGGATCATCGACCGTGTCGTCGATGTCGGCCGCCTGGCCGACGGTACGCTTTTCGCTCCCAAGTACATAGAGAACAAGCTCAAGTTCTTTCCCCAGATCAAGGAGGCGGTTGCTTTCGGCGACGGCCACCCAAGCGTGTGCGCATTCATCAATATCGACCTGGAGGCGGTCGGCAACTGGGCCGAACGCACCGGGCTCGCCTACGCCGGCTATGTCGACCTTGCCGGCAAGCCCGAGGTGCTGGACCTGGTGGCCGCCTGTGTTGACAAAGTCAATGCCGATCTGGCGGCCGATCCGGTGCTGGCAAATTCTCAGATCCACCGCTTTCTGGTGCTGCACAAGGAACTCGATCCGGATGACGACGAGCTGACCAGAACGCGCAAGGTGCGGCGGCGATTCATCGCCCGCAAATACCAGGCCCTGGTCGATGCCCTGTACGCCGGCCGCGAGTCGCAGTACATCGAGACCGAGGTGCGTTTCGAGGACGGCCGCGTCGGCAAGGTGGCCGCGACGCTTGCGCTGCGCGCTGCCAAAACCTACGCACCGGTGGCGCAAGTCGCATGAGGCCAAAACGGCGCCGCTGCACCTTGCTGTGCAGAGCGCAGCGGAAAGCGTGGCGGCCGTGAGTCGGACCGGAAAGATCGGCGGTGTGTTGCTGCAGATCGACCACGTGTCATTGACGTTCGGCGGCGTCAAGGCACTGACCGACGTCTCGTTCGATGTTCGCGAACACGAGATACGCGCGATCATCGGTCCAAACGGCGCCGGCAAGAGCTCCCTGCTCAATGTGATCAACGGGGTCTACACGCCGGTTGGCGGCACGATCAACTACCGCGGCCAGGTGCGCGAGCGGATGCATCCGCACGATGCCGCACGAACGGGAATCGCGCGTACCTTCCAGAGCCTTGCACTGTTCAAAGGCATGAGCGTGCTCGACAACATCATGACCGGGCGCACGCTGCGGATGCGCTCGGGACTGCTGGCCGTGGCGCTGCACATCGGCCCGGCGGCGCGCGAAGAGATCGAGCACCGCAAGGTGGTCGAGCAGATCATCGACTTTCTCGAGATCCAGGCATACCGGCGCCAGCCGGTCGGCAGTCTGCCGTATGGACTGCAGAAGCGCGTCGACCTCGGCCGCGCACTGGCACTGGAGCCGCAGTTGCTGCTGCTCGACGAGCCGATGGCGGGGATGAATCTCGAGGAGAAGCAGGACATGTGCCGCTTCATCCTCGATGTCAATGACGAATTTGGCACCACCATCGTGCTGATCGAACACGACATGGGGGTGGTGATGGACATTTCCGACCGCGTGGTGGTGCTCGATTACGGCTGCAAGATCGGCGATGGAACACCCGACGAGGTGCGTACGAACCAGGAGGTGATCAATGCCTACCTTGGGGTCGCGCACTGAGCGCGGCGATTGACGGCAATGACGAGACGATGAAGCATCCTGCGATCGCGCGCTTGCGCGACGATTGGCCGGTGGCGCTACTGGTCACGGCGATGGCCGCCGGGCTGGCAGCGCCGCTCGTTTCGGGCGCGGCCACGACCGGGTTCTTTGTCGAAGTGCTCCTGGGCGGCCTGATGACCGGGGTGTTGTATTCGCTGGTCGCTCTCGGCTTCGTGCTGATCTACAAAGCTTCGGGGGTGTTCAACTTCGCCCAAGGTGCGATGGTGCTGTTCGCCGCACTGACGACCGCCCGGCTGGCCGAGCATATGCCGCTACCGCTGGCCATTGCGCTGGCCTTGGTGCTGATGGTGGGCTTCGCCTGGCTGGTTGAGCGCCTGGTGCTGCGGCCACTGGTCAACCAGAGCGCGGTGTCGCTGCTGATGGCAACGCTGGGAATCAGCTTCTTCCTCGAGGGCTTCGGTCAGGCGGTCTGGGGTAATGACATCTACCGGATCGATCTCGGGCTGCCGAAGGACCCGATGATCGTCGGCACCCACCTGTTCGAGGGAGGCATCCTCGTGAGCCAGGAAGACCTGGTCGCCGCTGGCGTGGTCGGCGCGCTGGTTCTGGTCCTCGGACTGTTCTTTCAGAAGACAGCCACCGGCCGGGCGCTGCGCGCCGTCGCAGACGATCACCTGGCGGCGCAGTCGGTCGGAATTCCATTGAATCGGATCTGGGTAATCGTGTGGTCGGTGGCGGGCTTCGTGGCCCTGATCGCGGGCCTGGTGTGGGGCTCCAAGCTCGGCGTCCAGTTTTCGCTCGCGCAGGTGGCGCTCAAGGCGCTGCCGGTCGCAATCCTGGGCGGAATGACCTCGATCCCGGGAGCCATCCTCGGCGGGCTGATCATCGGCGTTGGCGAAAAATTCGCGGAAGTATTCCTTGGCCAGGCCCTGGCCCGCTGGTTCCAACTCGAGGGCGGGGGCATCGAGGAGTGGTTCGCCTACGTGCTGGTACTGGCTTTCCTGCTGGTGCGGCCCGAGGGACTGTTCGGCGAACGCCACATCGACCGCGTCTGACCGCACCGAGGACCCGATGCTGTACCGCGAAAACGGCCAATTCAAGACCAGCTACGCGGCCGACCAGCAACTGCTGCCGATCGCGCAGGATCGCTGGTTCATGATGGCTTTGGTCGCGTGCTCCCTTATCGCGGTTCCGCTGCTCGCCAGCGATTACGCCCTGCGGGCGCTGATCATTCCGTTCCTGATCCTTACCATCGCCGCCATCGGACTGAACATCCTGGTCGGTTACTGCGGGCAGATTTCGGTGGGCAGTGCCGCCTTCATGGGTGTCGGTGCCTATCTGGCCTACAACCTGACGCTGCGCGTCCCGCAGCTCAATTTCCTGGTGGTGCTGGTGCTTTCGGGCTTGGGCGCAGCACTGGTCGGCATCGCGTTCGGCATCCCCAGCCTGCGCATCAAGGGTCTGTACCTGGCGGTTGCCACCCTGGCCGCGCAGTTCTTCCTCGACTGGGCCTTCGCCCGGGTACGCTGGCTTACCGCCGATTCGCCTTCCGGTTCGGTATCGACCCGTTCGATCCACATGCTCGGCTGGACCGTTGAGCGTCCGGTCGACAAGTACCTGCTGGTGCTCGGATTGCTTTGCATCCTGACGTTGGCGGCGAAGAACCTGACCCGGTCCCACATCGGGCGGGCCTGGATGGCGACTCGCGACATGGACGTCGCCGCCGATGTCATCGGCGTGCGCCCGCTGTCGGCCAAGTTGAGCGCCTTTGCGGTCAGCTCGTTTTACGCCGGGGTTGCCGGGGCGCTCTGGGGCTTCGTCCACCTGGGCTCGTGGGAGCCGGCAGCCTTCAGTGTCACGATGTCGTTTAACCTGCTGTTCATGATCATTATCGGCGGCCTCGGGTCGATGGTCGGCAGCTTCTTCGGGGCCGCGTTTTTCGTGCTGTTGCCGGTGCTGCTGAATCGCGCTCCGGCGTCGCTCGGGATCGAGCTGTCGACCGCGATGAAATCCCACGTGGAGGCGATGATCTTTGGCGGCCTGATCGTATTGTTCCTCGCGATCGAGCCGCGCGGACTCGCACGCTTGTGGGCGATCGGCAAGGAAAAACTGCGCATCTGGCCATTTCCACATTGACCGCCCTGATCGGGCAACTGCACCCAAGGAGACCCCTATGAGAACGACAATGCAGAACTGGATCGGCTGGATCGCAACCGCCGCCTGCACCTGCGGCCTGGCAACTACGGCTGCGGCCGAGGACGCCAAGGCGGCAGCGGAGCAGTTCATTCCGTTGCTCGTCTACCGCACGGGGCCGTATGCCCCGAATGGCACCCCCTGGGCCAACGCCAAGCAGGACTACATCAAGCTGATCAACGCGCGCGACGGCGGCGTGAACGGCGTCAAGCTGACCTACGAGGAATGCGAGACCGAGTACAAGACCGACCGCGGGGTCGAGTGTTACGAGCGTTTGAAGGGCAAGGGCCCGACCGGCGCCGCGCTTTTCGACCCGCAATCGACCGGAATCACGTTTGCGCTCACCGAGCGGGCGCCGGTCGACAAGATCCCGCTGATCACGGTCGGTTATGGCCGCTCTGAATCGCAGGATGGCCAGGTGTTCATGTGGAACTTCCCTTTGCTAGGAACCTACTGGACGGCGGCCGACGTGCTGGTGCAGCACATCGCGAAGAAGGAGGGCGGATTCGACAAGCTCAAGGGCAAGAAGATCGCGCTGGTGTTCCATGATTCACCGTTCGGCAAGGAGCCGATCCCGCTGCTCGAGGAGCACGCCAAGCTGCATGGCTTCGAACTGATCAAGATCCCGGTGACTGCGCCGGGAGTCGAACAGAAATCGGTGTGGCTGCAGGTTCGCCAGCAGCGCCCCGACTACGTGCTGCTGTGGGGCTGGGGCGTGATGAATTCGACGGCGCTCAAGGAGGCCCAGGCGACGGCGTTCCCGCGCGATCGGATGCTGGGCGTCTGGTGGTCGGGCGCGGAACCGGACGTGAAGGACGTCGGCGAGGGCGCGAAAGGCTACAGCGCGCTGACGATCCAGTACGGAGCCGGCCTGAGCAAGGTGCAAAAAGACATTTTGAAGTACGTACACGACAAAGGGCAGGGCACCGGCCCGCGCGAGGAGGTCGGCACGGTGCTCTACAATCGTGGACTGCTGATTCAGATGCTCTCTGTCGAAGCCGTTCGCCGCGCCCAGGAGCACTTCGGCAAGGGTAAGCCGATGACCGGCGAGCAGATCCGCTGGGGCCTCGAGAACCTGACGCTCGACCAGAAGAAGCTCGATGCTCTCGGATTCGGCGAGATGCTCAAACCGGTGGCCACATCGTGCGCCGACCACGTCGGCGCCTCGTATGCGCGGATTCAGACCTGGGACGGCAGTCGTTGGGTGCCCGGGGATCTGTACGAGGCCAATCAGCAGATGATCGCGCCAATGGTACACAGCGCGGCCGCCGCGTACGCGGCATCGAAGAACATCACGGCCCGTACGGCGCAGACCTGCCAGAGCTGAGGGGGTGCGGGCGGCGCACACCGCCCGCCTTCGGACGACTCAGGCAGCAACCAGGAGAACTCAAGTGTCCTCGCAAGTGCCGGCCACCCGTCAGGCGTGCGGCGCGGATACCGAGCGCGGCGCGCTGCTGGTGGTCAACAGCATCGAGGTGATCTATAGCCACGTGATCCTGGTGCTCAAGGGGGTGTCGCTGTCCGTGCCACGCGGCGGAATCGTCGCCCTGCTGGGCGCCAATGGCGCCGGCAAGACGACCACCTTACGGGCGATTTCAAACCTGCTGCGCGGCGAACGTGGCGAGGTCACCAAGGGCAGCATCGTGTACGACGGTCAGCGCATCGAACGCCTGTCGCCGTACGATCTGGTACGTCGCGGCGTCGTCCAGGTGATGGAGGGCCGGCGCTGTTTCGCTCACCTCAGCGTCGAGGAGAACCTGCTGACCGGCGCATACACCGGATCCGCGTCGGCTGGGATGAACGGTGCATCGAGCACCGATGCGCTCGAGCGCGTCTACAGCTACTTCCCGCGACTGAAGACCCGGCGTACGAGCCTGGCCGGGTATACGTCCGGAGGCGAGCAGCAGATGTGCGCGATCGGCCGCGCGCTGATGGCGCGACCGTCGATGATCCTGCTCGACGAGCCGTCGATGGGGCTGGCACCGCGGGTGGTGGAGGAGATTTTCGGCATCGTGCACGATCTGAACGCACGCGAGGGTGTTTCCTTCCTGCTGGCCGAACAGAACGCCAACATCGCGCTGCGCTATGCGCGCCACGGCTACATCCTGGAGAACGGTCGGGTGGTGATGGATGGCGAAGCCGCGTCGCTGGCGAGCAACGAGGACGTCAAGGAGTTCTACCTGGGACTGTCGCGTGACGGGCGGCGCAGCTTCCGTGACGCCAAGTTCTATCGCCGTCGCAAGCGCTGGCTGGCTTAGTGCGACTCGGGACACTGGCCGATGTCGGACCATTTCGATGCCCTGGAGACCCGCGATCCTGCGGCACGCGAACGTGATCTCATGCGGCGGCTGCCGCAACTGATCGCGGCAGGGCTGCGCGCGCCGGGCTGGCGCCGCCATCTCGGTGCGCTCGACCCCACGAACATCGAATCACGCGCGGCGCTGGCGCGCCTGCCCGTGCTGCGTAAATCGGACCTGATCGCCCTGCAGGCGAACAGCCCCCCTCTGGCCGGCCTGGTTGCCGCGCCGGTGTCGGATTTCTCTCGATTGTTCGTCTCGCCCGGACCGATCTGCGAAGTCGAAGGGCGTCACAACGACTGCTGGCGCTCGGCGCGCGCCTTGTTTGCCGCCGGGCTGCGCGCCGGCGACCTGGTACTGAATACCTTCTCGTACCATCTGACCCCGGGAGGATTCATTGTCGATGCCGGTGCCCGGGCGCTGGGCTGCGTAGTGATTCCCGCCGGGCCTGGAAACACCGAGCAGCAGGTCGCGGTGCTTGCACACCTGAAACCATCCGCTTACTGCGGCACGGCGGACTTCCTGAAGCTGCTGCTTGACGCCGCCGACGGCGCCGGCGTTGAGAACCCGCTGCGCAAGGCGCTGCTTTCCGGTGCCGCGTTCGCGCCGCCGCTGCAAACCGAGTTCCAGGCGCGCGGGATTGACGCCTACCAGATGTACGCAACCGCGGACCTGGGCCTGGTGGCCTACGAGACTGCCGCGCGCGCCGGATTGGTGGTGGCCGAGGACGTGCTGCTCGAGATCGTTCGCCCGGGCACCGGCGACCCGGTCGGCGAGGGCGAGGTGGGCGAGGTCGTGGTCACTTCCTTCGATCCGGTCCGACCCTGGATCCGGCTGGCGCTGGGCGACCTCTCTGCGATCGTACCCGGCGCTTCCCCATGCGGCCGCACCAACGTGCGGATTCGCGGCTGGCTGGGCCGCGCAGACCAGACCACCAAGGTCAAGGGGATGTTCGTTCGCCCCGAGCAGATCGCCGAAGTGCTCCGCCGTCACCCCGAGGTCGAGCGGGCGCGGCTGATCGTCAGCCGCGCGAACGACGTTGACGTGATGACGCTGCGCATCGAAGCCGAGCAAGTCCCGGGGCTGGAATCAAGTGTCGGCGAGACGCTGCGATCGATCACCAAGCTCGGCGGCCGGGTCGAGCTGGTTGGCCGCGGCAGCCTTCCGAACGATGGCAAGGTGATCGAGGACAGTCGGGCGATTGGCGGTTAAGCAGGGCGAGCTTCCAGGCGAAGCCCTCAGTCGCGCGACCTGTTGCCGATCCGCGTCCAGTGGGGCGGATAGTCGATCACCAATCCATCGCTATCGAGCGCCAGGTCGGCGGTGAACCCGGAGTCGACGCTGCGGTACCGCACCTGCCGGGCGGCGCCCGCGTCCGTGTCCAGCCTCGTGTACTGCTGTCGTGCTCTCAGGACGCGAAGATCCGGCAAGCGCACCCATGCGACATCGAATTCGCGGGGTTGGCCCGGTGCAAGCTCCAGACGCTTGACGGGCAGGGTGTTGGTCAAGGGCGTCGCCATCAGATCGATGTCTTCGCAGCCCGAGAGCTCGGGTGCGTCGGCGCCGTCGATGCGCCACAGCCCCGGTGATGCTTGTTCGATCGCCCGCTCGGACCGCTCGCCCCCATGGCCAGCGCGCACCAGCGCGCGCACCAGGCGCCACCCTGCATCGCACTGCAGGTGATAGTGCACGGCGAGTGTGCGTCCTTCCCAGTCGGCGACAACGACGCCAGTCATCTCGACGCCCCCAGGCGAGGAGACGATCGCGCAGTGTTCCAGCCCCGCGCCTTGCACCCACTCCCAAGCGACTTCGCGCTTCATCTACGCTCCACGCGACAGTAAGAAGCCCAAAAAAAGGCGCATCACTTCGGCTTTTCTTTGATCCGCGCGGGCTTCGCACCCGGTGCTTAGAGCTGCGCGCACGCGGGTGGTCAGCTCGTCGTCGTCGACGGTCACGTCACGCAACTCCCACGGGTGGCGCTTCCGTAATGGCCCGGATGTGGCTCTCATGACTCGGCAGTCGTTGGCAGGTTGCACGCAGCAGATCCTTTGTCCGCCGCAGGTAGACGAAGTTGTCCTTCGACGACACCGAATCCAGCAGCGGGTTGTAGTCTCCCGGGATGTGGCCTTGCCCCGTCAGCACGGCGAGCCAACTGCCGTCTTTAAAGAGCTCTTCGGGAGCGAGCACGATGCGTCCGGACCGCTTGAAGTGTTCTTCCTTGTACACCAGAGCTTCGGGCAAAGGCATGCTCCGGCAATATTCCCACATCGGCTCGTTCTTCCCCGTTGTTGAGTGATAGTGAAGCACGAGAAAGTCCCTGACCGCCTCGAATTCCTGCGACAAGACCCGATTGAACTGCTCAGCGGTGTACGGGTCGCACTGGCGGGTTGGGAACAAGGACAGCAGCTTGGCGATCGCGCTCTGAATCAAATGAATACTGGTGGACTCCAGCGGCTCCAGAAATCCTCCGGATAGTCCGATCGCGACGACGTTCTTGTCCCAACTCCTTTTGCGCCGACCCGCGGTAAAGCGAATCGGTCGCGGATCGGCCAAGGGCTTGCCGTCCAGATTGTTCAGAAGAACCGACGCGGCTTCATCATCGCTGATGAACTTGCTGCTGTAGACGTAACCATTGCCATTGCGGTGCTGCAACGGAATGCGCCATTGCCAGCCGGCCGCCAGCGCCTCGGAGCGGGTATAGGGAACCGGCGGACCGGTCCGTTCGGTGGGGACGGCCAGCGCGCGATCGCAAGGCAGCCAGTGCGACCAGTCTTCAAACGCCGAACCGAGCACACCCCCGATCAGAACGCCACGCAGGCCCGAGCAATCGATGAAGAGATCTGCGTCGAGCTGATCGCCCTTGTCAGTACGCAGAGACGTAACGAAGCCGGTTTCAGGGTGCTGATCGATCTTGATGACCTTTCCCTCGAAACGCCGAACACCGCGAGCCTCTGAATGCTTACGCAAGTACCGGGCGTACAGACTCGCGTCGAAGTGGAAGGCATAGCCGAGAGTGGCCAGCGGGGAGTTCGGATCCGACGCAGGAAAAGCGAATTTCCCGGCTCTGGCCACAAGAGTCGTCAGCGAGTACTGTTCGATGCCGTCGTCCAGACCTTCCTGACGCGCCCTGATCCATCGATGATGGAAAGGCAAGCTGTCATTGGTATCGCCGTAACGTCCGAAGGGGTGAAGATAAACGTGGCCGGGCCTGGCCCAGTTCTCGAATTCGATCCCCAGCTTGTAGGTCGCCTTCGTCTCTCGCATGAACTCATTGTGGTTCAGTCCGGTGAGTTGATTGAACCAGTGAATGGTCGGGATCGTCGCCTCTCCGACTCCGATCGTTCCTATTTCGTCGGACTCGATCAGAAAGGTCTGGACCCGCGGCCCGATCGCCTTGGACAGTGCGGACGCTGTCATCCAGCCTGCAGTTCCTCCACCCAGGATGCCGATCCTTCTTACTCTGTTTTCGTTCACCCTTTCATCCCCTTCGACAGCGGCGAAACGGCACCGACGCGAATTGCCGGTAGGCGTGGAGGACCTCGGTCCTAGCGCGGCATTGCCGGTGGCCGCACTGCCAGATAAACCGTACTCCAAAGCTGTGCCGCGTTGGACTCGTCGGCGTCCGCTCCCGCCGCTCCGAACGGTGCGATCCTGAAGCGTCCGCCGGAACGCGACCACGACCACAATTCGGAACTTTTCATTTTGCGCGACGCTTCGATAGCGGACCAGAGGATTTTTTGAGCCTGGAGCAGGTGGATCCGTACCTTGTCCGGAACGTCCTTGCGCCGAAGTTGCCTCTCCAGGCCGGCGGCGAAGAGTGCCTGTTGCCAGGACCACACGACCGTACCGTGATAGGCATTCCGGCTGAATCGAGCCTGGACCTCAGATGTACAGAACACCGGATTCGCCACCAACATAC
Source organism: Betaproteobacteria bacterium (assembly GCA_005882215.1). Classification (GTDB taxonomy): domain Bacteria; phylum Pseudomonadota; class Gammaproteobacteria; order Burkholderiales; family Burkholderiaceae_F; genus VBCK01. The sequence continues at coordinate 4,301 of VBCK01000098.1, read as the reverse complement.
CCACGTCCGTCATCAGGCCGGCCGGAAAGGGGCGGATCAGCACGGTGACGACCCGGTCCAGGCTTTCCGCATCGGGCTCGCCGAACAACAGCGCAAATCCTTCGTCGGAATTCATCACCGGCACCGGCGATCCTGATGCATCCAGGGCGACCGCATGGAACCGCACCTCGCCCGGATCCAGCGCGGTCACCGCGGGTCCAGCGGGCAACCCCACCGAGGCCGAATAAGCCCTGATCGCTTCGACCGCCGCAGCGCGCGGCACACGGACGTCGAACAGCGGCGGGGCTCGCTCGCGCCAGAGTTTCGCGAAAACGGACGCCTGCGAGAACAACGGCCGATCGGCCTCGTTCAGATAGGGATCGAGTAATCCGCTAGCGTAGAGCCGGCCTGCGGCCTCCAGCGCGGCCGGCACCAGAGCTGCGTTCACGTCGTAGGGATAGCGCCCGCGTCCGAGACCTTCCCCGCTGTCGCGCCAGTTGCCAGACGTCAGGCCAGGCTTCAAGCCGATCAGATGCGACACCTGAGGATCCCGGGCGAAGGCCGATGCGCCGTTCAACACGAGCCGCAGATTGGCAACCAGGTCTTCGCCTTTCCGGGTGGAATGGTCGCCATCGCGTCCGTCGGTGCCGGCCAGGAACGGCACCGCCTGTTGGCGACCCCGATCATCTTCCAGCAGCCATCCACTCGCCACCGGCGCCAGCATGTAATTGCCGTCAACCATGTTGTAGTTGAATACCGGAGCGTCGGACCGGGATCCATCGGATCGCAGGTGATCCAGAATCGCGAATTCGCCGATGTCCTCCTCGTGTGCCACCTCACCCTGGTCCGATAGTCGCCGCAGAACCGCGCCCAGCCCGGCGTCAAGCGCCTCCGGGGTCAGTGCTGGCATCAGCATTCGGGCCGACATCAGGGTATCCCGTCCGAAATACGTGTTGAACCGCCAGGATCCGGCGAGAAACTTTTCCTGGTAGCTGAGAAAGGAGAGGGTATTGCGCGCGGCTGCGTCCGGGCCGGCGGTCTCGTTCAACAGACGCGGACCGTATAGCGGAAACAACGGGGTTTCGCCGCTGGCGGCGGTAATCCTCAGCCCGATCCTGCCGTCCTTGCCTGCGCTGATACGTCCGTGCTGCACATCGCCCTCGATGACTTCCAGCGTCAGCCGATAGCCCGGGGCGCCATCGATCCGATCGCGCGCCCAGGTGATGCTTTGGCCCTGCGTGACCGGATCGGCAGTGATGCCGGCAGGCACAGTCCCTACCGCCTGATAATCGCGCAACACCCGAACATTGGATAGAACAGCCTGAACGATCGTCAACTCGCGCGCGCCGACCCGCGCTTGCGTCGAGATACCGTAAAGGAAACGACCCTTCGCGTCAGCCAGCACGACGGGCTGCGGCTCTCGAGTCACCTCCCAGTTGGCGGCTTTCTGCAGGCGAGAAAACCAAAGGCCCACGGCGCTGTTGCCGGCCGGAAATGCGATCAGAATTCTGGGATCCCTGCCGGATCGCAGCACCAGGTGAGCGGCCACCAGGCCGTCCCTGAAAAAACGGTTGATGTTCAGCCCTTCGCGAACTTCAAAACCGAGCTCTGGTCCTGGTGGGGTTTCGGCCAGCGCTTGCGCGGCCGAACCATGCAGCAGGAAAGCGATGGCCATGGTCGCGCCGACGCGACCGGCGGGAGAGCTGCGCAAGGCGTTTCCCCGCTTACCGTCTCGACTGCTCGCGGCGACGGATCCAGTCGCCCGCGCCGGCTGCTCGCGCGACGCGCCGGCCATCATCGGCTCGTCCGAGCGTCAGAAGCTGTAAGTCAAGCTGATCAGAGCGTTCCGACCCGTGATGCCACGCCCGTAGAAATAGCCGTTGGACGCCGTCTGCGTTGCACCCTGCCGAGGGTTGCCTTCGGTTATCCCGATCACGTTGGTCAGATTGTCGACGCTCACGTTCAGCTGGAGCTTCGACGTCAGGTTGTAGATCGACCCGATGGTGAATACCCCGTATCCTGGAATCGAGAGTCCATCGCCGCTGTCCGCGAAGAACTGGCCGATGTACTTGTAGCGCAGGTACAGGTCACCCCTGCCACCGGGGAACAGGTATTCCGGCGTGATGGTAAACAGCTTCTTCGGCGTGTGCTGCGGCGTCAGGCCGTTGAAGCCGGGTTGGCCAACCCCGTTAAGCGACGCATTGGTGGTTTCCGGCGTCTGGTACACGCCGAACGCATTGAGCCGGAAGTACCGCACCGGGCGGTAATCCAGATCGAGCTCCACGCCAGTGGTTCGCATGTCCGCCTCGAACGTGTCCAGATTGGCCGGATGCTGCGGGTCCGGGAACTGGTAAAACTGGTTGTCGAATGCCGTATGAAACCCGGTCACGGAGCCCACCAGGCCGTACCCTTCGTAGCGCAGGCCCCCTTCGTAAAGCGTCACACTGGTTGCGTCGGGCGCCGGGCTGCCGCCGCCAGGGCTCATCTGAAACCCCAATGCGTAGCGGCCATACACCGAGAAGTTCGGAGTCAGCACATAGTTCACTCCGACACTGCTGGCCGTCTTCGAGTGGCTGGTCTTGGTTTCGGTCAGCGTGCCGTCCCACGGGTTGGCTACAGGAAACAGCCCGCTGCCGACGGGGCCGACTGGCACCGTCCCGGTCGCCGCCGTGTTGCCGTTGAAATAGTCATCGTGCAGCTCTTCGTAGCGCAGACCGAAGTCCACGTGCAGCCGCTCCGCGATCGTCATCTCGTCGTTGAAATAGAAGGAGGTCGACTCGCCCTTGTCGCTCCAGATGCCCTGGCCCCAATCACCGTACGACACGAGCCCATTGTCGGTCAGGGAGCCGACCACTTGACCTGCGCTATTGAGCGGGACCACGTTGTAGATGTGCGACTGCGGAGACACGCCGTTGATCACATGAGCGACCGCCGACTGATCATTGGTACGCCACGTCTCGAAGTACATCACCCCGACGGTCAGGGAGTTGGCGATCTCGCCCCTGGTCGCCTCCCAGCGCCCGCCGAAGTTGCTGGAAACATCGTAGCCGGTTTGCAGCTGGTGATTGAGCCAGGTCTGTTCCATCAGGCCGTTGCCGTTCAAGGCATTTAAAGCCGCAGTATTCGAAGCCGCAATGATCTGGCCGGTCGTCATGTCCTGGAATCCGAACTGCGCGGCATTCGGATAAGCCGCCATTCCAGCCACCAGCAAGTCGTGAATCGGAGAAGTGGTTCCACCCCTCAGGTACTGGGTAGCGTTGGTCAGACCCGCGTTGCCGACACCACTGCCGGGAAAGACGCCGTTGAAGTCCCACTTGTAGGACAGATAGTGCGCCTTGCCGAAGGCGCTGAATCCCTCTTTGATGGGCAGCTCGAGGTCGAATCTGATCTGCTTGGTGTCTGCATGGATCCCGTCGATCAGCCGGAAATTCCGGATGCAATTGCCGGTCGCGCACGAGTCCGGGACTCCGATATTGCCGAACGCGGGGCCCGCGATATTGTCGTTGAGCACATCCAGACCAGGCACGTTGCCGGGCTTGCCGTTGGACCCGAACTTGAAGGGCATGTCCGCGTAGTAAGGATCATGCTGGTCGCCCACCTTGCCCGTCAGCATGATATAGCCGCCGTCCTCGAACCGCTTTTTGATCGCTCCCTTCACGTGGTAGGTCTGATACGTGAATCCGGAATCCCGCGTGCCCCGGGTTGAGTCAAAGTATCCGCCTATATTGAAGGCGACGTCCGTGATGATCGGCGCCGAATAATAGAAGTCCGCACGCCGGTCGTTGTACGTCGTTGCGCCGAGCCTGAGCGCACCCTCTTCGCGGGTGAAGTTCGGCTGCTTGGATATGAAATTGACGGTGGCAGCCGCGCCATTGGTGGTCAGGATGCCCGAACTGCCACCGCGCACCGCCTCGACGCGGTCGATGGTGATGTCGTACGAGAAGTACTCGTCGGGATTGCCCCCGCCGTAAATGATCGGCAAGCCGTCTTCCTGGAACATGATGAAGCTTTGACCGCCACCCTGGAGGCCACGGACCGAATAGTTGTTCGAAACCGCGCCGGCCGTGCCCTCGACGAACATCCCGGGAATCAATTCAAGGATATCGTCGGTGCTGCGTGGCGCCTTGAGCGCAAGGTCGGCTGCGGAGATGGGCGTGACATCCGCGGACGAAGTCAGCAGGCTGCGCGAACTCGACGTGGTGCCCGTGACGATCACTTGCTGAAGCGCGTTTTCCTCGCCACCTGCGGATGGATTCTGGCCGGCGCCGGGCGGTGTCTGGGCCATCGCGGCTGGCCCGCAGATCAGCAGCGCCGCTACGGAT